>CANIZT010000223.1 GCA_947471905.1 Verrucomicrobiaceae bacterium
GACTGGATCACTGTTTCGTTTGGCCGGGGTATTCCCCGGCGAGGAGGCGGTCTTCGACGCGGCGGATGGCTTCGAGATCGAACAGGCGTCGCTGTGGGCCGCGTGGCACGTCTTTGAGGCAACAGGGCTTTAGCCAGCCGTTGCGGAAGGCGTCATCAGCCGTCTGCCGGCCCAGCAGCCGATAGACATCGGCCTGGCTGAGAATGCGAGAGTGGGGGAGAAGTTTAGGCATGAGGTTTGTGTCGGGTTCGGGGTGTCAAATGCCGCTGATTGCGACGCCCCGATTTACTCATGCCAACCAGTGTCATGGCTATGGGTTCGATATTGGAATCGTGATCCCATATGGGCACCATGTTGGCCCCACATGGAGCAATGACACCGGTGTCACTCACCCATATGGGATGTGATACTGGTCACTTCATTGCTCGCCATTCCTGCTATGGCTGCAATGTATGCAGGGTATGAAAGCCAACCGCATTCTCTCCCTCCGCGTTATCGGCGGATTTCTTGATGGACTGACCCTGTCCTTTGACACCGGTCTGACCTGCATCATTGGGGCTCGTGGCACCGGTAAAAGCACCATCTTGGAACTGATCCGCTACGCGCTGGACCAGTTGCCACGTCGTGATTTATCGCCCACGGCCCGCCGCCGCATCGACAATCTCATTGCCGGTAATCTCAACGGCGGCCGCGTTGAACTCGAAGTCGAGACTACTGACGGGCTGCGCTACATCATCACGCGAGCAGTAGGCGAAGAATCCCTCGTGTTGGACAACGAGCGCAACCCCACTGCCATCAAACTCTCCACTGGCGGGTTCTTCCGCGCAGAAATCTTCAGTCAGAACGAAGTGGAGGGCATCGCTGACCAGAAACGTTTCCAACTCGATCTCATCGACAGCTTTGCACCAGTGGCAGTGCATGAATACGACTGGCAGATTGATGAAATGCGTGAGTCCATCGTGTCCGCGGCAAGGCAAACGGAACCTGCGCGCCTGCGTCTTCAAACTCTTCAGGAAGAACTCAAACAGCTGCCTAATTTGGAAGAAAAACTGCGTGCGCTGACCGCAGGTGGCAGTGATTCCGCTGAGGAGGTCAACAAAGCGCATGAGGCCAAGGCATTGCGTGATCGTGAAGCGCGTGCTGCACGTGTGGCCACTGAGGTGATGACTCGTTTTCGGCTCAGTGTGGAGGAGTTGACCGGGCGGTTGAAGTCGGAACTCACCGGCAAGTTCACCAAGGAGATGCTTGCCGGAGCCAATGGCCCGCTGATGCAGCAGATCGTGGACAATCTGAAACAGGCATCTCTTCATGCGGACGAACACCTCACATCGGTGGTCGCCACAGTGGACGCCTCACTGGCCGCCCAGAGTGGCCTCCAAGAACGCCTGGCCGAAATGCAGGCCAGCCAGGAACTCGCCTTCCGCGAAGTGATCGAAAAGCACAAGCAGTTCCAAGAGCAGTCGGCGGAACGCGCCAAACTTGACCGTCGTCGCAATGAATTGATCGACGCGGTCCGTGTGGGTGAGGAAGCCAAAACTGAGATCACACGCCTGGAACAAAAACAGGCGGCGCTGATGCAGAAGTATTCGGAGCTGCGAGATGCGCGTTTCAAGATCCGCAAGGACATCGCCGACCGCCTCAATCGCGACCTGGATCCTACGATTCGTGTGACGCTGGTGCAGGACGGCGACAATGAGTGCTATCGCGAACTGCTGGAGGAGCATCTCAAGCCAATGAACATGCGCCATGGCGTTGTCGCCCAGAAGTTGGTGCAGATGGTCCCACCCGCACAACTCGCCAACTTCGTTCGTGCTGCGGACAGCAATGCTCTCATGGAGCATGGGGATTTGAACGCGGAGCAGGCTGCCAAGGTGATCCAGGCATTCAATCAACCGGTGCGATTGGCTGAATTGGAGTCAGTGTCTTTGCGAGATCAGCCAACCATCGAGTTGCAGGATGGTTCGGGCTACAAGGATTCCAGCACACTGTCCACCGGTCAGAAATGCACCACCATCCTGCCCATTCTACTGCTCGACAGCATCAATCCGCTGCTCATCGACCAACCGGAAGACAATCTCGACAACCGTTTCATCTTCCAGACTGTGGTCAGCAAGATTCTTCAGGCGCGACAGACGCGGCAGCTTGTGTTCATCACGCACAACCCCAATATTCCGGTGCTTGGTGATGCAGGCTGCGTTGCGGTCATGGAATCCGATGGCGACCACGGTCGGGCAGCCAGGACGGGGGGCGTGGATGCCTGCCGTGATCAGATCATCACTCTGCTGGAAGGTGGTGAGGAAGCTTTTATTAAGCGCGGAAATCGTTATAGCGTCGGACGCAAATGAACCTCACCGCTGTCTGCGCTCAACTTCAAAAAAACCCTGATTCGCTCCCCTGGAGTGAGAAGGTCGCGCTTGCGGCCAGGATCAGCGCAGGCATGGGCCGTCGTGACAAACTGCCAGCATCGGCCGTACTCGTTCTTGGCATTTTGGCAACGGATGGCAAGTGGGAGGTGCGCAAGGCTGTGGCTGATCTTCTTCATTTGGTGCCCGATACGCATTTTCATGGGCTGGCCGGACAACTTGGTGCAGACGACAATCACTATGTGCGCACTGCCACTCAAAAAGCGCTGGAACGTCGTAGCCGTTCGCAGGTAACCAACCGCAGGCATGGGCGGGGATTGAAAAAGGTGGAGAGCGAGATCGAGCGTGTCGCCCGCACACATGGTACTGAAGTGGCCAAAGTGGTGCGGGATCAAGCCGTGCGTTTGTATGAGGGGTTGGTCGGTGCCAGTGTTCATGAAATGCGCGCTGTGCTCACGGCCATGCGCAGCAATATGGACAGCCTGCTGACCGAAGCAGCCAAGGGCAATGGCGAGCAGGCTGCGGCCAGGCTCGGGCCGCGTCTGCGCAACAGTCTGCAGTTCATTGAGCAACTGCTGGCCGACATGCGCCTCTACAGCCAGGTTCCGGCGAAGGTCAGGCACACAGAGCTACTCGCTGGCATGGTGCAGGAGGCGTTGACCATGGTGCAGAGTGAATTTAGCGCCACCGGCTGCAATACGACTGGCATTGAGATATGCCTGACTGTTCCAGTCGAACTCGCGCTGCCGGCATTCCGCGCTCAGGTCGTGCTCGCGTGTCGAAATCTCATCAAGAATGCACATGAGGCGATCCTCGTGGATGATGAAAGGCATGGCAGGGGCAGCATTCAGATCGGTGCCGCACAGAATGGCACATGGCTGGAACTGCGTGTGGTGGACAATGGCATGGGACTTAGTGAGCAGGAATTGAGCGATGTGCGCCAGTTCATTCCTGGAAAGACTTCCAAGCCGGGAGGCACGGGCTTTGGCCTGCCCATCGCACAACGCTATGTCTCCTTCCACGGTGGCACGGTGGAAATCGAAAGTGTGGATGGCAAGGGAACCACCGTGCTGGTTCGCCTCCCGCTTGATCCAAATTTAGCAGTATGAAAAAGTCAGTGCTCATCATTGATGATGATCCCGCCATCCGGCAGGTGCTCGAAGACCGCATGGATTCAGCGGGCTTTGATCATGACTCGGCGGATTCCCAAGTTGCAGCCGTCGAGTGCCTGCAGAAGCATCGCTATGACCTGATTCTGCTCGATCTCGAACTGCCTTCGCGCAAAGGCAAACCCACTTCCACCCAGGTCGGGCGCAATCTGCTTGAACAGATTCGAGAAGATGATCACAACGAGACCACACCTGTGATCGTCATCACTGCCCACGGCGGTGATAAACCTGACACGGCGGTCACTTTGATGGCAGCAGGGGCGAACTACTTCATTCACAAGCCCTCGCTGCATCAGTTGGAGGATACGGTCAAACTGGTGCTCAATCCAAAACCGAAAGGAAAGAAAGCTGTCGGCTCGTCAAAGCCAGCGGAACTGAAAGCCTATGCAGGTGGAGAATTGGAATTGAAGGAGATTGGAGTGCTGTTGGATGGCATCCAGCTCGCCAGCCAATCAGCGACCATCTTCCGCGTGCTCGAAGTCCTGAGCGAAGAAACGGAAAGGGGGCGTCGCAGGGCTTGTTCCAGCCAGATATTGGCAGACCAGCTCAAACTCCGGCGTGGTCAGAATGCAGTCATTGAGGCCATCAGCGACTTCCGTTCCAAGGTCGTGCAGGAACTCAAGAAAGCCGGAGTGAAAGCGGACGACGATGCGGTGATTGTGACCGGTCGTAGTGGCTATGAATTGGCGGGTTGGATTCGTGCGGCAAAGAAGATCGGAGTGGCACCCAACCAATCGGTGGAAATCACGCCAGCACAGAGGCAGGCGTGGTTCCTGGAGCAACTTCAGAAGGGGCGAAAGCTTACGCGGGCCGACTTTGAGGCGCATTACGACATTCACTCATCCACATCCAAACGTGACCTCAAAGCCTTGGAAGACAGAATCGAGTTCACCGGCGTGGGCAGAAAGGGCTGTTACCGGGTGAAGAAAAAGAACGCCAAAACGTGATGGTGACATTTTGCCAGATATGCCCCCATAAATGTCCGACCCCATGTAATAAGATCGTGTGCATTACCCCATGAAACGAAACGCCCGCGAATTCATCCGTTCCACCACGACCCTGCTTGATCATGTCCTTGCGACACTCACGCCGGAGGAACAGCATGAACTCCTTGATGCGCTGGCAGGCGAAATCGAGGAACGGCTGGATACTGTCGTTGAAACCGCCGATTCATGAACCATCCCATTTGCCCGATACTTCTCTAATGCCCCTGCCTATTTCGACACGCGCTTCAAACTCGGTGTGCTGCTTATGGGACTGCCTGACTCATTCGTCATCATTCCTTTTCCGGTCCAAGCCGCTTTGGATTGAAAATTAATCCTTGTTCTTTAGCCCAGCGGATGAGGCGTTGGTATTCCTCGGCAATGGCTGCTCGGTTTCCGTGGAGAGTCTCGCTTGGCGGTTCCTTTTGACGCCCTCGCCGATTTGTTCAGCGGACAATCCGCGAGACGAATTCCGGCGAATTTGCAGAGTTTGCTCGCGTGTCAAAGGTTGGCCGTTGGCGTCGATCATCGGGAGGAACATTACCATCGTTTGGAGAAGATTCAACATTCTTCGTCGCCATGAACGAGCGGTCGGCGCGGTCGCCGAGTTGTTTGGCTTGTTGGGCGGCTTCTTTAACGACGCTGGCGAGGCCGGGGACGCCGGCGATGGTCTTGGCGGTGATGGGCCGATGACGGGGTCGTTGATGCGGGCGTTGTTCTGGTGGTCGCCGATGGGCGGCCACGATGCACGGCAATCCATGCCGACTGGGGATCGCTGATGTTTGTCAGTCATTGTGATCACCGTCGCAACTTGAAGCCCATCACCCAGTTCTCCAAGAGGGGGGATTCAAACGCCTGACATGCAAGCCGTTGCCATCGGCTTTTGTTCATTCATGCGTTAAGACGGTATCCGCTGCCATGCTCACGGAATTGAATGCATTGAGAATGTTCGTGGCTGATTCTGTCACGAGAAAAAAGACCCTTAACAACCGGGGATCTGTCCCAGTGGAAGTTTGCAAGTCGATCACCAGTTCATGCATCTCGCCGATGGGTTCGGACAGCCATTGAACGATGCGTTGGACTTTTCCCGGCACTTTGGAAGCATCTGTCTGGGTCTCATCTGCAAGCTCGAACAACTCGGTCATGACATTGTGTTTCGTGTCGATGAGTGAGTCACACATCGTCTTGATCTTTGCATTGGTTTGTTCGGGGAGATCCAGTGTGGGTAGTTCGCGCTGAATGTAAGTGGCGTTGAGCATCATCTGCATAGCGCACTCACGGGCGGCATGGCTGAAGGTTAGGAGTTGCGGAGGCTGTTTCATGTCTGGGCTGTTGGTGTGGGAGTTGAAATGCAGTGAGTATTGAGATGCTGAGGGTGACCCCGAATTCTTTGCGCGCAAAGGCCGAACCAGGCCGGAGGAGTCCCTTAGCGAGGCGGGCGAAATGCTCATCGCGTAGCGTGCGTCCTTGTTCAGGGGCAACTCGTGGTCTTGGAATTCGCGTTGTTCTGGCAGTCCTTCCATCCAGTCGATTTTCGGTAGGTTGTGCATTGGGGGAATCATACACCACTTTGCTGCTCCCTGCTCCTTCGCAAGGAAGGCTTCGATCTGCGCGAGCTTCTTGCTGTCCTTGGCAATGCTGGCTCGATTTTCGTCGGGACTATGGCTCACGGTTGGTGTGTTCTGGCGATCAACTGAGATCCAAGTTGCGGAGAGGTTTCCACCTCTTCATCAAACAGTTCGCGGATCTGCCAGGATAATGCGACGCAGTTCATTTCATCTGAAATCTCCTCAATGACTTCGGGATCGGTGGCGGTATCCTTCAGGGCACGTAGTTGGTCCATCATGCTTCGCGCCTTCCGAGTGTTATCGTTGCACAAAACGGTTGGTTCAGTGTGAGTGGTCATAGGAATCAAGCGGTAGTGGTGACAAAATTCAGGGGTGTCAGTTCGCGTTCACCGTTCCAGCGGTAGGCGACCATGGGGCCTTCGCGAGCAGCGCTGAAATCGAGGCATGCAAGGTTGTGGCGTAGTGGGGCTTTCTCGTGAGACGCAGGCATCCAGTAGTGGCCGAAGAACACAGGCGGTTCATCGGGGCCGTAATTGGGTACACGGCGCAGGTAGAGCGGATCGGCGTCGCCGGGTTCATCAAAGGGGGTGGGCATGGCAAGGTGCGTGACTCGGGCCGTTTCCGGTATGTCCCACCACCGCACCCTCACCGAGCGCCGGGCAATGCCTTCCTTGTCGCGGTAGAGGCAGCCTTCAGGCATGTCCATTTCCGGCCCTTTGAGCACATGATCCACCGCACTGTGGAGTTTACTACCTCGTTTGGCACAGGCGAACAGGAATTCATCGTCGGTCAGGCATTTGCCGTCGAGTCGCTTTATGCGCTGCGTATCCCAGCAGGCGTGTACTGCCCTCAAATCTCCCAAGTCGAGAAACATGGGCAGCCGACGCATCCACTCCAGCCATCCTCTCCATTCGTCCTCATGGTTGGCAAACTGATCAAGCGTAACCCGCAGACCGCTGTCACGGTCCAGTCGGCGTGGACGCAGCCAATCTCCTTTTCCATCAGGCGTGTGGTAGAGAATCGCGTTGAACTCGTGGTTACCCATGATCGCCAGAGCATCTCCGGCCTCGACCATGGCACGCACGGTGTGAAGCACCTCACGAACTTTGGGGCCACGGTCGATGTAGTCGCCGAGGAAGATGACCTTGCGGCCTTCGGGGTGATGAAAGCTGCCGTCGTGGGGTAGGTAACCGAGCTTGTGGAGCAGGGTGGTGAGTTTGTCGTGGTGTCCGTGGATGTCGCCGATCAGGTCGTAGTGTTCGTGTTTCATTGCACTGCCATCATCGCCTTGGACAAGCGTATCGACTATGTAGCA
>CANIZT010000224.1 GCA_947471905.1 Verrucomicrobiaceae bacterium
GGGTGGTGATTATGCCGCGCTGGCACCCTTGCTGCAAAAGGATTTTCCCCTTGTGGCGTTGGTAACGTGCAATCACCGCTCGACACGCGGCGGTGGTTGAATGTATTATCCGGCCATGTCTTCGCTGTTTCAAGAAACCGTCTTTGTGAAGAATCTTTATGCCACCCCCGCAGACTGGCAGCGCGATTTGTTTTATTCTGTGGTGCGTGCTGGGCATCTGCGCGCTGGATTTGAGCACCGGATCGAGCGTGAAACCTATCCCGGTCATGAATTAATCCTCTGTCTCAAGGGCCGCGGCTGGGTGCAAGTGGGTGGTAAACGCCATGACGTCGGTCCCGGCGCTCTCGTTTGGGTCAATTGCCATCACCCGCATCTCTACGGTGCGTCGAATCGCAATCCATGGGAGCTATACTGGATGCGCATCGAGGGCCGTTCGCTCGATCGCATCGCGGAATTGTTGCAGGTACGCTCGCAGCCCGTGCTCGAAGGCATTAACGAGCCATTGGTCGCACAGGAGTTCGAACACGCCTTTCAATACATGGGCGGCACACGGCCGAGTGATGCTGCGCTCGCCAGCGCCGCCGTGGCTGCCATCATTGGGCTCGCTTTCCATGTGCGCCTCTCAGAGCCGGGCCTCATTCAACCGGAGCTGCCGCAGGCCGTTTCAAAGGCGCTCGAACGCATGCGACTCTACTTTCACATGCCCATGCGAGTGGCAGAGCTGGCGCAGATCAGCGGCATGAGCGAGAGCCACTTCAGCCGTCAGTTCAAAGCCGCCATCGGCACCAGTCCCATCGACTGGCTACGACGCGAGCGCATCAATCAGGCCAAGCGCCGACTCATCGAGTCCGACGATCCCGTCAAAGAAATCGCCCGTCAGGTCGGCTATCACGACCAGTTCTTCTTCAGTAAGGACTTCAAGAAGATGACACGCCTCACGCCCACGCAATTTCGCGAGCAGGAGAAGCAGCCTTAGCCCATCGTGCGCTTTTTCCGTTCCTCCAGCCATGCTTGGGAACGGCGAAAAATGAAATCCAGCATCAAAGCGATCACTGCACCCGCCAGCGCACCGCCGATGCCGCCGTAAACCGCGATCATCCAGCTCGCGTCCGCCATCTCAAAGAATGCCCGCCCAATCCAGGCCGTGACCGCACCCGCTGGAATGCCCGAGAGCACACCGCATTGCAGTAAAAACACGCGCACGCCTGTCGCTGGCCGTTTTGTGATGAATCCGATCGCCACCGAACTCGACATCACACCCAGCGCCATCAGCATTGCCGCCACCACGCAGGCAAACAGCGCAATGCCGATGCCTGCGCCAACGACGACCAGTACGACAAACAGTCCGGCGAGATTCATGCAGCCAAAGTGGCCTTGTTCAGCCTATTTCAAATCTCAAATTTCAAATCTCCCATTTCCTGCCACTGTCGCAGCCCCCATGAGCATCACCACTGCACCCCAGGCACTTCTCGGCATGAAGCCCGAGGAAATCGCCGCCGTGTTCGCGGAGCTCGGTCAGCCCGCGTTTCGTGCCAAACAGCTCGTGGAGTGGATTTACGCCAAACGCGCCGCCAGTTTCGATGACATGTCGAATCTGCCGAAAGCAACGCGCGAAGCCCTCGCCACTCGTTTTGTCACACGCTCGCTCAGCATTGCCAAAGTCACCGGCTCTGCTGACACGACGCGCAAATTTCTCTTCAAACTGCACGATGGCCGCTACGTCGAAACCGTGCTCATCCCGGCCAATCCAGCGCTCTACGGCGGCAAATCCGACCGCCGCACGCTTTGCGTCTCCAGCCAGGTCGGCTGCGCCTACGACTGCAAATTTTGCGCCAGCGGTCTCGCCGGTTTCACGCGCAATCTCACTGCCGCCGAGATCGTGGAGCAGATCGTGCAAGTCGAAGCGCATGCTGGCGAACGCGTGGACAATCTCGTCTTCATGGGCATGGGCGAACCGCTCGCGAACTACTCGAACGTCACCAAAGCCATCGAGATCCTCAATGCCGAATGGGGCATCGGCATCGGTGCGCGTCACATGACCGTCAGCACGAGCGGTCTGGCACCACAGATCAAAAAATTTGCCGATTTTCCGCTGCAGATTCGCCTCGCCATCTCGCTGCATGGTGCCACTGACGAGGTGCGTGAGAAAATCATGCCGGTGAACCGCAAGCACAGCCTCGGTGAGCTGTTTGAAGCGCTCGATTACTGGAACCAAAAGCGAAAGCAGTTCCTCACCTTCGAATTCATCCTCATCGCCAACGTCAACGACAGCCTGCAACAAGCCCACGCTCTCGCCAAACGCGCCCGTGCCGTGAATGCGAAGGTTAACCTCATCCCCTACAACACCGTCGATGGTCTGGAGTGGGTGCGCCCAAGCGAAGCCAGCCAGGACGCCTTCCTCGCCGTGCTCACGAATGCTGGCGTGACCGCCACGCTACGCCGCGAAAAAGGCCACGACATTGCCGCCGCCTGCGGTCAGCTCCGTTTGAAACAAGAAACCGAACTCGGCATCATCGAATCACCGATTCCTGCAAGGCGCATCACGATTGGTGCCGGGGCCTGAGGGCGATTACCTCCTACGAACAGGCTTTCTGCCAGTAGCCGCACGTTTCGCCGGACGCTTGAGCTTAGGCACTGCCACCGCTTTGATTTCAGCCACAGGGTGCGATTCACGTAGCAGCTTCAGCTCCTTTTCGACTTCGGCAAGACGACGTGAGGTGGCCTCCAGCTTGCGCACGACGAGACGAGCGACGAATTCGTAAAGCGCGGCGTGGAAATCCGGGTCTTCCTCGCGCGGATGAATGTCTTGAAGAAACTTTTGGTCCACCGCGAGACAGACGGCCTTCGTGGAGGCGATGACCGAGGCGAGACGCTTGTCGTGGTTCACGAGCGCCAGTTCACCAAACACTTCACCGATGCGGGTGATGGCAGCCACTTTTTTGCTGCCGACCCGCACCTCCAGCTCACCACTGAGCAGGACATAGATGCGGGAGTCGATGCTACCTTCCTTGATGATGTGATCCCCCGGCTCGCACTGGAGCAGGCTGCTGGAATTAAGCACATCATCAAGCTGATCATCGCTAAAACTAGCAAGCGCAGGCACCGCACGCAGAGGCGACGGGTTCTGCTTCTCGTCATGGATGTAAGCAAACTCTTTCATGGAATTCTACGTGATTCTGTCAGGAGCTTGGTAGCAACGACAAGACAAATCTGCGAATTCTCACGGTTTGGGGGCTGCTTTGACCGCCGCGTCGTAGGCGGGCCAAAAACTAGCTGGCGGCTGCAAGTCCTTGGCACCGTCGTCAAACCGCGTGCCGATCTCCTGCAAAGGCAACGATTTCGCCACATCAATGCCCGCCGTGATGTTCGCCGGAGTGAAGACGAGCCGCGTGAGTTGCATGCCTTTGAGTGGCGTGAGATCGGTCACCGGCGTTTCGGCAATATGCAGGCGCTGCAAGGCAGTGCCAGTGAGAGGGGAGAGGTCTTTGACCTTGGTGCGGTGAAGTGTGACACTCACCAGCGGCACGGTTTTTAGTGCGCTGATGTTCTCCACCGGACAATCCGTGAGCCAGAGCATTGTGATCGGACATTTTGCAATGCCCGAGATGTCTCCCACCGGGCAGCCGACGGCGTTCAACTCAGTTAGCGGCATGTTTTCCAGCGCACTCAGATTCTCGACCGGTGTGCGGCTCAAATAGAGCTTCTCCAGCGGCATGCCGCGGATCGGCGAGAGATCACGCACCTTCGTGTCCTCAAGATACAACTCCACGAGCTTCTTCCCCTGCATCGGCCGGAGATCGGTGATCGGCGTTTCGC
The DNA here is from genome assembly GCA_947471905.1 of Verrucomicrobiaceae bacterium. GTDB lineage: Bacteria > Verrucomicrobiota > Verrucomicrobiia > Verrucomicrobiales > Verrucomicrobiaceae > Prosthecobacter. The sequence continues at coordinate 3,817 of CANIZT010000224.1, forward strand.
TCAAATCGAGTGCAAGCGGCTCGATGTGCTGCAAAAACTTCACGTTCTCGATCTTAGAGCCACGCAGACTCAGCGCGATGACCTTGCCGCCTTCGATGTTGAACTGGCCGTCGCCCGTATAGCCGGGGTTGTGATACTTGATCTCCGTGTGCATCATCTCCTGCGTCCAATAAACTTCCTTCGGTTCCGGCTTGGCGGGAGCAGGCGCAGCAGGCTTTTCAGCAACCGCAGGCTCCGGTGCCGGCATGGATGGAGCGACGGGAGCAGGAGCAGGCGTTATGACCGATTGGTTGATGACTGTGTTGTTGTTCACAGTCGAGCTTTGGACCACGACGGTGTTTTTGGTCGATTTATCACCGCATTGAGTTAGAACGAGTGGGAGCAGGAGCAGATAGGGCTTCATGCTTCGGGCATGACGGATTTTTGGCTTGGATGCAAGCATGAAGTGAAACATAGAGAGTAGGCGTTCGTTTGGAGGGCGCTCATATCATCACCATGCGCCCTATTCTTTCGTTTCTTTTTGTCCTGCTGCTCGCAGCGCCTGCTTTTGCCGCCAAACCCAACGTGCTGGTCATCATCGCCGATGATCTCGGCTACAACGATGTCGGTTTCCAGGGCTCGAAGGAGATCCCGACGCCGCATCTGGACAAGTTGGCCGCACAGAGCTTGCGCTGCACGAATGGCTATGTCTCGCATCCGTTTTGCAGCCCGACGCGGGCGGGGATCATGACGGGGCGGTATCAGCATCGCTTCGGGCATGAGAACAATCCGGCGTGGCTGCCGGAGAGCACGACGGCGGGCTTGTCGCAGCAGGAGACGACGTTTCCAGCGCTGATGCAGAAGGCGGGCTATACGACCGGTGCGGTGGGCAAGTGGCATCTCGGTGCGCATCCGCAGTTTCATCCGATGAAGCGCGGGTTTGACGAGTACTTCGGCGCGCTGGGTGGCGGGCATGTGTATTTCCCCGGCGCAGGCGGCGGTGCGGAGTACAACATCCCGCTGAACCGCAACGGGAAGGACGAAGCGCAGACCAAATACCTCACTGAGCACTTCGGCGACGAGGCGGCGGCGTTTGTGGGGCGGCATGCAGCCGAAGCAAAGCCCTGGATGCTTTACCTTGCCTTCAATGCGCCGCACACGCCGCTGCAAGCACCGAAGGAGTGGCTGGAGAAACTCAAGCACATCGAAAATGATAGTCGGCGCACTTACGCGGCGATGGTCTGCGCGCTGGACGCGGCCATCGGCGGGGTGATGGCAAAGCTGGACGAGACGAAGCAGCGCGAGAACACGCTGATCTACTTCGTGAGTGACAATGGCGGCCCGAATCTCGCCGGCAAAAGCGGCACCAATTTCACCGACAATTCTCCACTCCGTGGTGCGAAGGGCATGGTGTATGAAGGCGGCATGCGCGTGCCGTTTCTGGTGAGCTGGCCCGCGAAGATCAAGCCGGGCACGTATGACCAGCCGTTGATCGCGCTGGATTTCCTGCCCACCGCGCTCGCGGCGGCGGAATCGGCAGAACTGACGCCGAAGAATCTCGATGGCGTGAATCTGCTGCCATTCTTGAGTGGCGAAAAGAGCGGTGTGCCGCATGAACTGCTGTTCTGGCGCACCGGTGGCCCCGGCGGCAACAATGCCGTGCGCCGTGGCAGCATGAAGCTCTTGCGTAATGGCAAAGCGGAGCCGGAACTCTACGATTTGGCCGCTGATGTCGGCGAATCGAAGAACCTCGCCGCTGAGAAGCCGGAAGTGGTGAAAGAACTCGTCGCTGCGATTGCGGAATGGGAAAAAGGCACCATCGCTCCGACGTTTCAGAGTCCAAAAGCAGGCAAACCGGCGGCAAAGAAGAAAAAGTAGTGAGCAATGCGGTGCAGGCCGGTTGTTTTGCACCGCAAGAGATCAAAAAGACGCAAGAGTTCAGACTCATGACTCTTTCCTCTCGCGTCTTTCTGATCTCTCGCGGTGTTTCAAATTTTTAATCATGATTTTACCTCGCCTGCTTTTGTCCCTCCTGTTCTGCTGCCTCGCTCACGCAGATGAGTTTGATGCACTGCGGGATGTGGTGCGCAAGGCGGTGGGGAAGGGGAATCCGCCGGGAGCGGTGCTGCACGTTGAGAGCGGCGAGAAGACGATGACGCTGGCGGTGGGGCAGCGGGTGCTTTCTCCAAGCAAAGAAGCGATGACGGAGGACACGGTGTTTGATGCGGCATCGCTGACGAAGGTGGTGGCGACGCTGCCGAGTGTTTTGATCTTGATGGAGCAGGGGAAGATTGAGCTGGAGGCCGAGGTGCGGCGGTATGTGCCGGAGTTTCGCAGTGGGATCACGGTGCGGCATCTGCTGACGCATACATCGGGCCTGCGGCCGGGAATTCCGAAGGAGCCGGAGTGGACGGGCTATGAGGCGGGAATTCGCCGCGCGGTCGAATTGGAGCCAGATGGGCCGCCAGATCGCTTTTTCCGCTATTCGGACATCAATTTCATCCTGCTGGGCGAAATCGTGCGGCGTGTGAGTGGTATGGCTTTGAATGAGTTCGCGACGAAAAACGTGTTTGAACCCCTGAAGATGGATGCGACGCGGTTTTTGCCGCCGGAGGACTGGAAGGCACGCATCGCACCGACGGAGAAGGATGAAAATGGCGTGATGCTGCGCGGCGTGGTGCATGATCCGACGTCGCGCAAGATGGGCGGTGTGACGGGACACGCGGGCTTGTTCACGACGGCTTCCGATTTGGCCAAATATGCGCGTATGATTCTCGCTGACGGAGCGGGCGTGCTCAAACCGGAAACGGTGAAGCTCATGACGACTCCGCAGACGATAGCGACGGTGTTTGAGCGTCGCGGATTGGGCTGGGACATTGATTCGCCGTTTAGCAGGCCGCGCGGGAAACTTTTTCCGCTGGGATCATTCGGTCACACGGGATTCACGGGCACCAGTATCTGGATCGAGCCGCAGTCGAAGACCTTTGTGATCTTCATGAGTTCACGGCTTCATCCCGATGGCAAAGGCAGTGTGCGTGACCTCTATGAGGAGATCGGCTCCGCTGCGGCTCAGGGCATGAAATCTGTTACCAACGGTCCACCATGGCCGCGTGATGAAAAAGAAGTGCCGACGGTGCTCAATGGCATCGATGTGCTGGTGCGGCGGAAGTTTGCCGATTTGAAAGGGCTTCGCATCGGTTTAATTACGAATCAGACAGGCATTGACGCACAACGTCGCAGCACGATCGATCTGCTGGCCGCTGCACCTGACGTGGAGTTGAAAAAGCTCTTCAGTCCCGAGCACGGCATCCGTGGAGAGTTGGATCAGGAGAAGATCAACCACTCCAAAGACCAAAAGACTGGCCTACCAGTGCTTAGCCTCTACGGCGAACAGCGAGCACCGAAAGCGGAGCAATTGGCGGACGTCGATGCGCTTGTGTTCGACATTCAGGACATCGGCTGTCGGTTCTATACTTATATCTCGACTCTGCGCGTGTGCATGGAAGCAGCGGCGAAAGCGAAGAAGACATTTTATGTGCTGGATCGTGTGAATCCCATCGGCGGACTGGCCGTGGAAGGCCCCGCCGTGCCAGACAAGGA
>CANIZT010000225.1 GCA_947471905.1 Verrucomicrobiaceae bacterium
ACCTTCAACGATCTGCCCCAGGGCGGAGAAAAATTCGAGCCGGCCAAGGGCGCGAAGCTCATCGGCGCATTGGGCCTGTTCGGCCTGCTGGGCCTCATCGCTTCTGCATTCTTCTTCTTCAAGAACACGGACACCTTTGCCTACTCCTGGCTGTTCGCGATCTTCTTCACTTTCACCTTCGTGGTGGGCGGTTGCTTCTGGATTCTGCTCCACAGCGCCTCGAATTCGAGCTGGGGTGTCGCCGTCCGCCGCATCTGGGAAAATCTGGCGAACATGATCCTCGTGCTGGGCATCCTGGCCTCGCCGCTGCTGCTTCCAGCGGTTCAAAAGCCGCTCTATGAGTGGATGGGCCATCACCGCACTGCGGCTGAGCATGCGCATCACGACCACATCACCGTCAAAGAGGCGCTGCATCACGCATCCGAGGCTGATCCGCATATGCATGCGCTGGTGGCCAAGTTTGGCTACCTGAACATCAGCAATCATTTCTTCCCGCCGTTTAGCTGGCAGGTGCGCTTCGTACTCTACTTCCTCATCCTCTGGCACATCGCCCGTACGCTACGCGGCAAGTCGCTCAAGCAGGAGCAGGACGGCGACATCAAGCACACCATCTCTGCGCGTGCGTTCTCCTGCCGCTGGCTGCTGTTTTATGCGCTGACTGTGACCTTCGCCGCGGTCGATTGGCTCATGTCGCTCGACTACAACTGGTTCTCCACGATGTGGGGCGTGTATATCTTCGCTGGCTGCGCTTGGGCCTCGATGGCGCTTTCGATTCTCGTCGTCACCTGGCTGCGCAGCCTCGGCTACTTGAAGAAGGTGGTCACGGACGAGCACTACCATCTCATGGGCAAGCTGCTGTTCGCCTTCACGGTGTTCTGGGCCTACATCGCCTTCAGCCAGTATTTCCTGATTTGGTACGCCAACATCACCGAAGAAACCCGCTTCTACCTCACGCGTAACACCGAAGCGTGGCGTGAGATCTCGGTCTTCCTCGTCGCTGGTCACTTTGTGGTGCCCTTCCTGTTCCTGCTCTCTCAGCAGCGCAAAAAGAACCCGGTCGTCATCAGCATGGGCTGTATCTGGATCATCTTCATGCACCTCGTGGACATCTACTGGAACGTCATTCCTGAGCGTGGCCCTTCGCTTGGCATGGGCGTGTGGGCTCCCGGTGCCTGGGTGCAGGATCTCGCCGCCGTATGTGCCGTGTTCGGCACCATGGGCTTCCTCTATCTGCGCGGTCTTGCCAAATACAGCCTGTATCCATGGCGTGACCCGCGCCTCATCGAATCCGTGAACGTCGTCAACTGATCCCCCGATTTTTCCATGTCGCAGTCTGATCCATCCCCCAAAGCCGGAGCCACCTTTCTGTGGGTGCTCGGAGCCTTCGCTGGCTTCGCCGTGCTGTTCATCGTTATCCAGGCCATGAGCGGCTCGAAGCTGGGATTTGACCCACGCGCTGATGAACGCACCGCCAACACCGCCGAAATCCTCAAGGCGCAGACTGAAAACCTTGCGAAGATCGGTTTCAGCGACGCTGCCAAGAAGAAAGCCGTGTTTGAAAAGTCACTCACCACTCTTGCTGCCAAAAAACCCGCTGTCAGCACGCAAGTCGTTCCTGGCTCACCGACACAGCTCAAACAAGCCGCCGCCGCGATGCCTGCTGCAGCGCCAGCCCCTGCTGCGCCTGGATCACCTGCATCGGCCCCTGCCGCAGCACCGGCCGCTCCTGCTCCTGCCGCCGCTCCCGCTTCTCCCGCAGCACCGGCCCCTGCCGCACCCGCTCCGCCCAAGTAAGTCATGCAGACCACTCCTTCCACTCCTGACACGGACCTTCAGGCCGACAACCTTCGCCGCGCGGCTATCGACAAGTCGGTGAAAGTTCCCGTGCTGTTCTTGTTCACCAACGGGGCCTTCTGGCTCATGCTCTCCACGATCCTCGGCGTTCTTGCCGCAATCAAGCTGGTGGAGCCTGAATTCCTCGGCAACTGCCAGTACATCAGCTACGGCCGCCTTCAGCCCGCGCACATCAACGCGCTCGTCTATGGTTGGGGTGTACAAGCCGCGCTCGGTGTCATGCTGTGGATCATGGCGCGTCGTTCCGGCCAGGAACTGAAGTCTGGCAAGAGCTTGCTGCTCGTTGCCGCGATCTTTTGGAACATCACCATCACCTTTGGCATTCTTGCCGTCGTGATGGGTAAGAGTACCTCCATCGAGTGGCTGGAGATGCCCAAGTTCGTGTGGCCCATCCTGCTGGGCTGCTTCCTCTGCTATGCGTGGCCGATTGTGCGCATGTTTGGCCGTGCCTTCCGTCCTGAGGGCTTCATGGTCAGCACTTGGTACATTCTCGGCGCCTGCTTCTGGTTCCCCTGGATCTTCATCACCGCCAACGTCGCGCTGCATTGTCTGCCGGGCCTCGGTGCGCTTGGTGCCGGTATTGATGCATGGTACATCCACGGTGTTATCATGCTGTTCTTCGTCCCGGTTGGTGTTGGCGCTGCCTACTACTTCATTCCGAAGATCACCGGCCAGCCAATCGCCTCAGCACAGCTCGCTTCTGCTGGTTTCTGGACGCTCGCCATCCTCGGTGGATGGACCGGCATGCAGAAATACATGGGTGGTCCGCTGCCCGCTTGGATGACCTCCATTGGAGCTGCCACTGGCGTGCTGCTGCTCATTCCAGTCGGCCTGGTCGGCCTCAATCATCACCTCACCACACTCGGCAAGCATAGCGCTGCCGCCTCCAGCCCCACGCTGCGATTTGTCTTCTTTGGAGCGCTGTTCTACCCGGTTTCGGGCGTGATCTTGGCCCTGAATTCCGCGTTCTGGACCGGAGCCAGCCTGCAGTTCACGCAGTCTTGGTATGCCTTCCAGATGGTCAGCGTTTACGGCTTCTTCAGCATGTGTGTGTTTGGTGCCATCTACTACATCGTGCCCCGCCTCTCCGGCTGTGAATGGCTCAGCGTTCGACTCATTCGCAACCACTTCTGGTTCTCCGTCTATGGTGTCGGCACCATCGTCATCATGAGCCTCGTTGCCGGCTGGCAGCAGGGCGCAGACTTAAATGATCCCGAACACTGGGACCAGACCTTCATGAATCATGTCGTCAACTCCCGCGCCTACGTCGTCTCGCGTGCGGTCGCCTGGGCGCTCATCAGCTTCTCGAACCTCATGTTCCTTATCCACCTCTTGCTCATGGTGCTTGGCCTGGGTCGCCGCAGCTCGGCGCCCACCTTGCTGCATCACGAACATGATGAAACCGCCCTTCCCCACGGAGCACACGCATGACGAACTTCCGCACCTTCATTCTTGGTCTCGCCGCCGCTTTCGGGCTGCCTTGGCTCTGTCTTATCGTCCTGCCGGCGATGCAGTATCAGCAGCTTACGCCTGTTGCCTATGACAAGGACAAAGACGGCCTCGAAGGCATCTATCCTCCCGCGCCGGTCAATGATCAGGGCAAACTCGTTTACGTGCGCGAAGGCTGCAATCAGTGCCACACGCAGATGATCCGCCCGCAGCAACTCGGCCTCGACGGCTGGTACAAAGGCTGGGGCCAGGATCAGGAAGGCCGCCCCACGGCACCGGTGCGCCCGAACGTGTTGCGCGACTATCTCAGTGAAAAATACGCCCTGCTTGGTGTGCAACGTGTCGGCCCTGACCTCGCCAACTTTGGCTGGCGTGCGCCCGATGAAGCGGCGCTGTATCAGCACTTCTACTCGCCACGCAGCGTGCATGATTGGAGCACGATGCCGGCCTACACGCATCTTTTCAAAGTGCAGAAGATTCAGGGCCCGGTTTCCACCGACGCCGTGAAACTGCCGAAGAAATTCGCCGTCGCCGCAGGCTATGAAGTCGTCCCGACGCTTGAAGCGAAGCAGCTTGTTCAATACCTCCAGTCTCTGAAAAAGGATTATCCCATCCCCGGACAGTCAGCCGTCGCCGCTGCTCCTGCCAAAAAGTAGCCCTCCGCATTGCCCATGAGCGCCTCCGCCCATCCCGACAGCACCGATCTTGACCGCCTCCACTCCGCCGTGAAGCGCGAGAAGGCCGATCTCGCTCCCGAAAGCCAGCCAGCGCCGTTGTGGGCGATGTTTCTGCTCATGCTCGTTGCCATCATCGCCGGTGGCCAGCTTGGTCCGATGACCGGTGGCTGGAGCTTTGATGTCAGCAATCCCTTCGCCCTCATCAGCGGCGGTGGTGATCCACGCCCAGGTGGCGGTGGTGCAGGCGATGCGCTCGATCCCTTCGCTCTCGCCATGAAAAAAGGTGCCAGTGGCTATTCAGTCTGCGGTGGTTGCCATCAAGGCAACGGCGGCGGCCTTCCCGGCCAGTTTCCTCCTCTTACCAAGTCTGAATACGTTCTCGGTGGCACCGAACGTCTTATCCGCATCGTGCAGCACGGTTTGACCGGCCCGGTTACGGTCAATGGCCAGAGCTTTAACACTCCCGGCGGCATGCAGCCATTCGGTGGCGCGATGTCGTCGCAAGATCTCGCCAACGTGCTGACCTTTATCCGCAACTCCTGGGGCAATGAAGCCACCATGATCACCAAGGAAATGGTGCAGAAAGTGCGCGACGAAGAAAAGCGTGCTTCCCAGTGGACCATCGCGGAACTCCTGCCTTACGCCGAAAAGAATGTGCCAGGCGAAATTCCAGCCGGCCCTGGAGCCACCGCCGCGCCTGCCGCTGCCGCCGCGCCAGCAGCCAAGTAATTTTCGAACCCCGATGATCCGTGTAAAGCAAACCGTCTCCCGCCAGGCACCTTGGGTTGCCTTCGGAGCCGTCATGCTGATCGCGAACGTGAGTTGTGGCAAAATGCCCGAGACAACGGCGGTCCCGCTGACCCCGGCCGTTCAAATAGCCGAAACGTCCAGCATCACCGGCAAAGTGACGCTCAAAGGCGCTGATGTTGCCAAACTGCACAAGGTCGTCGATGTCGGCGGCAATCCCTTCTGCACCGGTCATGGCGACATCATTGATTCAACCTGGCGTGTGGCCGCCGATGGTGCTCTGGCCGATGCGGTGATCACCGTGCGCGGCAGCCAGCGTGCCAGCAACCTGCCAGCGACCGCTCCGCTCATTGATCAAACGAACTGCGAGTTCGTGCCACACGCGATTGCGATCCAATCCGGCCAGACCGTTCGCTTTCACAACAGCGACCTCACCTTCCATAACATCCGCATCGCCCGTCACGCAGGTGAAACACGCGAGAACATCGACAACCTCGGCCAGCCCTCGCGTGGCGACGAAAACACGAAGGTTTTCAATGTTCCCGGCATCTACCGCCTCGAATGCGATGTGCATCGCTGGATGAACGCCTGGGTGTTTGTCCACGCAGGCATTCATGCCGCCGTTTCCGCCGCCGATGGCCGTTTCGTCATCAATCGTGCGCTCGCTGATGGCGATTATGTCGTCGAAGCCTGGCACCCACAATTCCCGAAGAGCGTATCTCAAACCGTCACCGTGCGTAATGGCAAAGCCACCGCCGACTTCGACTTCGACTTCGCTACAGCTTTTCAACTTTGAACCTGAAACTTTGAATCTCCCATGAGTGCCGCTGCCATCCCCCACGATCACGATCACGCGCATGATGCCGCGCACGATCATCACGAGCCGAGTTTCTTGCGGAAGTACATCTGGTCCACCGACCACAAGATCATCGGCATCCAGTATGGCCTCAGCGGCCTGATTTTCCTACTGTTCGGCTTCTTCCTCATGCTGCTGATGCGCTGGAGCATTGCCTATCCAGGCGTTCCAGTTCCGGCCGTGGAGGCGATTCGTGCGATTCCTGGCATCAGTTGGGTGTTTGAGGAAATGTTCGGCCGCTGGCTGAACGTGGACGGTTCTCTGAACGGCGAGTTGTACAACATGCTCGGTGCCATGCACGGCACCATCATGGTGTTCTTCGGCATTGTGCCGCTTGGTTTCGCCGCTTTCGGCAACTTCGTCATGCCGCTCCAGATCGGCACCATCGACATGGCTTTCCCGCGCCTGAACATGCTGAGCTACTGGTTCTTCTTCATCAGCTGTGTGATCATGGTGTACAGCTTCTTCGTCGGCACCGGTCCGGTGCAGACCGGTTGGACGATGTACTCACCGCTGGCATCGACCGCCAACATTGGTGTAACCAATGTCTGGCAGCATGGCCACACATGGTGGCTCACCGGCATGGTGTTCAACATTTCCGCCTCGCTCCTCGGCTCCGTCAACTTCATCGCCACCGTCATCAATCTGCGCACCAAGGGCATGGGCTTCATGAAGATGCCCTTCTTCACTTGGGCGATGTTTGTGATCGGTTTCCTGCTCCTGCTGGCCTTCCCGCCGCTCGAAGTCGCCGCCATCCTGCAGCTTTCAGACCGCGTGTTCGGTTCTTCTTTCTATCTGCCGACCGGTTTGATGGAAGGTGGCAAGCACCTCGACATCTCCGGTGGTGGCAATCCGCTGCTCTACCAGCATCTGTTCTGGTTCCTCGCGCATCCTGAAGTTTATGTGCTCATTCTGCCTGCCTTCGGCATTCTCACCGAAGTCATTCCCTGCAACACGCGTCGTCCGCTATGGGGCTATAAGTCGATGGTCTATTCCGTGCTCACGCTCGGCTTCCTGAGCTTCCTTGTGTGGGCGCATCACATGTACCTCACCGGCATGGGCACGATGATGTCCACCTACTTCCAGATCACGACCGTGCTCATCTCGGTGCCGTCGGTGATCTTGCTCACATGCTTGATGATCTCGCTGTGGGGCGGTTCCATCCGCTTCAACACGCAGATGCTCTTCGCCTGCGCCTTCCTGCCTATGTTTGGCATCGGCGGTCTTACGGGTCTGCCGCTCGCCTTCACCTTCATCGACCTCGCGTTGCACGACACCTACTACGTGATCGGCCACTTCCACTACGTCGTCGCCCCCGGCACCATCTTCGGCCTCTTTGCCGGCATCTATCACTGGTTCCCGAAGGTCACGGGCCGTTTCATGAACGACCGGCTCGGCAAATGGCATTTCTGGCCTTCGCTCATCGGCATGAATCTCGTCTTCGCACCCATGCTCGTTCAGGGGATGGCCGGCTTCCACCGCCGCTGGTATGACGGCGGCAAGTACTTCGAGAACACCGCCAGTTTCTCGCATTGGACCACGACATGGACCCACAAGATTGGTGCTTTCTTCGGCTTCAACATTCCGGACAACATGCTTTCACTCAATGTGGTGATGTCCATCGGCGCGTTCATTCTCGCTCTCGGCCAGGTGCCCTTCATCATCAACTTCTGGTTCAGCATCAAAGGCGGCAAAAAGATCGAAAGCGACAATCCTTGGGATGCCACCACGCTGGAATGGGCCACGCCCACGCCGCCGCCGCATGGCAACTTCCTCTTTGACCCCGTCGCGCATCGTGG
>CANIZT010000226.1 GCA_947471905.1 Verrucomicrobiaceae bacterium
TCGGTTTCCATGCTGGAACTCATCAACCGCTTGTAACTGTCTGCACAGGCCAGCTTCATCTGGTCGGAGCATGTGTTGCCGCCTTTGACGAAGATGTTTTCGAGCATCTTGACCGCCGTGTCTTCGGCTGGCTGGATGCGCATGAGCAGGAAGCCTTCTTTTTCGCCACGACGAATCGCCAGCATACGGTGGGATGGGATCGACTTCAGCGGTTCGCTCCAGTCGAAGTAATCGCGGAACTTCTGCGCCTCCTCGTCGGTCTCCTTGCCAAACATGACCTTGGAAATGACCGTGGACTGCTCCGCGAAGAATTTGCGCAGTGTCGCACGCGCTTCCGCATGATCGCTGATGCGTTCCGCGATGATGTCGCGTGCACCTGATAGCGCATCCGCCGCATCTTTGACACGCAGTTCCTCGGTTTCGTGAGTCGTGTTCACAAACTTCGCCGCCTCAGCGCTCAGATCGACCCCATGCGTCATCAAATTCGATTCGATGAAGTCCGCCAGCGGCTCCAGGCCCTTTTCCTTCGCAATCGTCGCCCGTGTGCGACGTTTGGGCCGGAACGGTGCAAAGATGTCCTCCAGCGCGTTCAGCGTCTCCGCCTTGTCGATCTTCACGCGAAGGATGTCCGTCATCAGCTTGCGCTCTTCGAGCGACTTCACAATCGCTCCACGCCGGTCATCCAACGCCACAAGCTGCTCCATGCGCTCCTTCACATTTAGGATCTGCACTTCATCCATGGAGCCCGTCGCTTCCTTTCGATAACGGGCGATGAACGGCACCGTGGCACCGTCGGCAAACAATTTGGCCGTCGCGCCGACCTGAATGGCCCGCAGGCCCAGTTCCTTGGCGACACGCTCGACGTGAGCGACATTGATGTTGAGTTCGTTGGCAGCAGACATGGTTGGGGAAAGTTCAACGTTTCAGGTTCAAGGTTTCAAGCAGAATGCCATGAAACCCGGTTGGGAGTGTTGGAGTTAGCGAGAGCATCAGATCGGGCAACTGATCAGCGTCTCATGTGAAAAACTTTTGTCGGAGGCATGGCTTGACATGATGAGTTCCGTTTCAGTTTAATGAGTTCATGGCAATCATCGAATGGTGGTGCGACCTCTCGCGCAAACAGAAGTATTTTTTCTCAGCGGTGCTGATTGGAATCTCGACGGTCATTCTGATCACCACGGGGCGAATCTGGCTTTATGGCTGGATCGCTGGCGGCATCCTCGCTTTTTGCACGATGATTGGCGTCGCTGATAATGAGACAGACTGAATCGCGTGTTTAGGAAGATGAAGTTCACGTTCCTGCTTGTCTTTTTCCTCAGCCCTCTGGCCCACAGCCAAGACTGGCCGCGCTGGCGCGGTCCGAATGCGGATGGACGGTGGAATCCAGCGGGCATTCCGGCTGATTTCTCAAAGCAGGAACCAGTACGGCTTTGGAAACACGAGATCGGAGCCGGATTCGGTGGCGTGACGGTCAGTGACGGCCTTGTCTATGTGATGGATCGTCAGAAAACTCCGCAGGAGGTGGAGAGGGTGCTTTGCTTCCATGCAGACACCGGCAAAGAAGTCTGGCAGCAAAGCTGGGAGGTGAGCTACGGCGGCATGGATTACGGAACGGGGCCGCGTACCTCGGTGAACATTCTGGATGGCAAGGGCTATGCGTTGGGCGCGACGGGTGTGGCGTCGTGCCTTGATGCGAAGACAGGCAAAGTGCTCTGGCAGGTCGATGCCGTCGAAACCTACGGTGCGAAGATTCCGACCTGGGGCTTTGCGGCATCGCCGGTGATTGATGGGAATCGCGTGTTGCTGCATGTGGGCGCGAAGGACGGCTCCGTCATCGCTTTGGACAAAAACAGCGGCAAGGAAGTGTGGCGTGGTGGGCCGGATCGCGCGGGCTACTGCACGCCAGAGATCATCACGCATGACGGCAAACGTCAGCTCATCGCCTGGGGGCCGGAGCATCTGCAGAGCCTCAATCCTGACAGCGGAGCGGTGAACTGGACCTATCCGTACAAGATCACGTATGGCGTCAGCATCGCGCAGCCGCTGTATCATGACGGTGTGCTGCTCGTCTCCGGCTACTGGCATGGGGCGAAGGCGTTTCGGCTCGGAACGGGTGTTGAACTGCTTTGGGAGAATGAAACCGAGATCTGCGGCCTCATGTCCGCTCCGCTGTTCAAAGACGGTGTTGTTTACATGCTCGACAAGAAACGCGGTCTGCAAGCCTTCGAGCTGAAGACCGGCAAAATCCTCTGGAGCGATGACAACACGCTCACGCCGAAGGACAGCAACCCACAGATGAGTCTCGTGTGGATCGATGAGTCGAAAAATCTCGCTGCGCTGCTCAACGCCAGCGGCGAACTCGTGTATGTGACGCTGAAACCCGAAAAGCGTGAAGAACTCGCCCGCTGGCAAATCATCGGCAAAACCTGGGCGCATCCCGCCTTCGCTGGAAACCGAGTATTTGCGCGCAGCGATAAAGAACTGGTGGCCTGGCGGCTTTGGTAGTCGCCATGAAACTCTGGCTGCCCCTCCTCCTCGCTGTTTTCGTCATCGCTGCTGCCCCTGTGGTCAAGAAGCCCGCCTGGAGGGCTGGCGCGGCCTCGGCGAAGATCACGCCGAAGAAACCGATGTGGATGGCGGGTTATGCGGGGCGGACGGAACCCTCGGAAGGCGTTGAACTGGATCTTTTCGCGAAGGCGTTTGTGCTGACGGATGAAGCTGGAGCCAAGTTTGCGCTGGTGACGATGGATTTGATCGGTGTGCCGAGAAATTTGCGGCTCGCGGTCGCGGAGCGCGTGAAGAAAGAGCACGGTATCGAGCCGACGAACCTCGCCATCAATGCCTCGCACACGCACAGCGGGCCGGAATTGCGCACAAGCCGCATTCATGGCGCAGATGATGTGGCGCTGCGTGAGAAGGAGGCGGCGGAATACACGGCGAAGCTGGAGGACACGATTGTGCGGCTGATTGGCGATGCCTTGAAAAAATCCGTGCCCGCGCATCTCGATTACAGTACGGCACGCTGCGGCGTCTCGATGAACCGCCGCACGCCGGATGGCAAAGGCGGCTGGAGCAATTTCCCGAATCCCAACGGCCCCGTGGATCAAACGGTGCCCGTGTTGAAAGCAAGCAGCGCTGAAGGCAAAGAGATCGCCGTCATCTTTGGCTATTCATGCCACTGCACGACGCTGGGACATCAGAAGTTCAGCGGCGATTATGCGGGTTACGCACAGCAGGTATTGGAAAAGGCGCACCCCGATGCCGTGGCGATGTTTGCGAACGGTTGCAGCGGCGATCAGAATCCGTATCCGCGCCGCACGATGGAACTCGCGCAGCAGCACGGCAAATCACTCGCGACTTCGGTGCAGGCCGCGCTCGAAACAAACATGAAGCGACTCACCGGCCCCATCCGCGCCGCCTATCGCGAAATCTCGCTTGCCTACGACACCCTGCCGACGAAGGAGCAGCTTCTCGAAGAGCAAAAGTCCACCGACAAATGGAAGGCCACGCATGCCACGCGTGTGTTGCAGCGCATCGCCGATGAAGGCCCGCTGCCCACGACTTATCCGTATCCCGTGCAGATTCTCCGCCTCGGCACCGACCTTACCTGGGTCACGCTCGGCGGTGAAGTCGTCGTGGATTACTCGCTGCGTCTCAAACAGGACATTAAGGATCCCATCGTGTGGGTCAGCGGCTACACCAACGATGTCATGGCCTACATCCCCAGCCTTCGCATCTGGCAGGAAGGCGGCTACGAAGGCGGCGGTGCGATGATCTACGGCACGCACCCCACGCGCTGGAGTGACAAGACTGAGGAACATATCATAAGCACGGTGATGGAACTGCGGAAGGCGGTGGAGTGAAGACAAAACGGGCCGGGAGTTGATCCCGGCCCGTGTTGAAGATTGAATTGATGCGGACAAGAGTGTCCGCGGCCCCATCACTTGCTGTTCTCAGCAAACTGGGCGTCGAAGATGATCTTGCTCGGCGGGAAGTCGATCTTCTTGACGAAGGCGGCTGATTCGGCGGCACCGAACTCGCGGTCCATCGCACCGTCTTCCCACTCGACGGAGAGCGGGCCGCCGTAGTCGATATCGTTGAGGGCGCGGATGATGAGTTCGAAGTTGATTTTGCCACGGCCGACGGACTTGAAGTCCCAGTAGCGGCTTGGCTTGTGGAAATCGACGTGGCCGCCGAAAACACCAGCGGTACCATCACCAATGCCCCACGAGACGTCCTTCATATGCACGTGGAAAATGCGGTCACTGAATTTGTAGAGGAACTTCACGTAATCGACACCCTGGTAGCCGAAGTGGCTGGGGTCGTAGTTGAAGCCGAAGGCGGGGTGGTAATCGACGGCCTGCAGCGCACGCTCGGCGCTGGCGATGTCGAAGGCGATCTCGGTGGGATGCACTTCGAGGGCGTAGCGGATGCCGAGCTTCTGGTACTCATCGAGAATGGGCTTGAAGCGTTTGGCAAAGTCGGCGTAACCGGCGTCGATCTGGCCGGGGAGATTCGGCGGGAAGGAATAGACGAGATGCCAGATACTGCTGCCGGTGAAGCCGTTGACGACACTGACGCCGAAACGCTTGGCTGCGTGTGCGGTCTTGATGAGTTCTTCGGCGGCACGCTGGCGGACGCCTTCGGGATTGCCGTCGCCATAGATGTGGCCAGGGAGGATCTGCGCATGGCGCGGGTCGATGTTGTCACACACGGCCTGGCCGACGAGATGGGTGGAGATGGCGTGGCACTGAAGGCCGGCGGCTTTCAGTTTCGCGCGCTTGGCATCGCAGTAAGCCTGGTCAGCCTTGTCCACTTCAAAGTGATCGCCCCAGCAGGCGAGTTCGACGCCATCGTAGCCGAATGATTTGGCTTTTTGAAGGATGGTGTCGGTGGACATGTCGGCCCACTGGCCGGTGAAGAGTGTGACGGGACGTGGCATGGTGTGAGTTGGTTTGTTTGAGGCGTGGAAGAAGGAGAAAGAATGGCGAATGTCGAATGTGGAATGACGATTTTTTGCAAGGCGGCTATTTAGACTCGATCTTCAAGGTGCGGGTGAGGGTGAAGGGGTAGTCATAGTTGAGGATGACGGTTTCGTTCTTGGCTGAAACAGATTTGTCCGCGATGGCTCCGGCCACGGCCACAAACTGGCCAGTGATCTTGGTGTCCACGTCGATCATGTCGGTGAGGCGGCGGACGACTGTGGCGCTGAAGGTAATCTCCATGCGAGCGTTGAAGTTCATGGGTCGCTCCATGCGAAACTTACCATTGATGGCGATGGTGGCATGTGGGCCATCCGCCTTGTCCTCCACAGAGACGAGCGTGCTTTCGAGCTGGTCGGGAACGATCCAGCCGTAGGCCTTGCCGCGCGGTGAAGCCATCTCCGTCTTCCAGCTTTCACCGAGCTTGTGTGATCCCGTGCCGATGCAGGCGGGCAGGACGTCGAGCAAGTCTGCGGCAAAGGCGAGTTCCGCCATGGATGTAGCCTCATCAGGAGTCGGACTGCCCTGCATCATCTCATAGTTCCAGTGGCCGCTCTTCCGCCTGAACCGTAGGTTTTTAGAGGAAAGCGTGGAGGGATTACCATCCGGCGGTGGGGCGGTGCCCATCGTGAAATGAGCGCACTCTTTGACGAACTCACGCACCTGCACCTCCTCGGCCTCGTTGCCGATCATGCGGCGCATCAAATGCACGGATTGCAGGTAACGCGTGGTCACATTGGTGACCTCCTTGCCGATTTCTTGCTTCGTTTTGCCTGCTTCGATGCGGAATTCACGTTTTTCACGCAGTAGGGTGCCGGTGCGCAGCGGCGGACCGCCGCCTAGTGTGATCGCCTTACCGGGACGGTCGGCGGCTGACAGGTTTGCATGTAACACCGCGAGCAGAATGAACGGCAAAACCCCTAGTGACATATTCATGATGCCAGACTAACCAAGTCAGGCGCTTAACCACAAGCAACAATTGTCGGACCAAAAAAATGGCAAGGCGCGGGGCGCTATGTCAGGATTGGCTGCATCATACCGTTACCCTAATAGTTGAGGAGAACTGGTCCTTATGCACCACCCTGATAAGACACAAGCATCCAGGTCGGCATCCGCCTTTACACTGGTGGAGTTGCTTGTCGTCATCGTCATCATCACGATAACGCTTTCCATCTTGGGTATGGCCACGGCTGAGCCGGGTGTAGGACGGCGGCTGAATTGGGGGGCGCAGTTTCTTTCTGGCAAAGTGCGTGAGACACGCGGCGTAGCTGCGATGCGACTCAGCAACGCTCGTCTGCTGATCCACGCGAACCCGGCGCAGCCGGAGCTGATGTGGCAGTCGTTTGTCATCGTCGCGGAGACGGAGATCGGGAGTGGCGTATGGGAAGCTGTGGGTGATCCGCAAAAACTGCCCACCGGCATCTGCTGGGTGCCGCCTGCGGGTGCCAGTGGCTGGAGTGGGCCGCTCTCCTCTGGCGGCAAACCCGTGCAAACCTCATCTCGTATCGGTCTTTGGCAGGAAGGCACCCCCTGCTGGGCCTATGAGTTCACCCCCTCGGCACGCATCGCCAGCAAGCACTACGATCTGATTCTGGGCGAAGGCAGCACGATCGAAGGCATCGGCATCTTGAAGAATTCGCAAAACTTCCGTGGCATGCATGTGAACGCCTACGGCCACGTGTCGGAGATCGCCGACATGGTGCAAATTCGTTAACCACACTATTCTCATGAAAACACACCATCATCCTGCACGCACCACCACATCAGGCTTCACCCTAGCCGAAGTGACGATTGCCATGGGTATCGCCGCTGGCTTGCTGGCCATCCTCAGCATGGTGATGGGAGCGCTGAGCAGCGAAGTACGGCGCTTGAAACCTTATGAGGCATGGGGGCGACCCGCTTTCGTGGGGAAATCGAATAAATCCACCAGCACGAATTCCAGTAAAGATTCTTCCAGCACTCCAACTAACACTCCTCCGACAACGCCGACCAACAGCTTGCCGGATGCCAACTTGGATCCCAACACGCGGCCAAAGGAGGGCACGGTGCCGCCTGATCCAGACGATCCTGCCAGCACCACGCCAAAAACAGAAGGGACCGGCACTAGCAACGGCACGTCTGGCACCTCGACGCCTTGATACGTCACCATGCAGCTCGCGCGTCGCTCCAGTCATACGGACGGCTTCACCTTGGTGGAAGTCAGTTTGGCCACGGCGCTTTCTGTGTTGCTGCTGCTCTCTTTGACCATGGCGGTGATGAATGTGGCGGAACAGGGCCGCCGTTTGTCCGATCACCTTGATCGCGGTGGCCGCGTGCGCCTGATGACCAGCCTGCTCGTTAGTGATCTGCAATCTGCCATCTTGCGCCAA
>CANIZT010000227.1 GCA_947471905.1 Verrucomicrobiaceae bacterium
ATGCGATCCACATCACGGGCGAGGCTCAGAGAGTCGATGCTGTGAATGCAGCGCACCAGTGGGAGGATTTTGCGCACTTTGTTCGACTGGAGGTGGCCGATGAGGTGCCATTCAACCTTCGCTGGCAGCAGTGGGGCTTTGGCCAGCACTTCCTGCACCTTGTTTTCGCCAAAAAGAAATTGCCCCGCATCCATCGCTTCGCGAATCGACTCAACAGGAAAGGTTTTCGAGACAGCAAGGAGTTCCACGCTGGCGGGATCACGACCTGCCTTGCTGGCGGCGGTGGTGATGCGGTCGCGGATGGCTTGGAGACGGGCGGGGAGGTCGTTCATGCGTTGACGCAGAGAAAACGGAAGATGCACGTCATGCGCAACGTATTTTCGCGCTCCACCACTCCATCCACTCATGCAATCACGCCGTCATTTCATCCGCCAGTCCGCCGCCACGCTCTTTGCCGCACCTTGGGTCACCACCGGCATGCGTGCCGCATCACCGAACGGCAAGCTGCGCCATGCGGCCTTTGGCGCGGCGGGCATGTCCATGGCGGACATGAGTCAGCTCACGAATCATCCGATGTGGGAACTCGTTGCCGTGTGCGATGTGGACACCCGCAACTTCAAGAAGGCGCAGGAGAAGTGGCCAAACATCAAGGTCTATCAGGACTGGCGCGAGCTTCTCGAAAAGGAAGCCAGCAACATCGACAGCGTAAACGTCTCCACGCCCGATCACATGCACGGCAGCATCGGTCTCGCCGCCATAGCCAAGGGCAAGCATGTTTATGGTCAGAAGCCGCTCGCGCACAACCTTTGGGAGTGCCGTCAGATGGTGGAACGCGCCCGTGACAAGGGTGTCATGACGCAGATGGGCATTCAGGTTTCCTCGGACTTCTCCGAGCGCCTTGCCGTCGAACTCATCCAGATGGGGGCCATCGGCAAGGTCAAGGAAGCCCATACCTTCTCCAACAAGAAGTGGGGCGATGTAGACGTGCGCCCGGAGAAGAGCGATCCCATTCCCGAAGGCTTTGACTGGAACAAGTGGCTCGGGGTCGCCAGTGAGCGCAGCTACATCCAAGGCTACGACCATCCCGGCAACTGGCGCAAGCGCCGCGACTTCGGCACCGGCACGCTCGGCGACATGGGCTGCCACATGTTCAGCGGTTGGTTCCGCTCGCTCGACCTCGCCGCACCGACCTCCGTCGTCTCACGCGGTCCTGCTCCGAACAAAGACAACTGGAACATCAACGCCGTCGTCGAATACACCTTCTTGGGAACCAAGTTCACCACGGGCGAAAGCATCAAAGTCACCTGGACCGACGGCGATGCCCGTCCGCCCGCCGAAGTCATGGCCTTGGCTGGCGACGATGTGAAGAAATTCCCCGGCCAGGGCACCATTTACCTCGGCACTGACGGCGTTCTGCTCCATCCGCACGGCTCCACCCCCATGCTGTACCCGCGCGACAAGTTCACCGGCTACAAGTATCCGAAGCTCGAGCCTCGTAATCACTGGTTCGACTTCATCGACTGCTGCCTCAAGGGCGACAAGAAACCTTCGGCGAACTTCGATTACGCCGGTCCGTTGACGGAAGCCGTACTGCTCGGCTGCCTCGCCAGCGCTTTCCCGAACGAAAGCCTCATCTGGGATGCGCCTGCCCTCAAGATTCCGAACAATGCTGCTGCAGACAAGATGGTGCGGCGTGAGTACCGCAAAGGCTGGGAGATCGTGTAATTGAAGTACCTGAGTGGTGACGGCAAGGCGCCGTCACTGCCGGGTCACTCTTCATCCTCATCACGAGCACCATTCACCGAGCGCGCCTTCTTCACGGAGGAGATGTTGCGGTGAACCCAGACGCTTTGCACCATGCCCATGAGGAACAGCGTCACGATGACGAAGGTGCCACCGTAGCTGATGAAGGGCATGGGCAGACCGATGACGGGGAGCATGACGAGATTCATGCCGGCATTTTGGAAGGTGTGGACAAAGAACATAGCAACCACGCCCACGACAATGAGCCTGCCGAGCTGGTCGCGGGCACAGAAGGCCACAAACACGCCCTGCAGCAGCAGCAGCAGCATGCCAGAGAGCAGCAGGATGGAGCCACGGAAACCAAACTCCTCGGCGACGACACCAAAGATGAAATCGTTGATGGATTCATGGGGAAAGAAAGTGCGGTGAATGGAGGCCTGATCGGGAACCTTCTTTGATTCCGGCCCCTTCCCTTCCAAACCGCCAGTCGAAACGGCGATTTGCAGATGCTTCGCCACCCAGCCTTCGTTTTGCAGGTCCACCTTTTCCAACTGGTTGGTGGCCATGTACCAGGTCGAGTTGATACGCGCCTGCTGATACGGCTTGAGCGCGAAGACATAGACTAGTGGCACCACACTAGCGACGCCGAGCAGCAACGTGATGAGATAGCGAAACGGAATGCTGCCGACGAGCATCATGGACAGAAACACCGGCCCCCAGACGAGACCGGAACCCAAGTCTTCCTTGATGACCAGCAGCGTGGGAACGCCCGCGATCATGCCCGCCGCGATGATGCGCAGCCAAGGCCGACGAAACACGGGCAGCATGCGCGGCAGCTCACCGAAGATGACGGCGAGGATCAAAATGCCCGCCATGATGGCGAACTGAGAGGGCTGCACCATCATCCCGCCCACACGAATCCATGCCTTGTTACCGCCGATCTCTACACCGATGGCAAGCACAGCGATCAAACCACCGATGCCCGCGAGATACATGGGAATGCAGGCCCAGCGCACCCATTTGTAGTCCAACAGCGAAGCAGCAAAAAAGAACGGCAAGCCCAGCATTACCCAGCGGATCTGGTCACGCCATTTGAGAGCAAACTCTGCCTCCTCCTTGTGCGCGGAGGCATTGAAGATGGCGTACACGCCAAACACGATGAGCGCGGCCATGTTCAGAACCAATAGCCAGTTCATGCCGAGAAATTTTTTAAAGAGCGGTGTCATGGGACGAAAATACTTAGATCAATCGAGGTGCGGAACCGCATCGAGCAGTTTGCGGGTGTAATCGTGGCGCGGATGCTCGCAGACTTCATCAGCATGGCCCTGTTCGACGATTTTGCCGTGGTGCATGACCACAATGCGGTCGCTCATGTGACGCACGATGGCGAGATCGTGGGCGATGAAGAGCAGCGTGAGTTTAAACTCCTCCTGCAAGTCCTTGAGTAGGTTCAAAATCTGCGCCTGCACGCTGACATCGAGCGCGCTGACCGGCTCGTCGCAGATGAGGAATTTCGGCCGCACTGCCAGTGCACGCGCTATGCCTATGCGCTGCCGCTGGCCGCCGCTGAACTCGTGTGGGTAGCGTTGCAGCGAATCTTCCGGCAGGCCGACCTTTTTGAGCAGCTCGGCAGAGATATCACAGCGTTCTTCGCGGGTCTTCTCCTTGAAATGAATCTGCAACGGTTCACCTAGGATCGACTCGATGGTCATGCGCGGATTCAGCGAGCCGATCGGGTCCTGGAAAACCATTTGCATCTCTTTGCGCAGTGGGCGGAACTCCTTTTCCGGGAGCGAGAGCACCTCGCGGTCACGATACATGACGGAGCCGCTTGTGACGGGCATGAGTTTGAGCAAAGCACGCGCCACCGTGGACTTGCCGCTGCCGCTTTCACCGACGAGCCCCACAGTGCTGCCTTCCGCGACCTCGAAGCTGACCTTGTCCACGGCCTTAATGACATCGGTGGTACGGCCAAACCAGCCGCCGCGCACGGGGAAGTGAATTTTGAGGTCTTGAACGCGAAGCAGCGACATGTGGAAGTATCTATTTTAGCACAGGTGAGGAAACGAGCGAAAGTTTCATTGCTGGGAAAGCATGAAAGTGTCAGCATTCGTGTCAGATGAATCCGCGCTACGAACTTTTGTCCCCGATTGCTGAAGGCGGTCTGGGCACTGTTTTCAAGGCCTGGGACCGCCAAGTTGGCCGTGAAGTCGCCATCAAGCGCCTCCGTGCTGATAAGGCGGGAGACGTTGGTGCCACGGTCGATGCGCTGATCCGCGAGGCCGGGCATCAGTCTGCGCTCCAGCATCCGAACATCGTCGCTGTGCATGAAGCAGGCGTGGATGACGAAGGCGGCTTCATGGTGATGGAACTGGTGCAAGGCGAGACGCTGGAAAATGCCCTTCAGCGCTCTGCTTTGACCGCCGAGGATTTCGATGTGCTGGTGCGACAGACGCTGGCAGGCATGATAGCAGCGCATGAAGTGGGCATCATCCATCTGGACCTGAAGCCGGAAAACATCATGCTCACCCGACCCGCCGCTGGAGGTTTGCTGGTGAAGATTCTCGACTTTGGGCTAGCAACCTCCATCAAGGAGAATGCCAACCAGCCAACTGCGCTGCACGGTTCAGTGTATTTTATGGCCCCTGAGCAGTTTGAACGGGCCGTAGTCGATGCGCGCACAGACCTTTATGCGCTGGGCTGCGTTTACTATGATGCCCTCACTCAAAAGGTTCCCTTTGATGGCGATACAAAGCCGCAAGTCATCGTGGCACATCTGTATCATCGGGTTGTATCTCTCGCTGCCTTACGGCCTGATCTGCCGGAACCGACCGTGCGGTGGATTGAATGGCTCATGAGTCGCCAGCCTGCGGATCGCCCGGTTTCTGCGGCAGCGGCCTTGCATGCTTACGAGACAGGTGTCTGGACTTAAAAGCAGCCACAACCGTGGCGAAAGCTCCTTGCCATCACGCAGCGTGCCGCCATCATGGCTGACTTGTTTCCCTGACCAACCACGATGCGTGCCATTCTCACCCTATTCTTGTCTGTCTGCACCCTGTTCGCGCTCTGCGCCTGCAGCATGCTTCAGATGATCGATCCAAATTTCAAAATTCCGATGCCGCATCTGCCAAAGATCAGCCTGCCTGGCAGAAACACCGTGGCCAAGCTTATTCCTAGCATGGCCGAGAAGGACAAAGTAGATGCGAATGATCCTGAAGTTCCGTTCAATTCGCGCGGCACACTCGGTTTCGGCCATACACTGCGCATCGAAGTCTATGAAGGTGCACGCAATCCCGACCGCATCTACCGCGGCATCACCATGGTGGACAAGGATGGCGTTCTTGCACTTGGTGAGGCGGGCAGCGCTCGTGTGGGTGGCCTCCTACTTCCGAAGGCAGCGGAAGCTATTGCCACGGTGTTTCGTCTGGCTGGCCGCAACACACGTCCCATCACCATCCACATTGTCTCCGTGGAAAACACCTCGATCATTTCCATCAACGGCGATGTGCGCGATGCTGAGTTTATTCCCGTTTTCAAAAATATGAGCGTGCAGCAGGCCGTGACCGTTACCGGTGGCCGCAAACCGGGCTCAACGATGCGTGGCGTGTACATCGCCCGCGAAGGGCAGCGGCACTACTTCACTTCGCTTGAAGCCGCAGATGATAAGTGGTCGCCTCAAGCTGGCGACATCATCACGCTCTCCCCCGACATTTAATTTTCCTGACACCATGCTCGAATACACCGGCGGCAATCCCGCCGCCGCCCAGAGTCCCCTGAGTTCGCTGTTCAAGACCGTCGCCATCGTGCGCATCGGCACCGGAGTGCTACTGATGACGCGGCATGGCTTCAGCGCGGCAGTCAGCGCGTATCATTTCTTTTGGAAAGAAGAGCCGTGGGCTTGGGTAACGGCATTTCGTGATGCAGGAATTCCTTACGCTCATTTAGTCGCGCCTTTTGTCGCTTTAGTCGTCGCCAGTGTATCGCTGAGCTGGATCATCGGCTTCCTCACGCGTTTGTTTGCCGTGATTTTTCTGCCCATCGTCATCACCGCCCTGGTGCTGCTGCCACAGGCCGGACCAGCGCATGTCGAAGCTGCTTGGCTCTACCTTTTCATCACCGTGACGCTGCTCCTATTCGGCTCCGGTGCGGTCTCGATTGATCAATTGTTCCGCCTCGGCCAAGGCGGGACGAAAAAACGCCGCTGATGGCCCGCATCGTCCGCCGCAATGATCCGCCTGCTAGCAGTGAGGTCGAGCGCGTCCTCGCCATAGACCCCGCACTGCGTAAAACCGGTTGGGCCATCGTGGAAAGCGCGGGTGGAAATTTGAAGGCGATTGCGTGGGGTGTCATTCACAACAAGCCCGCTTTGCTGCCCTCTGGGTGCCTCGTTGCCATTCGTGAAGGTTTGAATGACGTGATTAAGCAGCATGCGCCGACGGTATGCGCCATCGAAGCCACGATCTTTGTGCAGAGTTACAAGACCGCCATCGTGCTCGGCACTGCACGCGGTGCTTGTTTGATCGCCGCCGCAGAGCATGGCCTGCCGATCTATGAATACGCCCCGCGTGAGATCAAGCAGGCCGCCGTAGGCCGTGGTGCTGCACAGAAGGACCAAGTGGCTTTCATGATCCGTGCTCAGCTGCGCCTGCGCGAAACGCCCGAAGCCGATGCCGCCGACGCGCTCGCCGCCGCGATCACGCATTTTCAAAACAGCGCTGCCGCCCGCGTCACCGCACGTGAAGCCCGGCGGGTGTGACTCACTTCATGCGCTCTTCTTCTTTGCCCTTGTTCCATTCACCAGCGGCGTGGCATGTCCATTGGCGCCGTTGACCTTGAATTTGCCGTTTTTGACGTCGCGTTCGAGTTTTTCCATCTTACGCAGCAGCTTGGGCCACTGCTTTTCTTCAACGATGAAGCCGACGCAACGCTCTGCACCGCAGCAGCATGGATGATCATCCCAGGTGTCCACATCGAAGCCGTAGTTGTAGGTCAGTTCTTCACCGGCCTTGATTTCACGGATTGAGTAGATCCAGATGCGGCCGCGAATGACATACGCTTCGCAGTTCGGAGCACATGAGTGATTGATGTAACGCGCCGGATTGCGGCCCTTCGCGCCGTCAACGTCGTGGCGCTGGTTCAGCGTGAAGACATAGACCGCTGCGCCACCGGTTTTCTTGGCTTTGTCCACTAGCGCTTCCGCACGTCGCGTGGATTCCGCTTTGGTGATTTTTTCGCCAATGTATTCGATGATGGGAACATCATTCGGGATTTCGCGGCGGGCGAAGATGCCGCGGTTGTGGATGGAGGAGGAGCGGACGGTCCAGTAGCGTTTAGTGGGGGCCTTGGGCATGGGGGTATTGCAGACGACAGAAAAATGGAGCGCATGAAGTGTGCCGGGTGCATCCAATGTCAAGGAACGTCGCTGAATGTTTCCGGGTTAAGGCCTCAGGCACCGAACATCCACTTTCCGGTTGCCGCTGCACGCCGCAGCGCCTTATTGCGCGCCCTTCAACCGCCCCGACCCTCATGCTCGATTTCTTCCGCCACCACCGTGGTGCCTTCCTCAAGACCCTGACGATTCTCATCGGCCTCTCCAT
>CANIZT010000228.1 GCA_947471905.1 Verrucomicrobiaceae bacterium
TCGTGTGGGCAAAACGCAGTCAAACATGTCGATGCCACGCGCGATCAGTTCGATCATCTGCGGCGGCGTGCCCAGACCCATCGCGTAGCGGGCCTGATTGGCTGGCAGGAGCGGCGTCACCCATTCGGCGATGCGCATCATGTCCTCTTCAGGTTCTCCCACGCTCAGCCCACCGATGGCGTAGCCGTCAAAACCCATCGCCACGAGCTCTCGGGCCGATTTTTTGCGCAAATCCTCATACACACTGCCCTGCACGATGCCGAAGTGCTGCTGCGCACCGCCGCCAGTTTGCGGCTTGTGCTCATCAATCCACGCCCGGCAGCGTTTCGCCCAGCGCAGCGTCAGATCGAGGCTCTTTTCGGCCTCTTTGGCCTCACACGGATACGGCGTGCATTCGTCGAAAAGCATCGCGATGTCCGATCCAAGCGTCGCTTGGATTTCCATCGACGTCTCCGGTCCTATGAACATCGGCGTGCCGTCGAGGTGGTTTTGGAAGTAACAGCCCTCCTCTTTGATCTTCCGCAGCTTCGCGAGTGAGAAGACCTGAAAGCCGCCGCTGTCGGTCAAGATCGGCCGGTCCCAGTTCGCGAAGGCATGCAGCCCGCCCGCCGCCTTCATGATCTCCATCCCCGGACGCACAAAGAGGTGATACGTGTTCCCCAGAATGATCTGCGAATTCAACGCCTTCAATTCATCCGGATGCATCGCCTTCACCGTGCCCTGCGTGCCCACCGGCATGAACACCGGCGTCTCCACCACGCCATGCGGCGTCGTCAGCCGTCCGCGACGGGCTTGGGACGAAGGATCGGTGGCGAGAAGCTCAAAAGACATGGTTGGGCCGGAAAAAGGGCGCGGAGTCTCGCCGATGTGCCCCTTGGACGCAACGTCGCCTTGCTCATTTCTCAAACCGCCGCTAGCGCCCAGACATGAGTGCGATCTTTGAAGTCGCCGCGAGAGGAATGCGGATTGGGGCCTCTTTGATCCCGTCTCGACTCTTAAGTCCTGCAATGGCCCTGCATGTTTGGTGGGTTACTCCACAAAGTTTTCGATCACAGGCGTTCGAGCCCCGTTCATAGGATTCTTTACAGGAATTTTTCTTCGTTTTTCACAACGTAGGTCCATCTCGAGTTTCCTTTGCAAAGCCTCCAGAAATCAAGAGCAGCGTTCACTTTGGTGGAAATGCTAGTAGTGGTTGCCATTGTCGTGGTACTGCTTGCATTTTCTTCGCCGGCCCTGATGCGGACACTGCAGGCAACGAAGCTTGCTTCAGCAGGGGATGCGCTCATGGGAGCAATCTCGGAGGCCCAACAAGTGGCTTACTCGCAAAATGTTCCGGTGGAGCTTCGCTTCTTCAGTGCCGTTGGGGACATTGGGGGCATTTCACTCTTTAGATCGTACCAGCTTTTTAAGGTGGTGGTCGTGGCCCAAGGTTCGGGTGCACAGATCGAAATACGAGAGGAAATTGTTCCGATAGGTGATTTGGTTGCCTTGCCTGAGGGAATCGTGATCGCATCTGACAAGGAGCTTTCCCCCCTGATTGCTGGTGCAGGCTTTCAAGACAACAAAGATCAAAACATAAAGTATAATGGCATTCAGTTCATGCCGGACAGCTCGTGTCGAAAAGTGGGGGCTACAGTGACAGACGGAGGGACAACACTCGCTTCGTTGAGCTTCTCAACCCTCCCTGAAAGTTACTTCACGCTCACCTATGACATCGGTGCAGAAATTACCGTGCAAAATCTCCCAAGAAACTTTTACACCATTCAGATTGATCCTTTCACTAGCAAGGCTCGCTCATTCAAGCCAGGCTTCTGACGTGGTTGTGCTGTCTTAAATTGAAGCGCTGATAGTTTTCGTGCTCCAAACCTTGAGGAACTCGTTGTAGCTCTAATTTAGGCGCAATCGAGCACCGCGATTTGCACAATCGCTTGGTGGAGCTGAATACCTCCAAAAAAGCGGCGCTGATCTCCGCTACGCTCATCGCTTGCTCATTTCTCAAACCGCCCTACTCTCGCCGCCCTTATGCTCAGAGCCGGTATCGTTGGTCTTCCAAACGTTGGTAAATCCACCCTATTCAATGCTGTCACCCGCACCCGCAAGGCGGAGGCAGCCAACTATCCTTTCTGCACCATCGAGCCGAATACAGGCGTCGTGACCGTGCCAGATGAGCGACTGGCCGTGCTGTCGAAGCTCTCCGGCTCTTCGAAGCTCGTCCCTGCAGCCATCGAGTTCGTCGATATCGCTGGTCTGGTCAAAGGCGCGAGCCAGGGCGAAGGTCTCGGCAACAAATTCCTCAGTCACATCCGTGAGGTCGATGCCATCGTGCATGTCGTGCGCTGCTTTGAAGACGGCGACATCACGCACGTCAGCGGCACGATTGATCCTGTGCGCGACATCGAGGTCATCAACACCGAGCTTATCCTCGCCGACATGGACGCCATCCAGCGACGCAAGGACAAGGCCGAAAAGAACGCCAAAAGAGGCGAAAAAGACGCTAAAGCCGAAGTCGCCATCTGCGAGAGGCTGATACCGCATTTCGATGCCGGAAAGCCTGCCGTGACGCTCGAAATGAACGATGACGAGCGCAAGCTGGTGAAATCCTTCTTCCTGCTCAGCTCCAAGCCCTGCATCTTCGCTTGCAACGTCGCCGAGAACGATCTCGCCGCCGCTTCAAATGATCCTGACAACCATCCCTTCGTTGGCAAGGTGCGTGAATACGTGAAGCATGCCCACGAGGCCAGCGCCGTCGTCGTCAGTGCCGCCATCGAAAGCGAATTGATCGACCTCAGCGACGAGGAAGCCAAGGCCTACCTCGCCGACATTGGCGTCACGGACAGTGGTGTCTCCCGCCTGATCAAAGGTGTCTATGACCTCCTCGGCCTCCAGACTTACCTGACCACCGGCGAAAAGGAAACCCGCGCCTGGACCATCGTGAAAGGCATGAAAGCCCCGCAGGCCGCCGGTGTCATCCATGGTGACTTCGAGCGCGGCTTCATCGCCGGTGAAATCGTCCACTACAACGACCTCGTCGAACTCGGCTCCAACGCGAAAGCCAAGGAAAAGGGCAAGTGGCGCATCGAAGGCAAAGAATACGTCATGCGCGACGGCGACGTCGTCGAGTGGCGCTTCAATGTGTGATCAGAGACGAGACGGCATCTTCTCAGGGTTCTGCCCAGACGCGGCCCTGTCCTGTGCGGAACGAACGTTCCAGACTGCCAAAGAGCGAGTTCAACGATGTTTCTTCCTTGAGCACGAATTCGATCGTGTGTGCATGTGTCGATGCCGGGTAGTTTTTCACGACCTTGGGAGTTGTCAGTTCGGGTGAGACTCGGCCAGCGGCTTGTTCGAACATACCCTTGGCTTTTTCCAAAGCCTGCGTGCCTGCACTCAGCGTGCTGCTGCCGGTCTCTGGCTTGTAAGGCTCTAAGAAATAAAAGCGGACGATTTGCGCTGAGTTAAGCGTGAGATTGACCTCGACCACACGTGCTACGCCATCAGAGATGTATTCATGCTTGGAGAGCGCGATGATCGAATTGCAGCGCACGATGTAGTTGCCACCTTTGAGCCTGGCGTCCCAGAGGCCGTCACGCGTGACTTGATCCTGCTGTCCCGCCTGTCCGGTGGGGGCTTGTGCGGGTGCCGACTGGGCTTGGACTGATAGGGGGGCAAGAAGCAACAAGGCGGCGAGTAGCGTTTTCATGGTGACGCCATTGTGTGGCCTCCCCGTGCCGCTGGCAAGAACTGGAAATGCCGGATCGCAGTGACAGGAACGCACAACGCCTAAAGCCGCATCATCCATCCAAACTTCCCCAATCCTGCCGTATAGATAGCGATGTGACGCCGCAAAAGCTGAACTCTTGAGCTCAAATTCTGAATCAAAGTCTCCTTAGCGCCCCGTTTAGCTTTTAAACCTGTTAACCTCACACGCTCATGTTTACCTTCACCGACAAAGGCTCCGTCACCAATTGCGATGGCATTTCACGACGCGACTTTCTATCCGCAGGGACTCTCAGCGCCATCGGGCTCACGATGCCTGGTTTTGCCAAATTGAAGGCGGAGGGCAAGGTGGATCCGAAAAAGAGCAACAAGGCCTGCATCATGATCTTCAACCTCGGTGCGCCGAGCCAGCAGGATCTGTGGGACATGAAGCCGGACGCGCCGAGTGAGATTCGCGGGCCGTTCAAACCCATCCGCACGAAGAGCAATGCCTTCGAGATCTCCGAGATCCTGCCGTTGCACGCGAAGATCGCAGACAAGTTCAGCCTCGTGCGCTCCTGTTACCACACCGCTGCCGCCGTGCATGACACCGGGCATCAGATGATGCAAACCGGCCGTCTTTTCACCGGTGGCGTGAACACACCGCACGTCGGCAGCGCTTTGGAGTTCCTACAAGGCCGCCGCAGCGATCTGCCCGCGCACATCATCCTCCCGGAAACGATGGGCCCCACCGGCGGCAACATGCCGCACGGCCAGGACGCGGGTTTCCTCGGCAAGGCGTATGATCCTTTCGTCCTGAACGCGAATCCGTCGGAGAAAGACTTCAAAGTGCCCGATTTGCTTCCGCCAAAGGAAATCAGCGAGGTGCGCCTCGAACGTCGCAAGGAAATGCGCGAACTCGTGGACAGCAGCGTGCGGAATTTCGAATACAGCGAGCAGGCGAAGCTCATGGACTCCAACTTCGAGTCCGCCTACCGCATCATGACCAGCACGCAGGCCCGCGAGGCCTTCGATCTCACCAAAGAGCCGCTCAAAGTGCGCGAGCGCTACGGCATGAACCGCTTTGGCCAGAGCTGCCTGCTCGCGCGTCGTCTTGTCGAGCGTGGTGTGCGTTTCGTCACCGTAAACACCTTCATCACCGTTTTTGGCGAGATCACCTGGGACATCCACGGCTCCAAACCCTTCACCAGCATCGAAGGCATGCGTGACATCGTCGCGCCGATGTATGACCAGGGCTACAGCGCCCTCATCGAGGACCTCTTCCAGCGCGGCATGCTCGACGACACCATGGTCACCTGCCTCGCCGAATTCGGCCGCACACCGAAAATCAACCCCGCCGGCGGCCGCGACCACTGGCCGAACTGCTGGACCGTCAATTTCGCCGGCGGCGGCGTCAAAGGCGGCGAAGTCATCGGCAAATCCGACGACATCGGCGGCTACCCCACCGAACGCCCCGTCGCCCCGAAAGAAATCGTCGCCACCATCTACCAGGCCCTCGGCGTCGATCTCCACACCGAACTCCCCGGCCCGCAGGGAAGACCGTATCCCGTCGTCGATTTCGGCACGCAGGCGATCAAGGAGCTGTTTGCGTAAATCATCGTAGCGCGGGTGCCTTCACTCGCCAACCACCATCACGTTTCATTCATGATGTCTCGTCATCTCATCTTGCTTGCCCTTCTCACTTCGACGCTTCACGCCGCCGAAGCCCCATCCTTCCGCAACACCATCCAGCCGATCCTCACGCGCTACGGCTGTGCGATGGGTGCCTGTCATGGTGCTGCGGCAGGGCAGGGTGGCTTCAAACTCTCGTTGCGCGGTTTTGATGACGAGGGCGATTGGATCTCGATCACGCGTAGCGCGAATGGCCGCAGGCTCACGATGGAAGATCCGGCGCGCAGTTTGATCTTGCTGAAGACCGTCAAAGCGGTGCCGCACAAGGGCGACAAGCGCTTTGAGATGAACTCGGTGGAATACAAA
Source organism: Verrucomicrobiaceae bacterium (assembly GCA_947471905.1). Lineage (GTDB taxonomy): Bacteria > Verrucomicrobiota > Verrucomicrobiia > Verrucomicrobiales > Verrucomicrobiaceae > Prosthecobacter. Next base: position 5,695 of record CANIZT010000228.1, read on the forward strand.
GCCATTTCCGACTGGATCGCTGCCGGGGCACCGGGGCCGAAGGCGGATGATCCGCGTATCGTGTCGATCAGCCTCGCGCAGCCGCATCTCGTCACGCAGACAGGGAAGAGCATTCAGCTCAAAGTCACCGCGAAATTCAGCGACGGTCACAGTGAGGACGTGACGCGTTGGTCAAAATACAATGCGACGAACGCCAGCGTGGCCACCGTCGATGACACCGGCCTCATCAAAACCACCGGCAGTGGCGAAGGCACCGTGAGCGCGTGGTATCTGAGCCAACTCGCGCTTGCCACCATCACGATTCCAAACGCCAGCAACGTCGATCCCGCTGCCTTCGCCGCGCTGAAGCCGCGCAACTTTATTGACGAACTCACGCTGAAAAAACTGCGCGAGCTGAACATCCCGCCCTCCGGCCGCGCCGAGGATCATGAGTTCATGCGCCGTGCGTTCCTCGACACCATCGGCGTTTTGCCCACGCTCGATGAAACTCGCGCTTTCCTCGCCGACAAAGCCGCTGATAAACGTTACCGCTTGATCGATTCGCTGCTGCAGCGTCCCGAGTTCGTCGATTACTGGTCGCACCGCTGGAGCGATCTGCTGCTCGTGAATGGCGACAAACTCGCACCCACCGCGATGTGGTCATATTACAACTGGATCCGCCGTCATGTCGCCGCGAACACGCCGTGGGACGCCATGGTGCGCGATCTTCTCACCGCCAGCGGCAGCACGCTGGAAAACGGCGCGGGCAATTTCTTCGTCCTCAACGACGAACCCACCAAGTGCGCTGAGACCGTCAGCATCGCCTTCCTCGGCACCTCCATTGGCTGCGCGAAGTGCCACAACCACCCGATGGAGAAGTGGACCAACGAGCAGTATTACGGCTTCGCCAATCTGTTCGCCCGCGTCCGTAGCAAGAACGGCACGCAGGCCGATGATCGCGTGCTGTTCTCCGATACGCAGGGCGATCTCATCGCGCCGCTCACCGGCAAACCGCCGCCACCGCGTCCACTCGATGTCACCACGCCGATCTCAGTGACTTCCACCGAAGATCGCCGCATCGTTCTTGCCAATTGGCTCACCGGCGCGGATAACAAACTCTTCCAGCGGGCCATCGTGAACCGCGTGTGGGCCAATTTCTTCGGTGCAGGTCTCGTCGAAGCCGTCGATGATCTCCGCGTCACGAATGCTGCCAGCAATGAGCCGCTCTTTGCCGCCGCGTGCGATCACCTCGTGCAGCACAAATTCGATCTGAAGGCTCTCATGCGCACCATCCTGCAAAGCGAGACCTATCAACGCAGCAGCATCACTCTGCCCGAAAACATCCACGACCTGCGCTACGGCTCTCATTACGTCCCGCGTCGTTTGAAGGCCGAAATCCTGCTCGATACCATCAGCGAGGTCACCGCAGCGCCCACCACCTTCAAGATCGACAAGCGCAACGCCAACCGCGGCACCAGCGAAAGCTACCCAATGGGCTTCCGCGCGTTACAACTGCCCGACAGCAACATCGCCAGCTACTTCTTGAAGAGCTTCGGCCGCGCCGACCGCGTCGCCACCTGCGAATGCGAGCGCACCAACGAACCCAGCATGGCCCAGGCCCTTCATATCGCCAACGGCGAGACCATCAATCA
>CANIZT010000229.1 GCA_947471905.1 Verrucomicrobiaceae bacterium
AGCCATCATCGGCAAGTTCGACGGCGGCCCCGTCGGCATGGGCAGCGTCGCCGTCGCCGTCGGTGAAGACGCCAGCACCCTCGAAGATGTGCATGAGCCTTATCTCGTCATGCAAGGCTACCTCAAACGCACGCCAAGAGGTCGCGTTGCCATGCCCGCCGCCTACCGCAAGCTCGGCCTCATTCCACCGGTCACGGGGCAGGTGGAGTTGTTTTGATTTTTCAACATGTGGCGCGAACTGACAACTCTCTGGCAAAGCATCTGCGATCCCGAGTACCTGCATTTGCTGCTGGAGCCGCTGCCACTGTATGGGCTGGGGATCGGACTGACGTTCCTGATCGTCTCCTTTCTCTTTGGCGAGGCGAAGTGCCGCCTGCTGGCGCTGGCGATCATCTGCGTGTCCTGCGCCAGTGTGTGGCCCTATCTTGATCTGCGTGACAAGGCCACGCCGCGCATCCTCGCCACACGGTCTCCGGAATTCGCGCCGCTGATCGTGGAGCAGACGCAGCGCCGCAAGGACTGGGCCTGGCCCTATTATGCGATGACGTTGTTCAGCGGCATCGCGCTGGTCACAGCGCGATCACCCAAGGGCAGGCCGGTGCTGTTTCTCGTGGTCGTCTTCGGGGCGCTGCTGTTTTGGTTCAGCATCTGGATGCACAAGAAGGAGTGCGAGGTCTATCACCGCAACATCGTGCGCTATGTACCGGTGCGATGAGGCTCTACCGCCTCTTTTTTTCCCAACCCAAAGCTGAAGATGACCGTCGCAGAGACGAGCATGGAACCGCAGAGATAATACAGACCACCGGCGAACGAGCCGGTAAGCGACTCCACCTTTCCCATCAGGCTGGGACCAAAGAAACCGCCGAGATTGCCGATGGAGTTGATCAGGCCGATGCTGCCTGCCGCCGCGACTTCGGTGAGGAACAAAGTCGGCAGCGCCCAGAACGCGGGCATGTAGGCCTTGAACCCGGCGAAGGCGACCATGAGCAGCACCATCGTCCATACTAATTGCCCCTGTGTCTGCGGCAGCAGGCCCAGCGCGGTGGCGCTCAGTAGAATCGGCACAATAGCATGCCAGCGGCGTTCTTTGAAGTGATCCGAACTCCAGCCCATCGCGAGCTGACAGATCATCGCGAGCACTGGCGGCAGAATGATCAACCACGTCAGCTTATCGAGCTTCAGGTCATACCAGCTTTGCAGAATGCTCGGCATGAAGAACTCGATGCTCTGGCTGCCAGAGACTGTGCAGAAATAGGCCAGCGCGAGTAGCAGCACTTTGGGATGACGCAGCGCCTCCAGTAGAGTCATGCGTTTGCCACGATTCGTCTGCGCCTTCTCGCGTTCCAGTTCGGCTTCCAGCGCCTCGCGTTCCTCGGGCGTGAGCCATTTCGCATGACGCGGTTTGTCGGTGAGCCAGAAGATGACGAAGAAGCCGATCAGCACCGCTGGCACCGCCCAGAACATATACACCCACTGCCAGCCACGCATGCCCAGCACCAGCGGATGATCCGCATTCATGCCAATCTTGAGCAGCTCATTGGAAATCTTCGGACTGATGATCTGCGCAAACGGTGTCGCCACCAAGAAGGTCGCCAGCGCTCTTGCACGATCACGGCTGGGGAACCAGTGCGTGAGATACACGACCACACCAGGGAAGAATCCTGCTTCCGCGAGGCCAAGGAAGAAACGTACCGTGTAGAACTGCGTCGGCGTGCGCACCGCCGCCGTAAGACCCGCCATGAGCCCCCAGGTGATCATGATGCGGCAGATCCATTTCCGTGCGCTCCAGCGTTCGACCATCAGCGTGCCTGGAATCTCCAGCAGGAAGTAGCCGAGGAAGAAAATGCCTGCGCCGAAGCCAATGACCGCGTTGTCAAAGCCGGGCAGGTCTTTGGTCATCGTGAGCTTCGCCACGGCCACGTTTTGGCGATCCACATACGCGATCATGTAGCTGATAAACAGCAGCGGCAGCAGACGCCAATAGGCTTTGGAACGAGCGCGGTTCAGCGCGGCGGCGTTGGCGAAAGCACTCATATCAGGCTGGTGCGCGTCAGCACCCGTTTCAGAGCGTGGGAGTCGTCCTGGGATTCAGCGATGAGATGATCGACAGACTTGGTGCGGAAGAGTCTTTTCATGAGAGTTCGCGGAAGCTAGCGAGTCGTGAATCGTATAGGAAGGAAACGTTTTTTATACCTGAACGGTTCAGCAACACCATAAGCTGCGGCTCGACCGTCTGCAGGCATGCAACGGTCGCATTTCCCCTCACTATCGAGAGTGCATCCGTCCCCAATCCGCCGCCTGGCTGAATGGAACGCAAGGAAACAAAGCAGACGAAAATCCATCTACCTGTGACTGCCGCACATAGCGAGCACCCGATCAGGATTTCGGCTTCACCTGATACTTACCCGGTGTCTTATCGAACTTTTCTTTGCACTCAGCCGTGGCAAAAATGACACGCTTTCCATCCTTGGTATTGCTGCGGAAAATCAGACGCGCATCCTTTTGGCAGACCGGGCATACGGTGTTCATCGGCGGCTCGGCGGCGGTGGCTGGCAGGGACAGTGTAAGAACAAAGAGGGTCAATAGTGTTTTCATGGTGGTTGGTGTTGGGTAATGCCTGATGGCAGCCGTATTCAATACAAGGATGCGCTCTCTGTCACGCTTGAAATTCATCCCGGCGCAGCGAAGCATGTGTCATTCATGCTCAGCTCTCTCCTCGAACTTCCACAGCGCAAAGCCAGCGGCCTGAAACTGGCTGTGCTGACGGCCTACGACTATCCCACCGCTCGGGTTTTGGATGAAGCAGGCTTGGATCTCCTCTTGGTGGGCGATTCGCTTGGCATGGTCGTGCATGGATTGCCTGATACGACCGGGGTGACGATGGAGATGATGCTCCTCCACACCGCCACAGTGTGCCGAGGCGTCAAACGTACGCCTGTCATCGCTGATCTGCCCTTCGCGAGTTACCGCACTCCAGAGGAAGCCGTTTCAAACGCCAGGCGACTCATGGACTGCGGTGCTGACGCCGTAAAACTCGAAGGCGGCGTTTCCATGATCACGCAGGTAGCAGCAATCATTGCAGCAGGCATTCCGTTCGTCGGACATATCGGCATGCTGCCGCAGAGCGTGAAGGAGGAAGGCGGCTACAAGAAAAAAGGCAAGACCAGCGAGCAAATCGACCGCCTCATCGCCGATGCGCGGGCTCTGGATGCCGCTGGAGCCGTCGCGATCGTCTTGGAAAGCATCGTGCCCGACGTCGCCACACAGATCACCGGCCTCGTCAAAGCCAGTACGATTGGCATCGGTGCGGGTTTAGGCACGGATGGTCAGGTTCTCGTCACTCACGACCTGCTGGGTAGCTTTCCGTGGTTCCGCCCGCCGTTTGCCAAAGCTCGTGCTGATGTCGCCGGTGAGACACTGCGCGCTGTGCGCGAGTACATCGCAGAAGTGAGCGGCTAGCGATCTGAATCCATGTCCGGCGTGTGGAACTCCACGCCGTGAACTTTTTCAGTCTCCTGCGGAGTGGTGAGCACCTTCCAAATACACCAGCCGAACAAGACGGTGACGGTTCCAACGGAAAGCAGCATGACGATGAGGCCTGAAGTGGTCATAGAACGAGTGGGTGAAGTTTAGGCGTCGTGTTTGGGCAGACCTTGCTCGGCCCGTTGGTAGGCTTTCGAGCGTGCGGACAACAAGCCGAAGAAAAGAGCAACGATGATCACAAGCACCATGCTGAGTTGCGCTGCTTGATTGGTCGCCACCGGCTTTCCATCCTTCGTGCCGCCGATCAAATCGACGACATACGACGAAGCGGAACCAAAGGTAAACGTGCTGAGATCAAAACCGAAGACACTCGTGAGAACAGTCAGCCCAAAGATCACCAGCAAGAACAGCGGGCAGATCCACTTCATGATGACACCAAAGATCGCTGGAATGCGAATCGACGCGCCTTGATGCGCCTCCTTGAGTCCACGCTCGATACCCCAGTGCCAGCCGAAAACGATGATCTGAATCGTGGCGAGGATGAAAATCAGGAAAGTACCCACCCAGAAGTCCAGCGTGTCGAGCGCCTTCAATTCATGCGTGAAATACACCACAAAACCAGTGCCCAAAGTCGTCAGCAAACTCAGGATCGTCACACTCACCTTGCGTCCGACATTCATCGCCTCCTCCAGAAACGCGATACCCGGCTGTAGCATCGAAATCGAACTCGTGATCGCAGCGAGGAACAGCATGAAGAAGAATGCGCCGCCAAAGAATGCGCCGAACGGCATTTTCGCGAACACCAGCGGCAAAACAGTGAAGCCTAGACCAAACGTTCCCTGACCAGCCACCGAGGCGAGTCCCAGGAACGCCACCGCTGCAGGCACGGTGATCAGGCCACCCAATGCCACTTCACAGAACTCGTTCGCACTGCTTGCGGTGAGTCCACTGAGCACCACATCATCTTTCTTTTGCAGGTAACTCGCATACACAATGATCACGCCAAAGCCGACGGAAAGGCTGAAGAAAATCTGCGCTGCTGCTGCCATCCACAGCAGCGGATTTTTCAACTGCTGCCACGGTGTGATGGTGACAAGTTTCAACGTGCCGCCACTCGCCGCCACCTTCTGCTCGGCGGTGGCGATGGCCGCTGCACCCACCAGTTCCTCCACCACCTTGTTTTCTCCAGTCGTAGGCTGCGCGCGCTCGATTTGCACCTTGCTCGGATTCCACATATAGCCAAGACCATTGACCACATTGTCATGCGGTTTCGCAGGGTCCGGTGCACCGAGCGTCATCACGCGTGCCAGCACTACCAGCGCCAGCACAATCAGCAGCGGCATGCCGTAATTACACATCTTCTCGATCCCGCCGGACAGACCGCGGTAGATAAGCCAGAAGTTGAAGACAAACACAATCATGAGCCACGGCAGTGCCGTGTTCCACGACGGTGTCAGCGCTGAACCGTCTGCGATCTGACCACTCATCGCCTTGAACATCGCCACGGTTTCCTCCGTGCTCGCGAGATGGATTCCACCGGTCCAAAACTTCACCGCATAGCCCAAGCACCACGACTCAATGAACACATAATACATGTAGATCACGACCGGGACGATCACACCAATGATGCCGATGTATTTGGCCCAACGCTTGTTCAGAATCGCCGCAAACGCACCCGGGCAAGAGTTATAGCCTCGGCTGCCCGCGTAGCGGCCCATCGCCCACTCTGCCCAGCCAATTGGCAAGCCGATGATCAAAAACGAAATCGCGTAAGCCAGCATGAACGCTCCGCCGCCGTATTGCGCTGCAAGTCCGGGAAAGCGCAAAAAGTTGCCCAATCCCACCGCGCTGCCCGCGACGGCCATGATGACTCCAAGACGTGATCCCCAAGCTTCTTTATTCTGCGACATGGTGCTGAGGTTAGGCAAAGCGCAGTGATGCGACAAGGTTGATGTTGAAAAAGTTCATCGCCATTTCAAAAGCAAAACTCGCGCCAGTGCGGTGATGTGCGAGCTTTTCGCCGCTCATGCGCCACCGCCTGCCAGCCATCCTGTTCACCACTGCCATCGTTCTGATGTGCGGCTCGGTCGTGTGGCTGCTCATTGAGTCGAGTCGAGAAACGGCCGCACCCGCAGCTGTCGCAACAACGAAACCCATGGCGATGCCGCTTCGCCAGTCATCACCGCCTAGCACGCAGAAGGCCACCACGCGTGTTCCACCCTCTTCGACCACTTCTGCAAAAGTTCCTCTGATCGCCACGATCAACGTTCCCGACTCCATGCCGAACGAAGCGTTGCTTACTTTCCGCACACCGGAGGCTCTAGCCGCATTTCGTGATCGTGCCGCAGCCCTCGGACTCGAAATCCTCGGTTATGATGCCAAACTTCGCACGGCACGTGTCCGCTTTCGCGATACGACGGCTTTGGAGCGCGATCTCAGCGAGCATGCGGCCGATTACACGCACGTTGGGCCCAATTACATCGCTCGTATCCCCGCGCTGCCACCTGAACCGCAAACTGACACCGCCAATGCAGGCGGCCACGCACCGTTTCGTAGCCAGGGACTCGATGCCATCGGAGCCGCAGGCAATCGCAGTGGCTGGGGCCAGGGTGTGACCGTCGCGGTCATTGATTCCGGCATTGCGGCGCATCCTTCACTCAAAAACGCACAGATCACCCATATCGACCTCGTGAATGACGGCAGCACGATGAACGGCCACGGCACTGCCATGGCATCGCTCATCGCTGGCAACGACGAAAGTGTCGGCGGCGTCGCACCTGCCGCCAAACTGCTCGACATCCGCGTCGCTGATACGCATGGCGACAGCAACACCGCGCTGCTCTCCAGTGCCATTGTCAAAGCCACCGATCTCGGTGCGCGGGTCATTAACATCAGTCTCGGATCCTCAGGTTCATCGCCCATGCTCGAAGAAGCCGTGCGTTATGCGCAGAGCCGCAATGTCGTCATCGTCGCTGCTGCTGGAAACGAGCAGCAGACCGCGCTCTCATGGCCCGCAGGCATCGCCGGCGTTCTCAGCGTCGGTGCCGTCGATGCCAACGGCACGCAGGCTTACTTCTCCAACTCTGGCGCTGGCCTTACTTTGGTCGCCCCGGGTGTCGGCATCGTCTCGGGTTACACGGACAGCAAACTCGTCATCGGCAGCGGCACTTCACAAGCCACGGCCATCACCAGCGGTGTCGTCGCCTCACTGCTCGCACGTGGCTACTATGGCCCGAACATCATACCGCTGCTCACCCGCACCGCAGAACCGCTCAAGGCACCCGCCACCGCCGTGGGAGCGGGTTTGCTTCAGGTTCCGAAGTAGTTTTGCGTGAGTTTCATCCGCTGCAAAACTTGCCCACGGCCCGCATCCGCGTTTGATGCCCGATGGCCCGCAACTACACGCTGCATCACGCTCAAGATTCCGCCCCCCGCATTGATTACAAGGCGGAGCTGAACGAGCAGCAGTATGCCGCCGTCACCAGTCCGCCGGGGCAGGCGCTGGTCATTGCGGGTGCGGGATCGGGTAAGACGCGCACGCTCACCTACCGCGTCGCGTGGTTGCTGGACAACGGCATTCCGCCGGAGTCCATCCTGCTGCTCACCTTCACCAACAAAGCCGCGCGCGAGATGCTGGAGCGCGTGCAGGCGCTCGTCACCACGGACACCACACGCCTGTGGGGCGGAACCTTCCATTCCATCGGCAATCGCATCCTGCGCTACAACGCCGAGCGCCTCGGCTACCGCAAAGGCTTCTCCATCATGGATCGCGAGGACCAAAAGGACCTCATGGAGAC
>CANIZT010000230.1 GCA_947471905.1 Verrucomicrobiaceae bacterium
GAGAATGCGAACGCGGCGCGACTGGGCAATTTGAATCAAAGCGGACGCAGTCTGGTGGAGCAGGCGACGCGGAATGATGAATTCGATGCGAAGCGACTCGAATCGTGGGCGACGATGCTCAAGTCGTTGCAGGACATCGCGGCGAAGCGGATGCCAAGTGTGGCGGATTTGTTGAAGGAGAGCTCGGGATCGAATGCTGGGAAGCCAAATCAGAGCACGGCTAGCAACTCGCCCTCCAATCCATCGCAACAGGGATCGAAAGAGGCGAAGCCGGGTGAAGGAAAGCCTTCACAGAGCAAGCCGAGTGCGCCGCAGATTGCGAATGGACCGGATTTGCCGAAGGGATCGCAGGGCGGCAAGGCGTCCACGGAGGAACAGAAGAAGGAGAACATGCCGAGCATCGTGGACAAGGAAGGTTCAATGAGCAAAGCGGAGCAGAAGCCGGCTGATCCGAATGCAAAGCCATCGCCGCCGAAGCCGAGCAAGATGAAATTGCCAACGACGCAGATGGCGGCGGCTCCGTCGAAGAAGAAGGACGGCGAACAAGAGCAACCCAAAGCAGAAACGCCCGCACAGCAGAAGATGGATGAAGCAATTGATGAGCAAAAGCTGTTGCTGGCGGAATTCGCACGCGTTTCAGACGAGTTGAGCGCGATCTTGGCCAGTCTGGAGGCCAGCACGTTTGTGAAGCGCTTCAAAGCGGCATCACGGCAGCAGTTGGTGGCGGCGAAGGATTTGAATACGAAGACGCTGAGTGCATTTGGCCTGGAGAGAAAGCCGGTGAAGGACGCGGCGACGATTGCGGAGAACGAAAAGAAGCAGAGCGAGACGGTGCGCGTGATTCAGAGCGACTTGGAGGCCTATTTTGCCCGCAAGCCGGAGATGCATTTCAAAAACATCATTGGGCAGATGAAGGAGACGCAGGTGATCAAGGCGCTTTCAACGTTAGGCGATCAGGCGGCGGTGAATCTGAGCGGCAACAGCATGTCGGGCGCTGAATTTTGGGCGGACACGCTGGATCGCTGGGCGGAAGAGATGGTGGCCGCGAGCGAGTGCAAATCGTGCAGTAGTTGCAGCGCGGACAGCCTGCCGCCGGAGATTGTGCTCAAGGTGATGAAATCTCTGCGTGATGAGATGAAGCTGCGCGATGAAACACGTGAGCTGGAAAGCGCGAAATCGGCGTTGAAGGACGGGGAACATGCCAAGAAGTCCGCGAACCTGGCCTCGAAGCAGTTTGGCATTCAGGCCAACACGCGGGGCGCGTTCGATGACATCCTGCGTTTGCCGCAGGGGAATGAGAAGTTTGGCAAGGAGCTGAAGCTGCTGGATGCGGTGATGGGCGTGATGATGGAAGCAGCGGGCATTCTGGACAAAGCAGACACAGGAGCGCCCGCGATTGCGGCGGAGACGGAGGCGATTGAACTGCTGCTGCAGGCGAAACGTCAGGGCAAGGGCGGTGGTGGCGGTGGTGGATCGAATCCGGGCGGTGGTGGCACAGCAGCATCGGCTTCTGAGGCAGCGCTGGCCGATTTGGGGCCAGGAAGTGATGCGGAGAGCAAATCAGAGGTGCGTCCGGTCGGTCAATCGACCGGCAAAGCCGGACGTGAACTGCCGGAAGAATTCAAGACGGGACTGGATGCTTATTTCAACAAGCTTGAGGCAGGAGGCACGGTAAAATGAGGCTTCTGCTGCTACTCACAGTTCTTGGTGCCAGTCTCGGTCTTGCGCAGGCGCAATCGCTAACGCGTGCCGAGACGAAAAAGCCGCTTTCAGAAGCGGTAGAGAAGGTGCTGGCGGAGTTTGTGGCCAAATGCGCGCCTGAAAAGCAGAAGCAGCTCACGCAGCACATGGAGGAGGTGATCAAGGCGGTGGATGCGGTGGCGAAGCTCACCCCGGAAGAGACGACCGCGTTGAAGAATGCAGCGGCAAAGGCGGTGGAGGTTGCTTTGAAGACATGGGAACCGCAGGCGATTGTGATGATGCGCACCTATCTCTCGCGCACATCGGATGCGGCGGCGATCCGGCACATCGGCGTGTGGAAGCCGGAGAATGCAGGACCGGGAGAACCGATTGAGGACTGGACACCGCCGAATGAAGACGCCGCCTGGCTTGCCGCACTGAAGACGACGCTCGGTGAAGCGCGTTTCGCGACATGGAACGAAGCGGATGCGAAAGTGAAGAAGCAGGCGGATGAGGAGATCGCCGCCTACCTTGAGCGCTGGGTGCGTGAGTCACGCGGCCCGATGAACGAGGATCTGCAGGCGAAGATCGCCTTGATGAGGAAGGCGCTGCAACTGCCGGAGGCAAAGATCACCGCGCTGAACCAAGAGGCGGAGGCCTTGCTGAACCGGCTGTGCACGGCGGAGCAGAAACGTGCTGCGGGCATGCTGCGGACAATGCCACCCGAAGCCCGGCAGAAGAAGACGGGCAGCAATTCTTTCTACATCCGCTTCGACCGGCCGCGTGGCGATGCCTGGAACAAGGTCTGGGATGATACGGCGGCGAAGGTGCTGCCAGAGGAGCAGATAGCGATCTGGCAGAAGGCCGACCAGGAACAGCGCACCAAGGATGAGGCCGAACTGGCGGACATGATCAAACCATCCGAGCAGCAGGCGGAGACGCAGATGGAGACGGCGCTGGCTTCGGAGATCGACAGCATCGCGGTGGCGCTGAATTTGAGCAAGGAGCGGCAGAAGGAGCTGGAAAAGCTGTCGAAGGCGGCGATTCAAGAGTCGTTGAAGCTGGCGCGGAAGGGCTGGCTGCAGCAGGCGAAGAATTATTCGACACCGGAGCGCAAACGCATCCGTGGCAATGTCTATTTTGGCATCAATGAAGAGCAAGCGGCCACGGCGCTGCCGATTTGGAAGGACGGGCTGAAGAAGCTGCTGTCCGAGGAGGAACGCACGCGCATGGCGGCGGAGAACAAGCAGCGCGAGGAGCGCACCTGCGGTGCCATTGCACGTGCTTGTCTCGCTGAGATGGACCGGACTCTGGTGCTGAACGCCGACCAGCGCACGAAGCTTGAACCGCTGCTAAAAGATCTGATGCAGCCGCTGATGGAGCAGCGCCGTCAGCAATACTGGAGCTACAACTCTACACAGCTCTTTCAAAACGCGGGCAAGGCCAAGGAAGAAACGGTGCGCGCGATTCTCGACGATGTGCAATGGAAGCATTGGAAGGAATTGATTGTCTCGAACAGCAGTTCTTCACGCAACAGCCTGCCTAACATCAATAGCAACGCTGCCGAGGTGCCAGACATGGAGGCGGCGATCTCGGCGCATTTGTACAAAATGTTTGTGACGGAACGCAAACGCGTGCTGGCAGCCATGATGCCACTGGTCGAGGACGCGACACGAGTGCTGGCACTGCCCACTCCAGATGTTGCACGGCTCACCACGGCGGCGAAGGGCGCTGTGGAGCAGAATTTAAGCTCGTGGCGGCAGACACTGGAGCGCTATGTGCGGTCGAGCGTGCAGACGGCCACCGCGAAAAACATTTTGCAGGCCTTGGCAGGCACAGAACGCGTGAACTTCAGCCGCAATGAAGGCGAGGCACAGGAGGTAGCGGTTTGGAAGGAGGCTTTGAGCACGACGCTGAATGAAGCGCAGCAGAAGCAACTCAAGCAGGTGGTGGATGCCCGGCGTGACTATCGACTGAAGGCGATGGCAGCAATGAGCACCTCCGAACTGGATCGCCGCCGCCGACTGACAGCGGTGCAGTGCGTGAGGATCGAGGCGGTCATTCAGAAAGTGCTAGCCGACTATCTACCGGACATCGAACGCTACATGTCCCAGCAGTGGTTCCTGCAATACTACTACGCGCTGGTGCCGATGGGCGGAGTGCCGGACAAAGAAATGCAGGCTATTCTGACGCCCGAGCAATGGAAGCTGTGCAAGGATCGCGATCTCCCCGATGCGATGCAGTATTGGGAAGGCATCAAGCAGAACCACGAGCAACGCGTCAAGCAAGGTGCGAATGGCAATGCCAACAGAGTCATCATCAACGGAGGTTTTATCATCGACCAATGAAGCAATTCATGATGCCAGCCTGCCTGATGCTGCTCTGCACGACTTTCCCTGCAGCAGCGCAAGACCCGGCATTGCGCTTCGGCGGCGCGATCCCGCAGGAAGTCGAAACAGTCTATGAACGTGGTCTGACTTGGCTGGCGTCGAAGCAGAGCGAGCAGGGAGGCTGGCAAGGCGGGAATGATGGCGCGGGAGTCGATGGCATCTGCGTGATGGCGTTTCTCGCGAGCGGAGAAGATCCGAACTTCGGGCGTTATGCGCCGAACATTCGTCGGGCGCTGCGGGCGATGATTCGCAGCCAGGATGCAAGCACCGGTTACTTACCGAACAGCATGTACCATCATGGGTTTGCGATGCTGGCGTTGTCTGAAGCCTACGGAGCAGTGGATGAAGCACTGCTGTGGGAAGGTGGCAAGCCGCTGCGCACAATCTCGCAGGCACTCGATCTCGCGATCCGCTGCGCTGGCACGTCGCAAAAAGCGAACCGTTGGGGCGGTTGGCGTTACATGCCAAACTCGACGGATGCGGACACCTCGGTCACGGGTGCGATGCTGATGGGATTACTCGCGGCACGCAACGCCGGCATGGAGGTGTCGGATGAGGTGATCGATGCCGCGCTGGAGTACATGCGCCGCAGCACTGGCAAAGATGGCAGCGTGGCCTACAGCGGCGGCTTCGGTGGTTTCGGTGAGTCAATGAACCGCAGCGCCATCGCGACGATCGTTGCGGCAGTTTCCAAACACAAAGAGACCGAGGAGTTCAAGGCCACGTTGAAGCACATCACCGAGCGTCTTGAGCACAGCGAAAGCAACTACAAGGAGTACTTCCGCTACTACATGGCGCAGGCGCTGTTCCAGGGCGACTACGTCTCCTGGCAGAAGTGGAATGCCGCCACTGCTCGAGCGCTTAGCGAAACGCAGGCGTCGGATGGCAGCTTCAACAACGACGCATACGCCACCGGCATGTCCTTGCTGGCAATGGCGCTGAACTACCGCTTCCTCCCGATCTATGAACGCTAAACGCCTCATCACCTTTCTAGCTCTGGCAGGGATGAGCCACGCCTCGGAGCTTCATTGGCAGAGCGGCGAATGGATCGGCGGACACTTGATGGAGATCACGGACGATCATGTCGTCTGGCGTTCGGAAATGTTCACCGAACCGTTAAAAGTCAGCCTGAGCGTGCTGCGCCGTGTGCGCAAACTGCCGGAAGACCTGCCGACCAAGGAACCCTTCAGCCTGCGCATGGCCGACGGCACGCGGCTCTATGGCAACATCACTGGCATCGATGCGAAAACGCTCACCCTCAAATCGGCACGCTTTGGCACAATGCAGATCGAGCGCAGCGCTGTCGCGAGCATCAAGCGACTGAGTGGTTCTGGCATGCTGTTTGCAGCACCAACGAGCACCAGCGGCTGGATTGAGAGCGACGTCAAAAACAACAACAAGCTCTGGCGGGTGATTCCTGGAGCCGCCCTGAAGCAGTATGGCTGGAATCGCAGCGCGACCCTGCCATTGAATCTTCCTGAGCAGGTGGAGATGCAGTTCAACCTCACCTCCACCGTGAGCCCTGAGTTTAAACTGGATCTCAAGGTCGCAGAGCAGGAGCGTGTGACCATTGAGACCTGGGTAGATGAAGTCGTGCTACAAGGTCGCGTGTTTCAAAGCCTCAAGACCCTCAAGGATAGTGACCATCGTGTGGAGTTGACCTTGTTCTGGAACCGCAAGACTGGCCTGTGTGCCATTTACAGCGCCGACGGCAAGAAGCTGGCGGAAACGAACAAGCTGCCAGTGGAGGATGCCAAAGAGAAAGCGAAGGCTGCGGAGAAAAAACCTGCCGCACCGGCAGGTGGTGGTGGGTTGTTCGGTGCCTTGTTCGGCGTCGTGCAGGGCGCGGCACAGGCCAAGGTCGAGGCCATGCAAGCGCAGGCGCGCCCCACGACAGCGGGTGAAGTGTTACCAATGGGTTTCACGCTGCTGAACAAAGGCCCCGATTTGAAACTCGAGGGCCTGCGCATTCGTGCTTGGGATGGCGTCTTGCCCACAGATATCACGAATGTGCGTCCACGTGTGGAGCTTACGGACGGCCATTACCTCAAGGCATCCGTCGTGCGGGCCAACGCCACTGGTTTGACCGTGCGCAGTACAGATAGCCGCAAGGAAACAACGCTGGCATGGGACAAAGTGCTCGGCATCGAAATGGAGCCGCCCTCGCCGTTCTACAGCGCGCCTTCACCAGGCACAGAGATGTGGTTTGCGGACGGTGAATGGATCTCCGGCTTGCTCATGCATATGCGCAATGAAGTGGCAACGATGAAGACAGGCTGGTGCAAAGATCCGGTGTCCTTCAAGTTCGGCGAAGCCCGCCGACTGGATCTGCGCGAGAACAAACCTGGCCCTAAATCACCCGACCTCGCCACTCTCGATGTGCTCACTCTGGGCGAGAACAAAAAACCACTGCACGGAACTCTCGATGGTGGTGGCGAGACCCAGCCGCGCTGGCGTGTAGTCGGTGGCTTGAATGCTGTCGCCATGATCAGTGCGGGGAGTTTCGAAATCACACGCGCTGTTGCAGCAAAACCCGAGGGAATTCGTAGTGAAGCCCTGTTTTATCTGAGCAATGGCGACGTCGTGCCAGGCACATTGCGTGCGATTGATGCGAAGCAGGTCGATCTCGACTCCGATGTAGTCGCGGTGAAGCATCTGCCCGCCGACAAGCTTCAAGCCATCCAGTTCGGTGGAGCCGCGCTCAACTTGAACGGCTTCGAAGATCCCGGCTGGCGACGCGTACGCGGCGGGCCTGAACTGGTAAAGCTCAATGGCAAGAACGCGCTCGATTTTCAGCCAGGCGGCTCATGGGGGCATCCGGCCTTCATGCAGGTGAACGAAATCAAATTCACACTCGTGAACAACGGTTTCAGCGCCCTGCGCGTGAGGTTGTTCTGCGACGGCGTCGATGCTGTCTCGAAAAGCACCAACCTGCTATTTGGCCACATGGGCAGCGAGGTGTGCTTCGGCCTTGAGGCCACCGGCGATCAGATGGACCGGCAGTTCCGCACGCGTAGCAACGGCCCCATGCCAATGCGCATCTCCATTGCGGAGAATAGCGTCGAAGTTTTCTTCAATGGTCTATCCGTGCGCAAGATCGAACTCACACCACAGATGCGCTCCGGCGGCGGCATCATCATCGAGCCGTTCAGTTTGTGGGGAAATGGTGAGCGCGAGGTAAAGATCAACTCA
>CANIZT010000231.1 GCA_947471905.1 Verrucomicrobiaceae bacterium
AACCATTCAAGCGAGCGCTTTGCACCAATTGCCTCGTAGCCGCTTCGCACCAAAGGCAGATAATCCCCAGTGCTGTTGCTCAATGCTTGTTCAATGCCCCCATTGTCGCAGTCCGATTCGAAATAGAGGACAGCAAAATACTGCCTGGCCGCTAGTGGAAGCCGTTGGAACCGCGCCGGGTCGTCATTCAACGTGGCTACTTTGTCATATAGCCCCGTCAATCCTGATGCTAAGAGGTGAATGTCGGCAAGGTCATCCGCCCAGTCCGGACGACTTTTGATTAGCAGTTCTGCTTTAGCCAGCGCTGTCGTAGGTTCGTGCTGTGACAACGCTACTACTGCCTCCCGGATGCCGCGCTCAACGCGATATTCCATTTCCCGGCTCTTCATGAGAGGCTCCCAGGCAGCGAGCAATGGATCAAGCAATGCCTGCGGAACCTTGAGCCCTGCATCGTTGCAGCTTGAGAGAACCAAGTGTGCCAGCGGGGCAGAAGGGCCAAGGAATGCATCTGAAAAAAAAGTCTTGGCCGCTAATTCAGGATCAAGCACTGGCAGAATCTCAATCGAAGAGTCATTGCCGACAACATTACCCTTGCCGATCCACGGCACGACAAAAGGAGCCACACTTTTTCCGAACCCTGGTTCCATATTCCCGAGACGGCAGGCGTAAAACACACCAGCGACAGCGGAACGAGATTTCGCTAGAGACTTCTGTAGTAATGGCACAACGACACCACTTCCGGTGCGGGCGAGTTCCATGGGAATCTCATACTGGCTCACATCACCAAGTTCGTCGAAATGCTCTACTAAGTATCTGATGTCCTCCTTGGCAGTGGGAGTTCCGAGCCAGGTCCTATGTGCCTTGGTCGAATCATCAGCGGACTCGCGATGATCGAACTCCGCGCAAATGTTGTTCAGCCGAGAATCTCTTGCTAAAGTCATGATGGGCAGGGCTGCGATCAGTATTAATGCTGCTTTCATACGATTGATCATTTACTTCCTCCCAAAAAGCGAACTCGCAACCACCGCATGCACTAACGACCGGAACCCATACCCCTTCGAACGAATATCCGTAACAATTTCGTCGAGATGCAGCTGATCCAGCTTCGTCGGTTGCGCTCCGGTCGCATAGTTCATGAGTTTTTCGGCGAGGTTGCGGGCGAGTTGGTCCTTGTCTTCGAGGATGAGCTTCTTGTAGTCGTCGATGTCGCGGAAAGGGCGTCCGTCGAGCAGTGCGTCACTGGGATCCACGGCGGGGCCGCGTTTCACGCGACGGCCTGAAGCATCCTTTTCGCCGCCGTTGGTGAGGGCGCGGTAGTGGTCACGCCAGCCGCCGATGACGTCGAAGCTTTCGAGAGCGAAGCCTGGTGGATCGATCTTGCGATGGCAGGTGGCACAGCTTTCGACGTTGCGATGCTTGGCGAGTTGCTCACGGATCGTGGTGGCTCCGCGGATGTCGGGCTCGATGGCTTCGACATCGGCAGGCGGTTTGGGCGGCGGTGTGCCGAGGATGCGCTCCAGCACCCAGGAGCCGCGAATGATGGGCGATGTCGTGGTGCCATTGGCGGTGACTTTGAGCACGCTGCCCATCGTGAGCAGTCCACCACGATGACTATCGGCTGGCAGTGTGACCTTGCGCATGTCCATGCCTTCGATGCCGGGGATGCCGTAGTGCTTCGCGAGACGAGCATTGAGGAAGGTGAAGTCGGAACTGACGAAATGGGTCAGCGGCAGGTCGTTTTTCAGCACTTCGTCGAAGAACAACGACGTTTCCTTGAGCATCGATGTCTTGAGGATGTCGTCATACTCGGGGTAGAGCGTGCGGTCGGGCAAGGTGGCATCAATGGCGCGGAGGCTGAGCCATTGGCCGGTGAAGTTGGTGTTTAAGGCCTTGGCCTTGGGGTCGCTGAGCAAGCGCTCGACTTGCTGACGAAGCACGTCGGCTTCATGCAGCTTGTTTGCGGCGGCGAGTTTGAAGAGCGTCTCATCGGGCATCGAACTCCAGAGGAAATACGATAGGCGGCTGGCGAGAGCGAAGTCATCGAGCTTCGGCCCTTTTTCGCGAAGGAAGAGAAAGTCGGGTGAAACGAGAATGCCTTTGAGTCCAACGCGCATCGCCTGCTCAAAGGTGGACTCTTGGTCCAGCTTCGACTTCACGCGTGCAAGGAAGGGCTTGATGTCCTCATCGCTGACGTTTCGGCGAAACGCACGACGAGCGAACTCGCGAAGGATGCGCTCGGCATCGATCATCGGTTGCTGTGAAGTGGCCTCGTAGCGTTCGGGCGAAAGGCGTGTCTGCTTGAGATCACCAAAGATCGCCTTGTGACTCGGTGGTGGCCAAGACTCCAGAATGGGGCCTTCCACATCCACCCACTGGATCACGAGTCCAGGACCGGTGTATTTGTCGGCACCGATTTTCTCAACCATCGGCGGCAACGCGGGCAAGCCTTCAGCGAGGATGCGGATGCGGTTCTCGGGCTCGAGTTGCTCTGTGAACTCGATCACCGTCGGTTTATCGGCAGGAACGGCAAAGTAGTCGATGAGATGCTCCTCCGTGACCTCTTTGAGCGTGCCCGCAGTGACGCGGAAGGTGATGGGTTTGCCTTGGCTTTGGAAACCGTAGCCGGAGATGCGGAAGCGATACTTGCCGCGCACGTGGCTGCGGAAGTTCCACATCGTCACGCGGATGTTCGCCGACTCCCACGTCGCGAAGATGGCTACGCCGTCGTCGGTGTGCCGGTAAACGCTGCCCTTGGCTTTGACGGACCTCTCTTCCCTGATGTCGAAGCGCTTCTTCAAGATCCACGGCTCCGGTTCATTGGCGATGGCTTCATCAAGCACTCGATCCGCCGCATCGAGGTAGTTGCGCATCAGGTGGGAGGAGGTGTGTAACAACTCGGCGTTGTTATCGAAGCCGTTGGTCGAGGTATCAGGCGGCAGCAGGTCGGACAAATCCACCTCGACGCCGAGTAGGTCGCGCACGGTGTTGGCATACTCCGCACGATTCAGCCTGCGCATCACCACGCGGCCTTCCGTCTCGCGCTGAGCGGTCTCTGCTTGGCCAGCGCGTGCGCTGATCCATTCCGCCACGCTTTGCACGTCCTTCGTCGGCGGACGTGGTTTCTCCTCTGGGGGCATGTCGCCGCTCTTGAGTTGCTCGAGCACAGTTAGCCAATGCTCGCGATTCTTTTTGTCAGAAAAATCGTCGCTCAGACTCGCGATGGCAAAATGGCCTTTCGGTTTGGCACCCGAGTGGCACTTCTCGCAGTGCTGCGCGAGCAATGCCTGCGCCGGACTTTGTGCCTTACCTGCTGACATGTCCGATGCCAATGCCATGAGCAAAACAATGAACCTAGATATCCGATCAGGCCGGATTTTCGAGAAGCGAGAATGAGACAGGCTCGATGTCATGTGTGCGTAGGCCGATACATACGCCGCACACTTTGATCGGCTTCATTCAATATTAGCGAAGCCCGATTTTGCATGCCACGGTTCACGTCATAATTCGCCACGCAAGTTCAATGCCCATACCCGCAGGCAGAGGCATCACGGGGCCAGTCGGCGTTTCGAGGATCGGCATTTGGGAGAGAGACTTTTCCATGGTGAAACACTGCGTGGAGGCTGCGAAGCCATAGAACGCTGGGCCATTGAGGCTGAGGAAACGCTCGTAGAGTGCATGGCCGTCAGCGGTGCTGAGATCGACACCGGCTTCCTCAAACGCCATCGCGTAAAGCTGTGGTGCACAGCCGCCAGTGAAGCAACCGGCTGCGCAGCCGCAGGCGGTGGCCTTGGTGGTGTGTGGAGCGCTATCGGTGCCGGCGAAGAACTTCGATTGGCCCGCTTTTGTCACCGCAGCGCGCAGCGCCGTGCGATCGTCCTGAAACTTCACGATGGGCAGGCAGTAGAGATGATACTTCAGCCCCTGAATCAAATGCCCGAGCGTGTAGAGCAGATGCTGCGGCGTGATCGTTGCCCCGACATGATCTGGAGCGGCGGCCACAAACTCCGTTGCGGTGCGCGTGGTGATGTGCTCGCACACGATGCGCAGCTTTGGATGCGCAGCGAGGAGACGCGGCATGCGCTCCGTGTAGAATCGCGTCTCCGCATTCTGCTGCGCGTCGATGTAATCCGGCCCACTCAGTGCATGCTGCTCACCGTGAATGCAGAGCACGATGCCGCACTCCTCCATGGCACGGAATACCTCGCCGCCGATGAGATCATCCATCGGCATGCCGTGCTCCGAATTCGTGGTGCCATGCGGCGGATAGTATTTGCAGGCCCGCAGCAGCCCTGAGGAAGCTCCTTCGCGAATCATCGCCGCCGTGGTCTGCCGCGTGAGGTAAAGCGGCACGATGAGTTGCTCAAAGGCCTCCGCACCAGCTGCTCGCAACTCCGCTGAGTAGCTCTCGATGCTCCAGCCATCGCTTCGAGCCGCGCCTGAGATCCGCGACACCGGCGGTTGCGTGTTCGGCATGGCCAAAGCACCCGCGCAGCCCATATCGAGATGCGCCTGGACATACGAAGCCATCGCCGGGCCTTGGCGGAAGTGCGTGTGGAGATCGAACCACTTGGGAAGCGTGAGGGTCATGCTTTCCTGTTAGCGTGATGTGCCTGCGGATCAACCCACAGCCGATGACTGACCTCCGGAATGCATACAAGCCCGGAACAGATTCATTCCCTGTTTTTCACGTGCTTCATCGGCATTTCAGCTTCCGTCCCGGGCTGACGATTTGTCGTCGCAGACACGAACTGAACGCTGCGTGCCGCATTGAGGCGATCAAACCATTGCCTCACCATCGGCAACTCGTTCGGGATCTCGTAGTGCCCTGACGTGAGGTAGCTGTCGAGCATGGCCGCCAAATCAAGATCCACAAAATAAGGCCGCTCGCCCAGCAAGAATGGACGATGTGCGAGCATGGCCTCGAAGGGGCGCAGACGCTCGATAAGCAGAGCGGTCAGTTCCGCTTGTTGCGTCTTCCATTGCTGGATGCAGCCTGCACCGAATCGGCGCTCCTTGTATTGCAAGTGGTTGAGCCTCTCGTGCTCTGGAACCCACTCCTCGTAGTAGATGTCGTTGAGCCGGAACGCCGGGTCCTCGACGTCGTTCTCGATGTAGCGCCAAAGGATGCTCTGCACGCCCGCATACTCGGCAGGGAAGAGTCCGAGTTTGAACTTCTCGTCCAGATAGCGGGCGATCACTTGAGTATCGTGACTTTCCTCGACCACCACGTGTCCGTCGTCATCAAGCAACGGCACCCGATAGCTTCGTCCGCCCGACAAATTCCAAGCTAGCGAGCGATCCAGCGGTGGGATGTTCACGATCTGCAAAGGCACATTGCCGAACTGCGCCACGCGGCGCGTGACGATGCAGTAGGTGCTCCAAGGGAATTGAATGAGTTTGATCATGATTCAGAGGTTGCTCAGTTGTTAGCGCTCATCCCAGAGAATGGCGTCGAACGCCGAATTCAATGCGACAGGCGGGGCTTCATTCGGGTAGGTGCGGCGGAGCATGAAGGCAAGCTCTCGCTCGCCAGGCTGCCCTGGGCTTCCGATCAGCGGGGCAAACTCATTCCATGCGGCGATGCGTTCCTGTGTGACCTCAGGCAAAGAGGTGAACCATTGCTCCAACTCCTCATCTGTCTTTGCACTCAGAATGGCAGTGACCACATCATCCTTATCCAGCGCGAAGTGTTCCAGGAACCGGCCATCGACACCACGAGGATGGCAGAACGCGAGCTGATAGTCTTCACCCAATGTTCCAGCATGGTGGTGCCGGACTTTGGCGATGAAGCGTGGCAGCCACACACAGCCAGCGAGTTGTTCTGAGGGTTTGGGTAATCGAAGATCAGCCATCGGCCGTCAACGGTGAAGCAAACCAGCAGCATGGCAAATAGTAACTTGCAAAACACAAGTCACTAGACCAATGAGACGTCACGTGGCAAGAAATGCATCAACAACAAAGTCGAAGCGTGAGTTGCGCTCACCCTGTCCTGTAGCGGCAGCGCTCGACGTGCTTGGCGATCGATGGACGCTGCTGGTGCTGCGTGATCTGTTTTGGGGAAAGAGCCGTTACGGTGAGTTCACCGCATCACCGGAAGGCATTCCGACAAACATTCTAGCGGATCGGTTGGTGCGGTTGGAGGAATGTGGGCTCCTTTCGTCTTCGCCCTACCAGGACAACCCGCCGCGGCTCGAATACAAGATCACCAAGAAAGGTCGTGAACTACTGCCCACCTTGCTCGCCCTGGCCAAGTGGGGAGAGAAGCACTTCCCCGGAACCAAAACACACCTCAAAGCACCCTAATTTTCTATGACACCCTATGTTCTCATCATTCATGAAGTGGCTGATTATCCAGCCTGGAAAGCCGTGTTCGACTCCGCCGCAGGCATTCGGAAGGAGGCCGGTGAACGCTCCTATCAAGTGCTGAAATACGAGACCGATGCGAACAAGATCGTGCACTTCTCAGTGTGGACATCCATCGCGGATGCGAAGGCGTTCTTTGAATCGCCACGGCTTGTGAAGATTCGAGAAGAGGCGGGCGTGAAAGCACCGGAGTTCATTTACCTCGATCAAATCGAAGCGGGAACGCTGTGACCGAAACAAAGCTATGAAAGCCATAGAAGGGTATCATTTGATCAAACCAGACGACCTGTCTTGGCGTCTCTCGAACCTTATGAAGATCCCGAATGCGGATTTTCTCGAACGCACAGTCAGCGAAAACATGGGCGCACGGCTGTGGCGAATGCCACCCATGAGCGCGAACACGCTGCACAAACATATCCGCTCCGAGGAGTTCTATTTTGTGCTCGAAGGCACCGGACGTCTGCGAGTGGGAGATGAGACGCTGACCGTGCCCAAGCATGGTGGCGTGCTCGTTGGCCCAGAGCAACTGCGCCAGGTCTTCAATGACACGAACGAGGAAGTGCTGTGGCTGATCATCGGTGCGCCTGAGGAGTTGGAGTTCATTCAGGGCTCGAAGTCTGCGATCGACCTCTCGTCATTCTATCCCGTCGATCCGACACAACTGCCGCCGGAGTTGAGCGGTGTCGCGTGGCCGCCGAAAGCGTAATACAACGCCCTCAGATCTGATCCCAAGCACGATCCGCCACAGGGTCACGACCCT
>CANIZT010000232.1 GCA_947471905.1 Verrucomicrobiaceae bacterium
AGGTAGGTGAACACCACCACTCCGCAAAGAAGGAACCCGACTGCGATGCACATGCCGTAAAAGATGACCATAGGGGAGGTCATCTAGCGTGAAACTTCACGACTGCTAGTGAAAATTTCTCCTTGCGAAAACAAGACCGCAGGCCAGAATGCGCGCCCCTATGGCAAAAACATGCTGGCTCGAGCGCGACAAGCGCAAACGTAAAACCGTCGAAAAGTACGCAAAGCTGCGCGCTGAACTCAAGGCGAAGGGCGACTATGTCGGCCTCACCATGCTTCCTCGTGATGCAAGCCCGACGCGTCTCATCAACCGCTGCCGTGTCACCGGTCGTCGTCGCGCGTTCATCCGCCGCTTCCAGATGTCCCGTATGACCTTCCGCGAACTCGCTTCCCAGGGTATGATCCCAGGGGTGACGAAGTCCAGTTGGTAATATTCCCGTCCTAACTTGCAGCCGGGACATTTGCTCTCCGGCTGCATGGAGAAGAGGGGCAATCATCCATTTGATGCCGACTTACTCCTACATCGCGGAAGACGCTGAAAAAGGCTGCCCTGCTTGCCGCAGGGGTTTTGACTTGCGCCGCCCGATGAGCAGACCTGCCCTCGAAGTCTGCCCGCTGTGCAAGCAACCGGTGAAAAAACTTATTGCTGGTTTCAACACGCCAAAACTCACCAAGCCGCTGTCCGTCTCCGACGCCAAAGCCGCTGGCTTCACCATCCTCGAAAAACGCTGCGATGGTAACTATGAGAAGCTGTGAGCACGCCGCCCTGCGGTTCCTGAAATGACTTTGATGCCCCTGTTTTTTGCCAACGCCTCTGCCGAACTCGCGCACGAGTGGGATTTTACCGCCACAGAGCTGTTCTGGCAGGCATGCATCGTGCTGGGCATTGTGTTGCTGAACGCATTCTTCGTCGCCGCCGAGTTCGCCATCGTCAAAGTGCGTGACAGTCAGCTCCAGGCCGAAATCGACGAAGGCACGGCCGGTGCCAAGTTCGCTCAGCATGTCACGCGCAATCTCGACGCCTATCTCTCCGCCAGCCAACTCGGCATCACCCTGGCAAGTATTGCGCTCGGTATGGCCGGCGAGCCTTACGTCGCCGCCGTCATTCAGCCGCTCATGTTCAAGCTGGGCGTTGTGAACGAGGTCTGGATCAAGGGCGTCTCGATCACGCTCGCATTTGCCGTTGTGACTTATCTGCACGTCGTGCTCGGCGAGCAGACGCCGAAGGTGCTCGCCATCCGCAAATCGCTCGCCACCGCGTTGATCATCGCTCGTCCGCTGCATATCTTCTACATCATCTTCAAACCGGCGATCGTGCTGCTCAACGTTTCGTCCAACCTCGCTTTGAAGGTCTTGTTCCGCATTGATCCGGTATCGGAAGGCGAACTCGCCCACTCCGAAGAAGAACTACGGCACATCGTGGCCGAGAGCCAGAAATCGAAGGAGGTGACGGAAACGGAGAAGGACATTCTCCTCAACGCCCTTGCCCTCAACGACCGCTGCGTGCGTGATGTGATGACGCCGCGCAACCAGGTCATCTCCCTCGATGCCGACGAGACCTTCGAGGTCAATCTCAAGGTCGCCATTGACTCCAAGCACACGCGCTATCCGCTCGTTGAAGGTCATCTCGACCACTCCATTGGCATCATTCACATCAAGGATCTCCTTGGGCTCATCGGCAAACCGCAGCCTGACCTGCGCAAAATCAAACGCGAGCTGCACATGGTGCCGGAGATGATGCCCATCGACAAGCTGCTGCGCTTCTTCCTAGACAAGCACGTCCACGTCGCCCTTGCCGTCGATGAATTCGGCGGCGCTGTCGGCGTCGTCACGCTCGACAACGTGCTCGAAGAAATCGTCGGCGACATCCAGGACGAGTTTGATCACGACGTCAGCGAGTTCCGCCGCATCAACGAGAACGAGTTCACCGTCGAAGGAACCTACAACCTCTACGAACTCGCCGATCAGACCGGCATCGACCTCGAAAGCGATGAAGTCACCACCGTTGGCGGTTACGTCACCCACCTCCTTGGACATCTGCCCAAAGTCGGAGAAAAGGTGACCATTGAAGACTACGAAGTGACCACCACGAAGGCCGACCTCCGCCGCGTGCTGCAGTTGCATTTCAAACACTCGTCCGGTGCCGCCGCGATGGCAAAGATCGCTGCCGATGAAGCTGCGGAAGGCGTGTGATTCACGTCACGCGAACGCCGTCGCATCCGCGACAAACGCGTCCACATCCGCTTCCAGCGTACGCCACGAGCACATCAGGCGCGATCCGCCGCCGATGAAGCTGTAAAACACCCAGCCGCGTTCCTTGAGGCCGTCTTTCATCTTGTCAGGCAGCTTGGCAAAGACCGCGTTCGCATCCACCGGATAAAAAATCTGCACGCCGGGCAGATGACCGAGCGCATCCGCGAGACGCTTCGCCAGCGTGTTGCCATTCTGCGCATGCCGCTTCCACGTTTCATCACGGAGGATGCGCAGCCATTGCGCGGAGATGAAGCGCATCTTCGAGCATAGCTGCCCAGCCTGCTTGCAGCGGTAGGCAAACTCCTGCGACAGCTCCTTGTTGAAGAACACCACGGCTTCCGTGACCGCCATGCCCAGCTTCGTGCCGCCGCAGCACAACACATCGACCCCGGCACGCCAGGTGATGTCCGCGGGAGCGCAGTTCAAACCGGTCAGCGCATTGAAAAACCGTGCGCCATCCATGTGAATCGTCAGGCCATGCTGTTTCGCGAGTGCACCGAGTCCTTTCACCTCCCCGGGCCGATACACGGTGCCCAGTTCCGTGCTCTGGCTGATGCTCAACGCACGCGGTTTGGGGAAATGCACGTCGTTGCGGCTCGTTGCCAGTCGCTCGACATCGGCAGGATCGAGCTTGCCCAGCGGACTGCGGGCGAGCAGGATTTTGGAGCCGTGGCTGAAAAACTCCGGCGCACCACACTCATCCGTCTCCACATGTGCTTCCTGTGCCGTGATGATGCTGTGATAGCTCTGGCACAGCGTCGCCAGTGAGAGTGAATTGGCCGCCGTGCCGTTGAAGACGAAATACACGTCGCAGTCGGTCTCGAAAAACTGCCGGAACGTTTCACACGCCTCCGCTGTGATCGAATCGGCACCGTAGGATGGATGATAGCCCGCATTCGCTTCTTCCAGCGCCTTCCAAGCTTCAGGACAGATGCCGGACGTGTTGTCCGAGGCGAAGTGATATTTGGATTCGACGCTCATGATTTGAGTTTGGTCTTGCCATGCCATACCAGCACGATGCCTGCCGCCAGTAGTAGCAGATCACGCAGGATCAGGTCACGATAGTTGGTCGTTGCATCCGAGTGACCAAAACATCCGCAGCGAATGTCGATGCCTCGCCACCAAGAGATGCTGATCGCAGCGAGGAAGATCAGCAGCGAGGCATTTAGGATCAGCATGCCGCCAGAACGAAAAAAACCGCTCATCACCGCCAGTCCGGCAAAGATTTCAAGGCACGGCAGTCCCATTGCCACCCATGCGGCCAATGGATCACCAATCAGGTCAAAGCTGCGCACATCATCAAGGAACGACATCGGGTCCGCGACCTTGAGAATGCCCGCATAGACAAACACGCCGCCGAAGAAGAAATGGAGAAGCAGTCTCAGCATGAGAAATGCAAACTATGGCACCAGTTCCGTCATTGGCAGCAGGCAGATCACGAGTTTTTTGTCTTCGTAGGTATCACCGGCCAGCGGCAGGCCACGCACATCCAGTGACCGGCCCAGCAATGTGCCAAGCTGCGTGGCAAAGCCGGCATGCGGATTTTTACCGCCGCTAAAACTGAGCTTCGCATCATCAAACACCCGCATCAGTTCGCTGCCGTGCAGTACAATTGGAGACTTGGCGCTCGGCTCGATGCCTTGAATCGAAATCAGATTGGCTTCTTCATCGCCCAGCAGATTCGAGGGAAATAAAGGATCAAGTTCGCGCGCCAGATCGCCTGCATCCAAGTGATCGAGGATCGTGGCATTGATGATCGGCGTCTCGGTGTTCCCCAGGCGCGGAAATTTCTCGCGCACATGCTTGTTCACCGCCAGCGCGACCGCTTTCATCGCCTCTGGCGTCCAATGGCTATCTTGCGTGAAATAGACCGGTTCTCGTTCGCGAAATTCCCACAGTGCATCCGTCATGTCCATCACGTCAATGCCCGCCGCCTTCAGTTCATCGAGCTTGGCGACTTCACTCTTCAAGCGCACTGCCCCTGCATAATTCCCGGGCCGGATCTGCTCTGGATAAAGCGTCACACGGCCTGGAATCGCGATCACCAGCAGTTGTGCATCCTGCGTCTTTAACTGGGACGCCAGCTTGATCAAACCGGCATGAAGTTCGTTGCCATCACGTTTCGCCTGCACTAGCCGGTCCAGTTCATGCTGATCAAACAACCAGCCCTCACGTCCCAGATAGACGGCACGATTCCCTTCGTGCAATGCATGCGTCAGCACCCACTGCATGCCACTGCGCACGCAGGCGGCGGCCAGGTTTGTCTTCGAGGCGGTGAACCATGCTGCGAACTCAAACACCAGCGGCACCACCAGCAGGCAAACAAACGCGCGCACAATGTTCTGCGCCGACTTGAGGTTCAATTCCGGCTCCGGCGGCACGAACGTACGCTTCGCTGGGTCAATCTTGGGTGGGGTCGGCTTCATGACATCGGTGCGAGGTGGGTCCATAGCATCGCCATTGCCAGCAGGAACACGCTCAAACAAATCGTTCCCTTCCAAGGCGCTGGAACGCGCAGGAAATCACGTGAGCAAGGCAGGCCGATCAAGCACGCCAGCGCGGCAAACATTGTGACCGCGTGATAATCCGTCCAAACCCGCGCTTGTTGAAACACGGTGGCAATTGTTCTGGTTGGAGGCGCAAACATGGCCTCCAAATGCAGCCAGGTGTCACCCAGCGAGAGTGTTTGCAGCAGCACCCCGATCACGGTCATCACCAGCAACACTGCGACCAGTCGAATGAGCCTCCCTTGAGTGAGGCGTTGCAGTGTGAGCGCTGCCTGAATCTTGTCAGGCACGGCAAAGCCCAGCATGCCGCCGAGGCCGGCGAGAAGATCACCAGCAGCGGTGAGGATGAAATGCAGGCTCAGCAGCAGCGCCAAAAATCCCATCCAGGCCACGCTCTTGCTCAAGCTCTCCGGCCCGCCGCGCAACACCATTGCCGCAAGATGCCATAGCGGATCGACCAGCAGCACCCATTTGCCAAAACCCAGGCAGAACCGCATCACGCCCTGCGCCACATCGAGTGTAGCTGGCCTTGGCTTGATGACCATGCGCGCTGCCAGCGCGACGGGCAGCAGCAGGAACAAAACATGATGGAGACTGATCAGCACGGTTATGGAGATGGCGATGACTGGACGCCCGTCAAGGATGGAATCTTGGGGTGCATGAGTGATCTACTCACCAGATTCTTGTAATACTGTGCTTCTTCGTGCGCGTTATTGAATCATGTTCTCTGATCTCGACCCCAATCTTCCCGAACACCTCGTTCGCCGCGATTTCTTGAAGAAACTCGCTGCAGCCAGCACCGCTGCGTGGATGACGGGTGCGCCGAAGGCAATCTGGGCCAAATCCGGCGATAAAGTCACGCATCCTCCTGCGAAGGCCGACGCGTGCATCCTGCTGTGGATGGCGGGCGGCATGGCGGCACCGGACACGTTTGATCCGAAGGGCTATCTTCCCTTTGAGAAGGGGCTCGAAGTGAAGCGGATGCTCAGCACCTTCCCGGCGATCAACACGAGCGTGGATGGCATCAAAATCTGCCAGGGACTGGAAAACATCGCGCAGGTGATGGATCGAGGCACGCTGATTCGCAGCGCGGTGCAGCCAGACCTCGGCAGCATTTTGCACTCGCGGCATCAGTATCACTGGCACACTGGCTATGTCCCCCCGCAGACGGTCGCCTGCCCACACATAGGCTCGTGGATGGCGAAGGTGCTTGGTCCGCGCAACTCGGTGATGCCCGCGTTCATCAACATCGGCCAGCGCCTTGAGGGTGTGGGCGAAAGCGAGGAACTGAAGGCCTTCACGACTGCCGGATTCTTCGGCAGCGAGTTTGGGCCGATGAATCTCCCGTTTCCTGAAGAAGCAGCGCAGTCCGTGAAGCCGCCGAAGGGCATGGACGCGAACCGTTTCGCCAATCGCGACCGCCTGTTCCGCAAACTGGTCGATCAAAGCCCGCAGCGTGAGTTCATGAGCGACTACCAGCAGGAATCGATGCTGCGCAGCATGGACAACGCCTATCGCCTGCTCAGTGCGAAGGAGCGCGAAGCCTTCGACATCACGTTGGAGCCGAAGGAGAGCTACGCGAAGTATGACACCGGTCGCTTCGGTCGCGGCTGTTTGCTGGCACGTCGCTTGATCGAGGCTGGCACACGATTTGTCGAGGTCACGACCGAGTATGTGCCGTTCTTCCAATGGGACACGCACAAGGATGGCCACACCACCGTCGAGGCCATGCACAAAGAGATCGACCTGCCGATCTCACAACTCGTGCGCGATTTGGAGTCGAAGGGACTGCTGGATCGCACGCTCATCGTCATCGCCAGCGAATTCAGCCGCGATGCGCTCATGGAGGGCAAGCCCGGCTCCACCGCGAACGACCAGACCACCTTCAAGGTCGATACGCTCAGCGAAATGAAGCACTACGGCCTGCACCGTCATTTCACCGGCGGCACCAGCGTCATGACCTTCGGTGGCGGCGTAAAGAAAGGCTTCCTCTACGGCGAAACCGCCGACGAGCGCCCGCTCATCGCCACGAAGAACCCCGTTAGCGTCATGGACCTGCACGCTACCATCATGACCGCCATGGGCATCAGCCCGAAGACCGAGTTCGAGATCGAAGGCCGGCCGTTCTACGTCACCGAAGACGGGAAGGGGAAGGCTGTGACGGAAATCTTCGCTTAAACGATTGCCAGCGGCGGTTTGCCCCGTTTAGGCTTGATCCATGAACACACATCGCCTTCTCTGCATCGGAGACTGCCGGAATAGTTCGTAAATTCGTAACGGTCTTCGTGTTCAATAGTTTCCGTGATACCGGAACTCAGCTTCCAACTATCGCTACCAAGATATCCACCATACCAAC
>CANIZT010000233.1 GCA_947471905.1 Verrucomicrobiaceae bacterium
CTTGACTTCGGCTGGTAGTTTCATGAGTATGTTTTCGTCATGTCTGGTTTATCTACAGGGGACTTGAACCCCATCAGGACTGTGCCCATGCTGGGCACACACAAAACGGATGCAGGCAACGGCTCGAAGGCTATCTGTCGTGTCAGCAACGTCTTGCGCTCGCCGTCGCCTGATCCGAAGCGTTCGCCTAACAACAACGCGACGCGCCATGAGGAAACCCACCTGCTCGATTGTGATCTCCGTCATTCTCTCGTTGGCAATCGTAGGATGTACTCCTCTTCCTTCGACTACTCCCGTGTTCCCACGTCTGTCGGGGGTCGTCACAGATTCTGAGACACACTTACCGGTGCCGAGAGCCTCAATACATGCTTCTCGAGCAGGCTACGTTCGCAAAGGAGTCACCAGCCGTTCGGGGCACTTTACATTATCATCAGCTAAGCAATGGCACTATCTAGTTTATATCGGCAGTCCAGGCGTAGCGCCTCTTCCATGGCCGTTTCGTCATGGTCTAACGCCCCTGATCATCACTGCATCGGCTCCTGGATATGAGAGTGCGTCGCAGACATTTCAGCCACTCCGAATCAGGGCGTTGTTCTCGCAGCCACTTGAGACGCTTCCTGATCGTATAGACTTCTCATTGCGCCCCGAGAGATGAAGATTCTACACGAACCGAACAAGGCGAGCAAAACGGATGCAGGCAGCGGCTTGTATGGCATCTGTCGTGTCAGCAACGTCTTGCGCTCGCCATCGCCTGATCCGAAGCGTTCGCCCAACTAAGACGCGTCCCCTTGTTCCGATGAGCCCTACATTCAGTCTCCTCGATCTTTGGACCCGACTTGGCGTGCAGTCCGGTTCGCCAGCCACGCCCGAGCAGTTGAGGACTTTTGAGGGACGTTATGCGGTCACCCTGCCAGGTGACTTCAGGAGCTATCTTTTGGTGTCGAACGGTATGGCGCACACCCAGACTTGGACGAGCGATGACGAGGGAATCACGTTCTGGAGACTGCCGGTATCAGACGAGGATTTCGAGAGAGACTTTGACTTTATTGTTCCAGCTTCGCGAGCATGGCCACAGTGCCGTGCCGCCGATTCTCACCGCCTCTTTGTGTTCGCAGACTGGTGCATCAGTGTTGTGGACTTTGCCATTTGCCTCGCTTCGACTGATGATGACTACGGCTATGTTTACCGGCTGATGGACGCTGAGCCACAGTTGGTCGCGAGAAATTTCGACGACTTCGTTTTGGCCTATACACGCAGTCGAGATTCTGTCATTTTCGAGGAACTGACTACGACACCATGAGCCACGAACAACCAAGGGCGAACAAAACGGATGCAGGCAGGAGGCTCGTATGGCATCTGTCGTGTCATCGACGCCTCCCGCTCGCCGTCGTCTGATCCGAAACGTTAGGCCCTTTCCCATGCGTCGAGTTTTAGCCAGCCTCCTTTTATTTGTATTCGCGGCTTGCACATCGCGTCCGGTGCCGCCCACGACAGCATTTGATTCTCGTCCGCGATACCCGGTTACTGTCATCGAACTTTCTCCTTCCTTGAGCTTGCGGCACGTCGCAGGCGCGCCCTGTGACTACAACTCCGATGCGCGCCCTCAAATTGGCTCAGAAGGCACCAGAACATTCTCCACCTACGACCTTGTCGCGACCGACCAGACGAAATCATTTTCGGCACCATCAATGCTCAGCGACCCGCAACGGGAGCTAGCGGAGTTTAGAGCCTACTACCGTGCCAATGATCGAATCACGGTTCTCACCAGCAGCAGCAAGAACACCATCCTCATAGTTGAGGACAGATCACCCACATTTCCGAACAGAGCGCATATCCTATTGCGCAGGGCGTCTGATTCCACTTGGGCTTGGTCGCAACTCGATGTTCCGACATTTCCGCGATATGGACCGCCCACGGCCAAATCGTTCGCGCACGTCGTCGGACTCAGCGACACGACCATTTGGTTCAGCGCGGATGGCAGAGCTTGGTCTCAACCACTCAATGAAACAACACCACGGGCCTAACAAAACGGATGCAGGCAACGGCTCGAATGGCATCTGTCGTGTCATCGACGCTGCCCGCTCGCCGTCGCCTGATCCGAAGCGTTCGCCTAACTAACAAGCCGTCATGCTGCATCGAATGAAGTTCCTTTTCGCAGCTTGCATCTATTTCGGTCTCCAGAGTTGGATTGTCGCAGAGGTGGTTACGTTGTCATGGGAGACGAAGCTTGCAGCACCAACGCAGACCCTTCCCGGAGATGCCCAGAAGTTGCTGCCAGCCTTTCGGCTTGGCTTGGCCACACTGCCTGAGTCTTCCATTGTTGCATTGGCTCTTTCTCAGCCAGCATTGCTCAGACTCAGTTCGTCTCAATCTGCGGCAATCGCTCCGCTCGTTTCCAAGCGTTACGAGCTTATCACAGCATCACCTGAATACTCGAAGGTTCCTTCACAGTTGCCATACTGCTTCTCAGATGTTCGCCCCAGCAGAGGATCAGCTCTCATACAGATTCCTGCTGGAGCTACTCCAAAGTCCCCCGCCATCGTCTTTCTCCACGGCTACGGTGGCAGTTTTCTCTGGTATCTCCATTGGCTTTCCGAAGCGCTTCCCGATCGCATTATTGTGGCTCCAGCCTACGGTATCAGTCCGGCAGACGTCCCGGCGGCGTATCTGAT
This sequence comes from Verrucomicrobiaceae bacterium, assembly GCA_947471905.1. GTDB lineage: Bacteria > Verrucomicrobiota > Verrucomicrobiia > Verrucomicrobiales > Verrucomicrobiaceae > Prosthecobacter. Next base: position 2,673 of record CANIZT010000233.1, read on the forward strand.
CGAGGCCATTGATGCCGCTTCCGTGAGATTGGGGTTCCCTCTCCAGAAGCCGACCCTCGTTGGGTTGTCTGCCGGTGGTTTCGGTGCTTGCAGGGCTTACCAGAAGGCACCAGACCGATTTGAACGCCTCGTATGTTTGGGTGCTTACCCGCCGGACGATACCATTCGGCGATTTACCCGGACTCAGACTGTTCGGTTTGTCGCGGGGTCACGAGAGCCATTCGTTACAAACGGCCACCTACGGTCGCTTCTACAGACAGTCCGTGCTACTTGCCCATTGGCCGCGTTGACGATCATCCCAGAGGCTGATCACTTTTTCATGCTGAGTCATCCCGATGAGACACGGAAGGCACTCGAGTCATCTTCCACGGGCACACCAAAGGCGAACAAAACGGATGCAGGCAACGGCTCGAATGGCATCTGTCGTGTCATCGACGCGCCCTCCTCGCCGTCGCCTGACCCGAAGCGATAGGTGACTTCGCGTCCATTGAGCGAACATGAACACGAACCTATTCAGTCCAAGGGAACTGGTGCTTTGGGCGCTTTCACACGCGATTGTGTTGCCCGGAATGATGCAGGTGGTTCAATGGGCATTTCATGCCGACTCGGGGCGCGCTGACATATTCGTCATCTTGACCATTCCAGCCGTGATCGGCCTTTTGCAGACGATCTTCCTTTGTCGTCGTGTCAGGCACGTGTGGTTGTGGCTCCCTCTGACTTTCATGGGGCTTTTTCTAGCCTTCATTTTGGGATTGGGCTGGATGTTCATGCTTGCGATTGGCTTTGGCTTCGGTCTGGCGCAGTGGCCCCTGCTGTATTTTAGCCGGCTTCGATTGACGGGCCTATGGATCCTGTGCAGCGGTTTTGGCTGGATCGGTGGTGCTGTCGCAGACTCTTGGCTGGCGCCTGTTATGTTCGGCCCCGCCACGGACAACGCCCGCTATGCCTTCAAGTTTGTCCTCTTCGGCTTGGCCTACGCAACCGCAACAGGGCTCTATCTCTGCTGGTGTCCCTTGAAAGGAGGAGCCGGGATCAGAGTGCAAAATCCTGACAGAGCATGAACCGTTCAGAGACAATTCCTGACAGCCGCAGGGAAGACCATCCGGAGAGTCGCCAGCCCGCTTGGCGGAAGAGGAGACGAGCAGATCGAGCTGGCGCTGGCCCTGTCGGATGACACCGCCAGCGGCTACGGCGAGTGGGCGATCTCTTTGCCGGTGCCACTCTGAAGCCCTGCGTCGAAACTTTACATCGTCCGCCCTCGTGTTAGCATTCGCCCATGATTTCGATGTCTCGAATCCAGCACTACTGCGATGCCATCGCCGCAGCGTTTAAGCCTGCCAAAATCCTCCTGTTTGGTTCCTACGCTTATGGTCAGCCCACCGAGGACTCGGACGTGGATGTGATGGTGGTGATGCCGCGTTTACATCGTTCCCGGCATGAGGTGGCCACCCGAATCCGCAACGAAGTGACCTGCGATTTTTCGGTGGATGTGCTGGTGCGCGGGGAGTCGGAGATCAAACGCCGCCTGCGGGAGGAGGACATGTTTATCACCCACATCACGAATGAGGGGAGGGTCATGTATGAAGCCGTCCACACGTGAATGGGTGGAAAAAGCGGAGAGTGACTACCAGCTCGCCGTGGCCCTCTCACGCCGCCGCAAACGCGTTTTCCCGGATCAGCAATGCTTTCTCTGCCAGCAGAGTGCTGAGAAGTATCTCAAAGCGCGGCTGGAGGAAGCCGGTGTCTTGCCGCCCAAAACGCATGACTTGAAGCGGTTGCTCACGCTGTTGGCCCCCATGGAACCCCTTTGGTCTGCCCTGTCGGCAGCCTGTGCCAGCCTGAGCGACTTCGCCGTGGAGTTTCGCTATCCGGGCGATAAAGCCACGGTCAAACAAGCCAAGGAAGCCCTCCGTGATGCCAAGTCCATCCGCCAGCAAGTGCGGCAGGGGCTGGGATTGTGACTGGGTGAATCCTAGCCCGAGCGGTACCGCACCCTGTGTCAGCGGACTCAGCCGATGACTACTGTGCCCGTGCGATCTCCTTGCCGGTGCCGTCGAGGATTTTCACGGAGGCGCCTTCGCCCATCTGATCGCGCACCTTCTGCACAAGTGTCTTGGCTTCTTTGGGCGTGATGCGGCTTTTCTTTTTGGCGGTGGTGACGAGAACCATGGCTTTGGGGTCGATCATGGTTTGCACTTGGAGATCGGGCTTGGCTTTGCGTGCCATTTCAGCCGCTGCCTGCCAGCGCTCGGCTGCTTGCCGGTCCTGCTCCAGCTTTCCCATCAGACCCTTCTCTGATGCGAGTTGTTTCTGCGTCGCCAGACGGTCCTTTTCGAGTTTTTCCATCGCCACTTTTTCAGCGGCTAGTTTGTCCTTCACCATTTTCTCGGCGTTCTCCGCCGCCAGTCGCTCCTGCTCCAACTTCGCACTGGCCAACTGCTCGATCTCTGTCTGTTCAGAGGTCTGGTCCTGCCGCATCTGCTGCGTCGCGGTGCCAACGAGAAAGATAAAACCCGCAATGATGATGATCAGGCCGAGGCGGTTGAAGCTCATGGGACGATCCTAGCAGCCGCCTTGGCACAATCAAGGGAGGGGGATGATGGGGGCGTCTGAGGCGGCGCAAGTCGCTCCAATCTCGACGCATTGTGCCTGAGTTGCGCATCCGTGGGCGTGAGTTGCGATGGTCTATGAGACGGGGGTGTTGCTGCGTTAAAGGGGTAACGCGCACCCACTCCAACCTGATTGCACCCATGAAAACGATTCTTGCCCCACTCCTCCTCTCACTGGCCATGACCGCCACCGTGTTCGCTGGCTGGCCGATCAATGATGAATGCCCGGTGGACCATAAGGCCTCACGTCCCATCTACCGTGTGAAGACGGACGATGGTGCCGTCTCCTTCTGTTGCGCGGACTGCATGCAGAAGTTTGCCAAGTCTCCCGGCTCCTACCCGGTGAAAAAGAAGGAAGGGGCGAAGTAACTTCGATCTTCCGATTTCGAACGGCGGGTGTTGGTGTTGCTGCGCTTGGAGTGCTGCAAGCCATCGCTGGGCTCGAAAATCACTCAGCCCCGCTGGGTGTGGCGCGCATCTTTTGAAACGGTACGCTTTCGCAGACGGCGAGGATGATGCCTTGAAAGCGATGGTCGGCGGCTTTTGCCCGGCGCTGGATTTCCTGCACGGCGGGTTTGTCCGAGTATTCAAGGCCGCGGCCCAGCGCATAGGTCAGGAGGTTTTCAGCGAGGTTTTTCACAAACTGGTCGCTCATGTCATGGACGAGCACGCTGCGTAGATCAGCGAAGTTCGCAAAGGTCTGGCCGCGCACGAGTTCGCCGGAGGCGTCGATGGGCTGCTTTTTCTCCTGATCACGCCAACGGCCGATGGCATCGTAGTTTTCAAAAGCGAAGCCCATGGGGTCGAGATAAGCATGGCAGCCCGCACAGGAAGGATTGCTGCGATGCTCGGCGAACTGCTGGCGCAGCGTGAGTTTGGATGACCTGGCTTTTTGTTCATCCAACGGTGGGACTCCGGCAGGTGCGGGCGGTGGCGGAGTGCCGAGGATGTTTTCCAGCAGATACTTGCCACGTTTCACTGGCGATGTGCGCGTGGGACTGGAGGTGAGGGCGAGAATGCCACCCTGAGTGAGAATGCCACCGCGTGGGGTGCCTTGCAGCGAGACCTTTTGATACTTGTCTCCCTTCACCCCATTGATGCCATAGAAGCGGGCCAGTTTTTCATTGAGGAAAGTGTAGTCGGCGTTGAGGAACTCGATCACGTTTCGGTTCTCGTAGAGGATGTGATTGAAGAACATCTGCGACTCCTTTTTCATCGCAGAGCCAATCCCGCCTTTCCAATCCGGGAAGACACGATCATTGGGAGAGATGAGGTCGATGTCGCGCAGTTGCAGCCACTGACCGGCAAAGTCGTCAGTGAGACTGGAGGCCCGCCAGTCGCCGATCATGCGCTTCACTTCAGCGGCGAAGTTTTTCCGCAGTTCGCCTTTGGCGGCGAGTTGCAGCAGGCGATCATCCGGCGGTGCTGACCAGAGGAAATAGGACAGGCGTGAGGCAAGGCTGTATTCGTCGATGAAGGCCGTGCCGTTGGTGATCTCGCCTACCGGTTGCGGCGCACCGCGAAAGAGAAACGCCTGCGACATCAGCATACCGCGTAGCACATAGCCGAGTGCATCAAGCGGCGGCAGACCCTCCTTGATCCCGAGATCGGCAATACCGCGCCACTTGGTCTTCTCATCATTGTGCAACGGGCGGCGGAACAGGCGGGTGCCGAGTTTGTCGACCAATGCATGAACCTCGCTGCTGGCGATGCCGCCTGGCTGATCGAGCGGACCTTCAATCGTGAGAGCATGCAGCCAGAAGTTGCGATCCTGCTGCGTCTTC
>CANIZT010000234.1 GCA_947471905.1 Verrucomicrobiaceae bacterium
CTCATGCCGCAGGAAGCTCTGCCGGCGGCGTTCGGAGTTCGCCTCTACGCCTTCACGGATGGCCTTGCTCTCCAGGAAGGCACTGTAGTTACCGGGATGACTGTAGATGCGCGAATCGTCGATCTCGATGATACGCGTGGCCACGCGATCGAGGAAATAGCGGTCATGCGTGACGAAGAGCACCGCACCACTGAAATCGCGCAGGAAGACTTCCAGCCACTCAATGGATTCGGCGTCGAGATGGTTCGTCGGTTCGTCGAGAAGCAGCAGATCAGGTTGCGAGACCAGCGCACGCGCCAAAGCCACGCGACGCTTCTCACCACCGGAGAGTCCTTTGACGAGACGATCCGGCGCAGGCACGCCGAGTTCATTCATCGCGGTGCTGATGCGCGTTTCGACACCCCAGCCGTCATGAAGCTGGATCTGATGCAGCAACTCGGCCTCCTGATCGCCTTTGTAGTCGCCGGATTCATAACGCGCGACCATGTCGAGCAGCACCGAGGCACCAGCGCGCACGTTGTCGATCACGCTGGCCTCGTCATCCAGCGTGAACTCCTGCGCGAGGTGGCTGACGATGATGCCATTGCGTCGTGAGATCGTGCCGCTGTCCGGCTTCTCTGTGCCGACGAGGATGCGCATGAGGCTGGTCTTGCCAGAGCCGTTGCGGCCCACCAGCCCAAGCTTCTCGCCCTCATGAATGCTCATCGTCGCATCATTGAAGACCTGCTGCAGCCCGAATTGAAGGCGCAGATCTTTGGCGGAAACGACGGCAGGAGTGATGGGGGACATGTGGGGCGCGCACTGACCACACGATGCGTCCGAGATCAAGGCTTTGCCAAAGCTTCGCGCACCATGACCGGATCGTCCGTGGTGATGCCATCGACACCGAGTTTCGCAAAACGCTGCACATCGGCCGGTTTATTGACCGTCCAGACGTAGAGGCCGAAACCTGCGTCGCGGATCTGCTTCACCATCGCGTCATCCCATGGAAAATCAGCCACACCGAGGTCGAGGCCATCAAGTTTGTCCGCCGTGGTGTCGGCGATGAGCTGTTTCAGGTCCGTGGGCTTCTTGTCCTTCGCTTTGCCCGAGGCAAGGCGGTAAACTTTCACCCACGGCATCGCTTTCTTCGATTCCGCCGCCGCTTCACGTTTGAAAGCGATGATTGCGAGTTGATCCGCGCGATCCTTCATCGGCTCCAGAAGGCGCTTCAGCTCCGGCACGATCTCCGCGCCGCATTTGATCTCGATGAAGAAGCGCTGCTTTCCCTTCGGCAAAGTCGCTAGGGCTTGTTCCAGCGACGGAATCATTTCATTCGACCACTCCTTGCCTTTCCAAGAACCGGCATCGAGCGCCGTCAATTCGGCCTGCTTCGATGTTGCCACGTCGAGCGTCACACCGGCGGTGCGCTTCGTGTCCTTGTCGTGAATGACAGCCGTTTTGCCATCGGCGGTGAGATACACATCCAGTTCACAGGCATCGGTTTGATGCTTCCAGCCGAGTTCAAACGCCGCGAGTGTGTTTTCCGGCGCACGGGCGGAAAAACCGCGGTGCGCGATGATTTCGACGGCTTGAGCGGACATGGCGGCGAGAAGGAAAAAAGCGAGGCGCTTCATGTGGGAGAAAGCAAACGAGGCAAGCACTCGTAACCCTTCGCCCCAAATGAAATTTTGCGCCCTCCTTGTTCTCGGCATCGTCATTGTCCTCGGCTTGACCTCTTGTTCCAAGTCGGGCAGCAAGGACCACCACATCATCCTCATCAGCATCGACGGCTTTCCCGCCTGGATGTGGAATAATCCCTCGCTGCAAGTGCCGAACCTGCGCAAGCTGGCCGCCGAGGGCGCGAGCACGAAGGCGATGACAGTGAGCAATCCGTCGATCACCTGGATCAATCACACGACGCTCGTCACCGGCGTGGAGCCGCGCAAGCATGGCGTGCTCTTCAACGGCCTGCTCGTTCGACAAGAAGGCAACAAACCCGCGAAGATCGAGCCCTGGGTGGACAAGGCGAAGCTGGTGCATGTGCCCACGCTGTATGACATTGCTCACAAGAATGGACTGACCACGGCGGAGTCGGACTGGGTGGCCGTCACACGGCCAGGCACCATCACCTGGAGCTTTGCGGAGCTGCCGGAGGCCGAAAACCCGGTCGTGAAGGAGATGATCACCGCCGGCACAATCACGCCGGAGCACATCGAGTGGATGCAGCTCGGGCCAAAGCGCAAGAGCGTGACCTTTCTCGACAACATGTGGACCAAGGCCGCCATTCACATCTTCAAGACTCACAAACCCAACCTGCTGCTCTATCACACGCTCAACACCGACGCCACGCACCACACCTACGGTCCCGGCACGATGGCCAGCCACACCGCGCTGGCCTACGCGGACAAGCTCGTCGGCGATTTGATCAAAGCGGTGGACGAAAGCGGCCTGCGCGACCGCACCACCTTCATCATCGCCACCGATCACGGCTTCAAAAAAGTCTCAACCTATGTGTATCCGAACGTTGTGCTCAAGAAAGCCGGTCTCGCCACCGCCCTTGGCCCCACGATCAATAAATGCGATGCCTTCTGCATGACCCAGGGCGGCATGGCCTTCGTCTATGTGAACGATCCCGCCCGCAAGGATGAGCTGCTGCCGAAACTCAAGGAGATGTTCGAGCAGACCGAAGGCGTGGACCGTGTGATCGACGGCAAGGACGGCCACACGCTCGGCATGCCGACTCCGGACGAAAACCAGGGCATGGGCGATCTCGTGCTCTACGCCAAACCCGGTCACGCCTTTAACAACGCCGCCGCAGGCGACGCCGTGACTGCACCCACCGTGAACTACGGTGGCACTCACGGCTTCTTCAAGGGTGACCCCGAGCTCGACGGCATCTTCATCGCCAGCGGTCGCGGCATCAAGCAAGGCGTTGTGCTCGAACGCATGGCCAATCTCGACGTGGCACCCACGATCGCGAAACTCATGAACCTCAAGCTGCCTCAGCAGGATGGCCGCGCCCTAGAGGAGATTCTGGTGCCCGTGAATAAGTAAGGCCATGCAACATACCATGATGAGAGCTGGATTATTTTTTTACCTCGTGCCATTCACTGCGATCTTTGCAGGCGTTCCCGTGCAGATCGAGCAGAGCTGCATCGAGTGTCATGATGACGAGACGAAGAAAGGCGGGCTCGATCTCACGGCGCTGATGTTTGATCTGGCCGATGGCGCGACGCGTGAGCGCTGGGTGCGTGTGTTTGATCGCGTGGAGAAGGGGGAGATGCCGCCGAAGTCGGGTGACATGTCGGCGGAGGATCGTGCGGCTTTGGTGAAGGTGCTGGGTGCTTCGCTCTACGAGGCCGATCGTGCCGAGGTGCTTGCTCAGGGTCGTGGGCCGCTGCGCAGGCTTAATCGCGATGAGTATGAGCAAAACCTGCGCGATGTGCTGCAACTGCCTGATCTCGACATTCGCGATATTTTGCCCGAGGACCGCGAGGGGCATCGCTTCAACAAAACGGGCAGCATGCTCGACATGTCGCGTGTGCAGCTCACGGCCTATCTCGACGCCGCGGAGGCCGCTCTGCGTGCAGCGATGGTCACGGAGTCCGCGCCACCGCCGGTGATGAGGAAGCGCATCATGGGCACTGATTTGTTTCCTGGCACCGGCACGTTTGGCAATCGCGAGTCGATGTTCTTCGCGCGCGATAACAAATTCATCGACTGGGGCCGGGAGGAAAAGGATGCCGTCAAACAAGGTGCGACTGATGAGAGCATCGAGATGGCGCTGTTTCGTTCGGCAAGCTGGCCTTACATCGGCAATCCGAAAGGCATCCTCGCAAAGCATCCGGGGCATTACCGGGTGCGTTTCTCTGCGCGGGCCGTGTTGCAGCAATCAGATTATGTTTTGATCCCCGCGAAGCAGCCGGTGCCGATGACCTTCCGAACACGCAAACCGGCGGGCGCGGACATCATCAATGAAGTGCGGGCCGAGGGCGGCATCATCGACATCCAGCCGAAGCAGCAGGTCTATGAAACCACCGTCCGTCTTAAAGAGGGTGAGGCGATCGAATACAGCCTGCTCGGCCTGCCAATGCCGCTCGCGCAAAATCCCAACGGATCCGGGCCGACCTATCGCTATCCGCCTTTCCCGGAAGGTGGTCAGCCGGGTATCGCAGTGCAATGGCTTGAGGTCGAAGGCCCCATTCCGCCGTCAAGCTGGCCGCCCCCTTCGCATCGTGTGTTATTTGATGATCTCGGCATCGACGTGAAGCCAAAGAGCGCTCAAGAAGATGCAAAACGCCTGCTGCGTCGCTTTGTGAACCTCGCCGCACGTGAGCCGGCGTCAGAGGAAGATCTGCACTTGTTTGCTGCACTGATCGCCGAGCGGTTGGAGAAAAGCGCGCCGTTCAAAGAGGCCATGCTGGCCGGTTACAAGGCCTTCCTGGCCTCCGGTGACTTCATCTTCCTTCGCGAGCCCGAATCAGCCGATGATCACTTCGTCATCGCATCTCGCCTTTCCCATTTTCTCACCAACTCGCGGCCTGATACTCGTTTGAGCGAGCTTGCGGCGAAAAAGCAGCTCCGTGATGCCAAGACGCTGCGTGAGGAAACGTTGCGTCTCATCGCCAGCGGCGGCTTTGAGCGCTTCGTGAAGAACTTCACCGACTACTGGCTCAGCCTGCGCCACATCCGCCGCGATGATCCCGACATCCGGCTCTTCCCCGAGTATCGCTTCGACGAATACCTCGTGGAGAGTATGGAGCGCGAGACGCGCACGTTCTTCACCGCGATGATTCGCGAAAACATGCCCGCTAGCGTGCTCTCGAAGGCGGACTTCGTCTTCGCCAACGACCGCCTCGCCAAGCACTACCAACTCCCGCCACTCAGCGGCTCCGCCATGCGAAAAGTCGCCGTGCCTGCGGGCAGTCCGTTCGGCGGATTGCTCACGCAGGCGGCGATTTTGAAGGTCAGCGCCAACGGCACCAACACCTCGCCCGTCGTGCGCGGTGCGTGGGTCATGGAGCGACTCATTGGTCAACCTCCGCCGCCACCACCGCCAAGCGTGCCCGCCGTGGAGCCGGACATTCGCGGTGCCAAAACCATCCGTGATCTCATGGCGTTGCACACGAAAGAAAAATCCTGCGCTGGCTGCCACGCCAAGTTTGATCCCGTCGGCCTCGCTTTGGAGAGCTTTGATATTCTTGGCGGCTGGCGCACCCGTTATCGAGGCATTGAAGAAGGCGAGCGCATCACTGGCATCGACCGCGCCGGCCACGATTTCAGCTACACACTCGCCGCGAACGTCGATCCGAGTGGCAAACTCATCGACGGCCGCACCTTTAACGATGTGCACGCTCTGAAAGCCATCCTCGCCGCCAACCCACGCCAGCTCGCGCGAAACCTGCTCCACCAGTTCACCGTCTATGCCACCGGCACACCCGTGCGCTACTCCGACCGTCGCGAGATCGAGTCCATTCTCGATGCGTGCGAGAAGGATGGGTATCGCGTGCAGGATTTGATGCTCGCGTTGGTGCAGAACCAGATTTTTCTCGGCAGTCACTAAGTAGGCCCGTAACCACACATTCCATGAACGCTCCTCACATCGCCAAGTCCTTCTCGCGTCGCCGCTTTCTTCGCAGCGCTGGCGTCACGCTGGGATTGCCGCTGCTTGAATGCATGACGCCGGTGTTTGGTCGTGCGGCGGTGGTGAAGGCAGCTCGTCGAATGCTCATCATCTCCAACAACCTCGGTTTCCTGCCGAAACCGTTCTTCCCGAAGACTGCTGGGCGTGGCTACGAGCTGACGCAGACGCTTGCACCGCTGGCCGATGTGAAGAGTGAGTTCAGCATCTTCAGCGGCATGTCGCATCCCGATGTGAATGGCGGGCACAGCGCGGAGAACTGCTTCCTCACGGCTGCGCGCGGACCGACGAAGAGCGGGTTTCGCAATCAGATCTCGCTCGACCAGTTCGCGGTGGAAAAGCTCGGTCAGCTCACGCGATTCCCCACGCTGAACCTCGGCGTGAACATCGACAAAGCGAACCGCAGCCTCTCCTGGACACGCGACGGCGTTTTGCTGCCCGCAGAAGACAGCGCGCCGGCTTTGTTCCGACGCATGTTCGTGCAAGGCGATCCTGAAGCGGTGAAACGACAACTCAACGCCCTCGACGAGCGCGGCAGCATTCTCGACACGTTGATGGATCACACGAAGAAGCTCAGTCGCAGCCTCGGCAGCGATGATCGCTCGCGCCTCGACCAATACCTCACCTCCGTGCGCGAGGTGGAGGAGCGCCTGCTCACCGCCCGCGAATGGGAACTCAAACCCAAGCCCGTCACCAAGTTGCCGGAGCCCGCGGACATTCAGGACAAGAAGCTCATCTTTGAAAAGCTCGACCTCATGCTCGCCATGGCGCAGCTCGCCTTCGAATCCGACTCCACGCGCATCATCACGCTCATGGTCGATGCCTTTGCCACGCCCGCCTTCAAGATCGACGACGAAGAAAGCACCACCGAAGGCTACCACGGTCTCAGCCATCACGGCCAGGCTCCACAAAAGGTGAAGCAGCTCGAAGACGCTGACCGCCAGCAGATGGTGCTGCTGCGCAAGCTCATCCAAAGCCTCGCCGCTAAGCGTGAAGACGACTCCCGCCTGCTCGACCGCACGATGGTGCTCTTCGGCAGCAACATGGGCGACGCCAACAAGCACGACAACACCAACCTTCCCATCCTCCTCGCTGGTGGAGGCTTCGCCCACGGCCAGCACCACGCCTTCAAGGGGGATCACGACAAACCACTGTGCAATCTCTTCGTCTCCATGCTCCAGCACATGGGTGCGGAGACGGATGCGTTTGGATCGAGCACTGGGACATTGGCGGGATTCGATACTCGCGGTTGAGCGTCACGTTTTCGCGTGGGTTGCAGTTCGCTTCATCGCGGGAATGGTTGGGGAGTTTGAATTGCTGGCTCATCACCTTTGTCTTGTTCAGCATCAGCGCACACGCTGATGGGCCTTGGTCGTGGCTGAATGCGGAGCTGGGGGTCATTGAGCAGGAGC
>CANIZT010000235.1 GCA_947471905.1 Verrucomicrobiaceae bacterium
CGAGATTAAGGCGCGTGAGGAAATCCATCGCCTCGAGACTGGTATCCCGCTGCTGGAAGTGATGGTCACCGTCGCGCCGTTGCTCGGCCTGCTTGGCACCACCAGCGGACTCGTTGGCATGTTCTCCGCCTTTGGCACGGGTGGCGATGGTTCCCCTGACACCGCCGTCATCGCCCATGAGATCGGGGTGGCGCTGCGCTGCACCATCGCGGGCCTGTTTGTCGCTGTGCCTTCCGTGCTCCTGCATACCTACTTTGTGCGTCGTCTCGATGCCCTTGCCGTACGCGTCGAGTCCATCATGCAGGAGACCATCCAGCATTTTTACCAGCACTTTGAGGTGCAGCGTTCGCAATCTTGATCCCTCACGCACGCTGCCATGAACCTGCGCCCCCGCCGCCGCTCCGTGCCGACGATTCCCATCGTCTCGCTCATCGATATCATGGTCATTTTGCTGATCTTCTTCATCGCCACCACGACGTTTAAGAAGGAGAAGACGCAGGTTAAGATCACTCTGCCGGAGTCCAAATCTCTCGGCGGCTCTTCGGAAGCACCTGAATCACGTGTCGCCATCAGCATCAATGAGGAGCAGAAAATCTTCCTCGACGGCAAACCTGTTGAACTCGACAAACTCGCCATCGCCATTACCTCGCTCAAGGACGCCAAGCCCGGTATGAAACTCGAACTCCAGGCCGATACCACCGCGGCGCTCGGCATTCTGGTTAAAGTGTGGGATTCCTTGCGTGAGGCTGGCTACAGCATCAACGATGTGCCAGCTCGCATTCAGCGTGCCACCGGCCCCTGAGTGCCGACTGAGTCTCGGTTGTTGATTTCAGCTTGGCGTTACTTCTTCGCCTTCGTGTAATGCACGAATGGCTCAAATTTGAAATGCGTTGGCATGATGATGCCGCGTTTGCCGAGGATGGAGGTTTTGTTCTCTTCGACCTCAAAAGCCGGATGGCCGATCCATGCCCACTGCCAGCCTTCGTTGGCGATGAAGAGTCCGCCGCGCTCATGGCCGTCGCGGATAATACCGGTGGTTTTCAGACGTTCAGGAGCCACGTAGTAAATGCCCTTCGCCGATTGCGCTTCCGCTTGGTACAAACCGGCAGGCAAGGTTAGTTTGCCATCCTTGTGGGTGCATTGCACCTCCTGAGCAACAATGATGCCCTTGGTTCCCGGTGCACAATGCTCCAGATCCTTGGTGGCGCATGAGAGAAGCAGGCAGGAGGTAAAAACAGAGAGTAGCAGATGTTTCATGGCCAGAGTTTGGGTTGGAGTGGTGGAGCTAAGGGGATTCGAACCCCTGACCTTCTCATTGCGAACGAAGCGTTCTACCAACTGAGCTATAGCCCCAAACGGGTGTGGCGATTATGGCCGCCAGCATTGCCCCGGCAATCAAAAAGAACGCCTCGCTCCCACATCACCTGATTAGAAGATGGTGAAATGTAAACCAAAGTACTTGGCCTCTATTGAGTTATGCGATGTAATAATGCTTATGATTCAGACCATGCCAGACACGCCTATCTTCGCGCCGGTGGCACAGCGTGTGCGGGTGTGGGTGACGCTGCGGCGATGGCTGGCGGTGCTGCGCATGACGCTGATTCCGGCGTCGTTGGTGCTGGTGCTGATGATTTTAGCCATGCTTCGTGGCGTGAGTGCGGTCTTCACCCCGTGGCTTGGCTTGCTCGTGTGGCTGGCGGGCAGTCTCGCTTATGCGTGGTGGCAGCGTCCGGGCGCGTTCAGTGCGCTGGCGTTGTGGGATCAGGCGGCGGGACGGCGTGAGGCCTTTGCTTCCGCGTGGTGGTTTGAGCAGCGTGACGAGGGCGGTGATGCCGCCCAGGCGCACATTGCCGCGCAGCGCGAAGTTTTGCCGCAGGCGCTGACGGCCTTGAAACAAGATCTGCCGTTGCGGCCGGATCGCTGGCTCGCGGTGCCGCTGCTCATCGCGATTCTCGGCAGCTTCATCAGCATCGTCACGACACCGCCATCCGCAGTGGTGGAGATGGATGCGGAAATGACACGCAAGGCCGCTGAGGAGGCGCAGAAACTCGCGCAGACCGATTGGGAGAAGAAAAAACTCGCCGGTCTCAATGAAGACGAAAGCAAGCAGGTCGAGGACTTGAAGCAGAAGCTGCAAAAGACCGCCACCGACCTCGCCAATGCGGGTGGCAAGGATGCACGCGATGTTTTGGCTGAACTGGAACGTCGTGCGCGTGATGCGGAGAAGCTGGCGGACGAACTCGGCAAGGGCAAGGAAGCCTGGGCGTCGGAGAAACTCATCGAATCCCTGCGCAAACATGCCGACACTGCTGATCTCGGTGACTCGGTGGCCGCAAAGAATGCGCAGAGCGCCGCGAAGGCCGCTGAAACGCTCGCCAGCCAACTCAAATCGCCACAGTTCGGCGCGGAGGCGAAGGAGCGCATGAATGAAACGCTCAAGGACGTGCAGCAGCAGTCGGACAAGGAGGATCGCAAACGCACCGTTGGTCAGAACGTGCTCGCGGCAGGCGATCAGATGCAGCAGGGCAAACCCGCAGGCGCAGGGGAAGAATTTCAAAAGCTTGCCGACAAGCTGCGCGATCTCGCGTTGCGTGAGCAGTCGCGCAAAGAACTCCAGCAACTCGCGCAGCAGTTGCGTGATTCCGGCAGCAGCATCGCCGGGCAGAACAACAGCGATGGCGCGATGCAGCAGATGAGTCAGGCGGGTCAAAGTGGTCAGCAAGGGCCGCAGGGCACACCACAGGTCGGGCAGACGCAGAACCCGCAGCAGCAGCTCACTCCACCCGGCGTGGGGCAGCAGGGCCAGCAAAATCAGATACAGCAGCCGCAGGGCGGACAGGGGCAGGGACAGCAGCAGCAAATGCTCACGATGGGGCAGGGGCAGCAAGGTCAGCCTAGACAGCAGGGGCAACAGCCCAGCGGCCAGCCGATGCTTCTCGCGCCTGTTCCCGGTGGAGCGAAGCCGGATAACAATGCGCCCGTGGTCATCATGCCGGGGGATCCGAGTCCTGACGACGCCAATGGTCCCACGATTGCCATGCCCGGTTCAGGCCAACAGCCCGGTGTCGGCAAGGCCGATCTCGACAGCACGCCCACGCCGAAGTTGGAGCGCGGCAATCAAATCGTGGTCCGCGGCCAGCAGAACAATGAAGGCCAGAGCACCGTGCGCAGCGTCGAAGGCGGCGCCCGCACCGAACAATCCACCCGCACCGCCACCCAGGCCGCATTAGAGTCCATTCAAGCCGAAGAAGCCGCCCTCGATGAAGCTGCGCTTCCGCCTGCACGCCGCGAACAGGTGCGGCGTTACTTCAATGAACTGCGGAAGCGTTTTGAGGCGAAGTGAGTCGCTACTTCTGATAAATCGGCAGGAAGTGATGATGCACAGAGAGGCTCAGCAGCGCGAGCGAGGTGGCATAGACGGCGCCGGCGCTTTTTTCATTGCCGTTGCGCGGATACCAACTGCCATCCTGTGATTGGGCAGCGATGAGGTTTTTCTCGGTTTTCTCGCGAGCGGTGGCGGCATGGTCACCACCACGTTGGTACATGCCCTGCGCATAATAGTAACAGCCGTAGAAGAACCAGGGCTCGTTCAGTTCAGGCGGTGATTTGAGCAGCCACTTCGCGGAGCCGATCACTTCAGGTGCTTCATACTGGCCGCAAACTTGGAGCGAGAGCAGGCCTGCCGCCGTGGTCGAGAACGTCTGCCTGCCGCCGTAGGGTTCGTAGCTGAACGCGGCAGAATCGCTCTTGGGATTGCCGTTGGAGTCGCGCTCCACGCGGTAGCTGCGCTTGATGTAGGCCACGGCGTTGTCGATGGCTTCTTTGGGCACCTCAAAGCCCGCGTTCTTCGCGGCACGCAACGCCATGACCTGCCAGACGCTCACGGAGATGTCGCTGTCGCTCGAACTCGGCTCGTAACGCCAGCCCCCGCGATTTGCCTCGCTCTTGGGCACCTGCTGGGAGCGGATGATGAGCTGAATCGCGCCCTTCAGTTGATCACGCAGGCGTTTGTCGGTGGCTTCATCCGGCGAGTGGCCGATCATTTCACCCAGCATCAGGGAGATGATGCCGTGGCCATACATGCGCGAGCGGTCGCTGCGACCAAGATAGCCGTTTTCATCCGGCTCCACGCCTTCCACCACGTAGCGCAGGGCGTTTGCGCAGGCTTTGCCTTCAGGAGTCGGATCATCCGGCATGTGACCAACGGAGGCCAGACCCATGAGCGCGAGCGCGGTCATCGCGGCGCTGTGTGAGGGCAGATCGCCGCGCTTTGGCTTTGCGTCGGATTTTTCATCCACGATGTAGCCAGCTGATTTCTGCTGTCGTATCAGCCAGCCCACGGCCTTCTCAACCGCCGCTTTGACCTTGGGGGAGATGAGTTCTGGTTTCGGTGTCTGGGCGGAGCCAAGAACGGCGGACAGGAAAAAGGTGAAAAGGCAGAAAGTGATGCGCATGCGGGTCAAAACGGTTCAATTCAATCTCATCGTGCGTTCATCCACGGAACTTGCGGCTCATTGCGTAGCTGTTTCCAATTATTCCAAGCTAGCATGCCGAAAAGCACGAGGGAAAACACGCCACCACCGATGCGAGTGCTGGCACGGATGTCGAGCAGTCTTAAAACACTATTCTGCAATTCAAGCCAAAGATCGCTCTCAAACGACAACATGGCAATCGCAGCCGAGCAGACCAGGCTGATCGTTAGCGCCAGTCGTTGTTTTTCCACTCCAAGCCAGGCCTGGCAGAGCCTGCCGCCATCCAGAGGCACGATGGGCACCAGATTCAGCAGGGCCCAGAACAGACTGACTGCGGTGAAGCTGTCGAGTGCTTCCAGCAGCCATGGTGATGACACGCGCCAAATGGTGATCGACCAGCCTACTGCCAGTCCGAAGAGAATCTGCAGTGCCGGTCCAGCGGCACTTACCATCAGGTCCTCTCTACGCGTGAGCCTGCTGCTGCCTTGTGCCAGACCGCCAAACGCATACAAAAAGATGCCCACACGACGGTCACCGCAGTTTCGCATCGTCAGCGCATGGCCTAACTCATGAATGACGATGGAAAGAAACACCGCGACCATCCAGCCCAGAAGTCCACGCAATTGTTCTGGCGAACTAGCATTCAGTGCTCCGCCCATCAAAGCCGTGTTCAGCCAGAACATCCAGTGAATAAGAATCGGGAAACCGAAAAGTGTGAAGCGCAGCATTTGGGGAGTGTAGAGGTGCGATGTTTAAAGTTCAATGTTCTGTAGTTCCCGCTTAAGCCGGTGCAATCCAGGAAATCCTGTTGCTGAATCGATCAAGACGCTTACTGTCAAATCTTCACGGATTCGCCTGCATAGCTCAGTGGTAGAGCAGCGGTTTTGTAAACCGCAGGTCGTCGGTTCGACCCCGACTGCTGGCTCCACTCGAAAACGGCTGGAAAGCCCTAAAATCAAGGCTTCCAGCGCCATCCGGTCAAATTCATCGGGAAGCAGTGCGCGGCACGAAAAGGCATCAAAAGCCCCAAAATAAGCGGATTGTAAGCGGATTGGAACGCCTGCGGTTTTTGAAACCGGAACGGCCAATGGTTAGATTTTCCCGCCCTCCAAACCCATTCCAGCGGCCCGGCCTCGAACTCGGAACACTCCCCGCTTGCCGTGCTCCCGGTGGCTGGATCATTCCCCGCACCGAACTGCTCCACAATTCGCACACGCACACACAGGAACTTGCATCGCTTGCTGCCGGTAGGGCGTCGCTCACAAAAAAGAAACGGGCGGTCACTCTTTAGTTGGCCAGCTCTCACATGGCCAGCCGGACGCACAGAGTTACCCCTGTGACGCGTCGGTCACGGTTTCCGCACTGGAGACACTGCCGCTAAACTCCAGATCCACCACGCTGCATCCTAGTTGGTAAAAAAGAAAAGCGCGGCCCGCATTATAGCGGCAAATTAACGCCACCCATCCTTGCTGCTCGTTGACGGGATAATGGTAGATGATCTAGTGGCCTCGTATGACGAGCGACGATAATCAGCAATTGTTTTCAGGCGGTGTGATATTGTTCATGCTGTTTGTTGCGTGGCCCATGTCGCACACTCTTGCGAAACATTGGAAAAAAGACCATCCAGACAAACTGCCTTTTCAGTGGGGCTATTTTCGCAGCATCATGAATATCGCATGTCTGGGTGTGGTGCCTTATGCTTTCGGGCAAGGGAAAGATGGTGTTATAATCGGAGTGTGGATGCTCTCTGGCGGCATGTGTGGGCTTTTCATGTGGAAACGTCAGAGGTGGGCCTGGGTTCTCGGAACGCTGCTGGACTTTAACCCTGTCTCATGGATCGTGAATGGCATCTACCTGAAGAACCGGTGGCGGGAGATGACCGAAGAATGTGTGACCTTGAAAGGGACTAGCGAAGTGGAAAGCGCACCGATGGAGCGAATGCTTTATTTGTCGGACAACGGCCAACAATATGGCCCATTCACGCTGGCGCAGATTCGGCAGATGCAATTGGCCGGAACCGTGAGCCAACAGGCATTTGTGTGCCCCGTGGGAGCGCAGGAATGGATTCCAATAGCAACGTATCAGGAGGCACCGGTGCAGGCGGCAGCAGAAAAGCGAGTGGATTTTTGGGTGATGTTCAAGCAACGTATCTGGGAGAATTTTCGTCCTTCAAACTCGATGAATTACCGTGTTTTTGTTCCATGTTTGGTGCTGGCCTTGCTGGCCGGTGCACTACTGCATTCGTGGCTAGGTTCACGCTACCATGTTTTTGCGGCGGGGAGCGGCGTGGTTATTAAGGTGGATGGGTGGACGGGGCAAAGCTGGACGCGAAACATGGAGATCAAAAATGGATACTCTACAGGGCAGTTTTACTGGCAACCAGTGCGAGACTAATGCGGCTATAAAACGCGGATCAAAAGTGTAGCGGATCGCGGATCAAAAGTGAGTCACCTCTAAGCGATTGAACAGGTGTTGGGCATGTTCGTCAAGGCTGTGATGAGCTTCGTGCCTGCCTCGATCCTGAGAGGAGGCTGGAGCGGAGCGGA
>CANIZT010000236.1 GCA_947471905.1 Verrucomicrobiaceae bacterium
CCGCCGCCGATAACAATGAGGTCGTAGTTCATGTAAGGAGTATGTTTTGGGGGTGAATGAGCCGAGAGAAGCGCAGGCCAGCACCGTATTCAACCGCAGATTCCCCCTTCGTATGCCTGTTTGACCTGCGGAGCACGGGGAAGTAGTTTAGACCACGCGCATGCTCTCTCTCTGCACTCATTTGCCTCGCAGAGCCGCCACGATCCTCGTGGTGCTGAAAATCATTGCCGCGTCAGCTCTCGCAGCCAGTGGTTCGGACAAAAGTGTCGAGCCCAAAACCGACATCGCCTCTCTCCTCAAGGTGCAAAGCGACGTGCAGAAGCTTCTGCCACAGGTGCGTCTGGCGCTCGTCGCCATTCAAACCGGCGGTGGCACGGCCAGTGGCGTGATCATTTCGCCCGACGGCCTGCTGCTGACCGCCGCCCACGTGCCCGGCGGCCCGGGCAAGGACATGCGGATCATTTTGGAAGACGGCAGTGTGACTACAGCAAAATCGCTCGGTTTGGACAAAACGACGGATGCCGCCTTGGCCCAGCTTAAAAAGCGTGACAAGCCGTGGCCCTTTGTGAATCTCAGCCGCGAGGTCATCAAAGCACAGCCCGGTGAGTGGTGCTTCGCGCTCGGTCATCCCGGCGGCTTCGACAAATCACGCGGCCCGGTGCTGCGTGTGGGCAAGATCGTCAAACAAACCGCCAATAGCCTGCACACCGACTGCGTGCTGATGGGCGGCGACTCCGGCGGGCCACTGTTCAATTTCCATGGCGAAGTCATCGGCATCCACAGTCAGATTTGGGAGAACCGTGATCAAAATGTCCATGTCTCGATGGCTCCCTTCCTCCGCTCATGGGAAGCGATGCAGAAATCGCAGGTCATCAAAACCTGGGGCATCGGCGCTGGCGGCTATCTCGGTGTCGCCACGCGCATGAGCGACAATGCCGAACTCGAAGTGGCCGATGTCATCGACGGTTCGCCTGCGCAAAAAGCTGGCATCCATGCTGGTGATGTCATCGTCGGCCTCAATGGCAGCGCCATGACCGACCAGCCGCAGTTCACCGCGACCGTGCGTGCCCGGGCTGCTGGCGACACCATCTTGCTGAAACTTCGCAGCAGTGGCAAAGAGCGCATCGTATCAGTCAAACTGGCCCAAAAGCCGCAGGAGGAAGGGCAATGAAGCGTTTGAAAGGAGCGCGGAAACTCCTGTCCGCAATTCTGCTGTTGAGCGTGAGTTTCCTCCACGCCGAAGGACCGCGTCCCACGCTGCCGCCGGATCAGCGCACGAACGGCAAGCACACCCTCACCGCTGTCGAAAAACTCAAGCCGCTGACGATTGCTTGCAGTGCTCGCATTGAGAGCCTGCTCGGCCGGGCGATCTGTGCCGCCACCATCGTCGGTGAAGATGGTTATGTGCTGATCAAGGCCAGCGAGGTGCCCGATCTCGGCAAAGTCCGCATCAAGTTCAACGACGGCCGCATCACCGATCTCCGCGAGGTGCATCGTGAGACACGCCTCGATCTTGTTCTCGCACAAGCCGTCGGTGCCACCGGCCTGCGTGCCGTTTCATTCGGTGCGGCACGTTCCCTCACCATGGGCCAGTGGCTCTGCAGCGTGGCCGACACCGGCAAAGAGCCGCGCATCGGCACGGTGAGCGCCCGCATCCGCCGCATTCCCGGCACTGGTGCCGCGTTGGGCATCCGCATGGCGGAAAAATCAGCTGTTGGAGACAAAGGCGTGCGCATCATCGGCATCGCCAGCGAAAGCCCCGCTGAAGCGGCCGGCTTGCAGGAAAACGACGTGCTCCTCGCTATCGCCAGCGAAGTCGTCGGGCAGTTCCGGCAGGTGCATGATATCGTCAACAAGCGCCAGCCCGGTGATGTCATCGAAGTGCGTTACCTACGCAAAGACAAGGAAGAAACCTGCCGCGTTCGCCTCGCCAGTCGCACGAAGGTCCTGCAAAACTGGGAAGGCGAAGACTTCGCCAACGGCGGCATCTCCCTGCGCACCGACAACTTCCCCGAAGTCCTCCAGCACGACATCCCATTGCTTCCCACCGACATGGGCAGCCCCGTCGCCACGCTCGAAGGTAAGGTTGTCGGCATCAACATCGCTCGCGTCGATCGCGTCACTACTTTCGCCTTACCCGTCGAAGCTTTCTGGACGGAAGCCCAGCAATGGATTCAGGCCGACCGCCATCCGCCAAAGGCGGTGTTGGCGCAATAAAGTGGTGCAAGCCTCCGGCTTGCATGCAATTTCGCGCCACCTGCAAGCGAGACGCTTGCACAACTCTATGCGCTACCAACCACTCCCCGCCGAATTCTTTGCTTCCAACCGCCAGCATCTCTATGCCAAGCTGCCACCGCAGTCCGTCGTGATCGTGCATGCCAATGATGTACTGCCAACGAATGCAGACGGCTCGTTGCCCTTCATTCAAAACAGCGATTTATTTTACCTGAGCGGCGTGGATCAGGAAGAAACCATCCTCATTCTCTTCCCCGATGCTGCCGATCCAAAGCAGAGCGAGATGCTCTTCGTTCGTGAGACCAACGAAACCATCGCTGTCTGGGAAGGTGAAAAGCTCACCAAGGAGCAGGCGATGGAACGCAGCGGCATCCAGCGCGTGCACTGGCTGGAGGACTTCGCAGTGCAATTCCGCAGTGTCATGTGTCAGGCAGACCATGTCTTCCTGAACTCGAACGAACATCCGCGGGCCGCCATCCCCACCGAGACCCGCGAAACTCGTTTCACCCATCGCTGCAAACAGGAATACCCGCTGCATGACTACCGCCGCCTCGCGCAGCTCATGCACGAGCTGCGAGTCATCAAGAGCCCGCACGAAATCACCGCACTCAACGAAGCCATCCGCATCACCGGTGACGGCTTCGACCGTTTGCTGAAGTTCGTGAAACCCGGCGTGCATGAGTTCGAGATCGAAGCCGAGCTTTCGCATGAGTTCATCCGCCAGCGCGGTCGCGGCTTTGCCTACACGCCCATCATCGCCACCGGCGGCAATGCCTGCGTGCTTCATTACATCACCAACCACTGCCAGTGCCAGGATGGTGAGATGCTGCTGCTCGATGTCGCCGCCAACTACGGCAACTACAACGCCGATCTCACGCGCACCATCCCCGTGAATGGTAAGTTCACGCCGCGTCAACGTCAGGTCTATGACGCTGTGCTACGCGTCTTCAAAAGATGCTGCCAGATGCTCCGCCCCGGCCTCATCATTCGCGAGTATCAGGAGCAGGTCGGCCTTCTCATGCAGGACGAGTTGCTCGGCCTTGGCCTCATCACGCAGGACGACATCGACAAGCAGGATCCTGACAAGCCCGCGTATAAAAAATACTTCCCGCACGGCACTTCACACCCGCTCGGCATCGACGTGCATGATGTCGGCCATATGTGGAAGCCTGTGCAGCCGGGCATGGTCTTCACCGTCGAGCCCGGCATCTACATCCGTGAGGAAAAACTCGGCGTTCGCCTCGAAAACAACATCGTCATCGGCGAACACGAAAACATCGACCTCATGGCGCACATTCCGATCGAAGCCGATGAGATTGAGGCGCTCATGAAACGCTGACATGTCGCTGCCGCGCTTTTATCTTCCCGTTTCCGACTGGTGCGAGCCTCATCTCACACTCTGCGGCGATGAAGCGCAGCATTGCAGTCGCGTCATGCGCAAGCAGCCCGGCGATACGATCGAAATCTTTGATGGAGCAGGGCGCGTGGCCGTTTGCGAGATCACGCACGTCTCCAAATCGGAAGTGCAGGCCCGTATTGGTTCGGAAATGCGCATGGAGCCGTTTCAGACCGCGATTCATCTCCTCCCGGCGCTCATCAAAGCCGAGTCCTTCGAGTGGTTGCTCGAAAAATCCGTCGAACTCGGCGCTGCGAGCATTCAACCGATCATTACCGAACGCGCCGTCATCCATCTCGATGCCGCGCAGACGGAAAAGAAGCTGGTCAAATGGCGTAGGCATATGATCGAGAGCGCCAAGCAGTGCCACACGCCGTTTCTGCCCGAATTGAAAGCTCCCATTGGTTTCGCCACCAGTTTGAAGTTCGCCGCCGACTTCAAGCTCATCCCCGCGCTCAGCGAACACACGCGCACGCTAAAACAGGCGTTGCCAGCATCAAAGCCAAACAGCGTCGCCGTTTTGATTGGCCCTGAAGGAGATTTTACGACGGAAGAAGAAGCCCAATCCTTCGCGGCTAGCTTTGTGCCGATCACACTCGGCCCGCTGGTATTACGCGCCGAAACCGCCGCCATCGCGACGCTGGCGATTTTGGGACATGAGCTGCGATGAAGTGATGCATGCATCACTTCAAATCCTCTGGAGTATTCGCATTGTGAAAAAAGGCGATTTGATCTGGACCCAGCAAACAAGTCATCGCTGATCCTGATTTCACGCAGGCTTCGATGACCGGTTGCAGCGCGAGGTGTTTTTCACGCAGTGCAGCCTGCATGAGGGGCAGCATGGCGGGGACGTAGAGACCGGCGAGGACTTCATCGCCATGTGGACCGCGATAGAATTGGCCGCACACAGGTTCAGCAGTCGGAACGAGATGCTGGCGCAGAAAGGCGGCGGTCATCCACGGCATATCGACGGCAAGGACGAGTAGCGGCATCTGCACGCGCTCCAAACAACGGATGATGGCACCCAACGGGCCGTCATTGATGCCTTCGGGGTCATGAACGATCTCGACATCGTCACCAGGAAAGAGTGGCTGCTCACGGCGACAGGAGAGCAACACGTGTGAAGCACCGATGGATTGCAGTTTGTGCAACTGCGCCTGCCACAGATCCTGCCCATGCCAGTGAAGTAAAGCCTTGTCCTGTTTCATGCGGGTGGAGCGGCCACCGGCGAGAAGAACAGTTGCGAAAGGTGTGTTCATGACTTGCGGAGGATGCCATCATTCAAAATCTTCGCACGCAGTCCGCCATGATCTTTGAGCGCTGTTTCCGCACCCTCGGCGAAAGCCTGATTCATCCAATGGCATGGGCTGCATTCTTGAGTGCCGAGAAACCGTACGCCCTGCACTTCAAACTCGACGCCGATGAGCGTGTTGAGGTCCACACCCTTGGTGATGATATTGCGGCGAAAAGCGGAGGGCGGCACGCCCATGACGCTAAACTTTTCACAAAGGCGTTCATACTGCTCGTGCTCGAAAAAGGTGACTTGGCCTTTATAGTCTTCCTTCCAGCCGAAGAAGCGATCACCCACGAGACCTTTGCCGACCACACATTCGACTTCAGGCACCTCGATCACCGGTGCCTCACCCGCGGGTTGGCCGTGGTGACCGAAGAAGTTGTGCTCAGGAGAGATGAAGATATGCAGGATTTGCATGCGGGGCTTGGATGTTGGCGCAAACGTGTCACGATTCATACGTCTATGAATTCAACTGAGCAACCCATCCGCATCGGCATCATTGGAGCCGGCGGCATCGTCAAATCACGCCACATACCCGGCCTGCGTGCGATCCCCGGCGTGCAGATCACGCAGGTGACAAATCGCTCGCTAGCGAGCGCCGAGGCGTTCTGCCGCGAGTTTGCACCAGAAGCGCAGGCAGTCGAGCGTTGGGAGGAGCTGGCGTCGAGTCCTGAAGTGGATGTCGTGTGGATCGGCACGCATCCTTACATGCATGCGGAGATGACGTGCTACGCGCTCCAGCATGGGAAGCATGTGTTCACGCAGGCACGTATGGCGGCCTCGCTGCCGGAGGCGAACCAGATGTGGGAGGCGGCGATTCGTTATCCTGAGCTCGTCACGGCGATCTGCCCGGCTCCACAGGGCATGAAGGGCGGTGAACTCGTGAAGCAACTGCTCGCGGAAGGCGCCATCGGCACGCCGCATCAGGCGCTGCTGCACAGTTTCAATGATGCGTGGCTCGATCCGCAGGCTCCTGCGCACTGGCGACAGCAGTCCGAGCTGAGCGGCATTCAAATCCTCACACTGGGCATCTACACCGAGGTGTTTCAGCGTTGGCTCGGCCACATCGTCGAAGTCCAAGCACGCGGGAACGTGGTGATTCCCGAACGTGCGGGCGTGGAGGTCGATATTCCTGATTTCGTGAACGTCATGGCCAAATTCCGCAGCGGCATCGAGGCGACGATGCTTTTCAGCGGCGTAGCCGCCCATGCGCCGACGGACAAGCTGTGGATCTTCGGTTCCGAAGGCACGCTGAGCTATGATTTCAACACCGACGACCTCCAACTCGGCAAACGTGGCGAAAAACTGGAGTCGGCGCCGGTTCCCACCGAGATGCAGCGAAGCTGGACGGTGGAGCGCGATTTCATCGCCGCTGTGCGCGATCCTTCCGCACCAAGACCGAAGCCCGATTTCAACGAAGGCATGAACTACATGCGCGTGGTGCATGCCGTGTGGCAGGCCATGGAGGCCCAGGCTGCGGTGCGGGTGATGTGAATCACGCAGCGCGTCTGCGGCCCACGGCGAGTGCACCGTTCACGATTTGCAGCAGTCCTTCGACCTGATACGGCTTCGGCAAAGCTGCAGCAAAGCCGTAAGCGGCACAGTCCTTCATCACGGGATCATCGCGATAGCCTGAGGAGACGATGGCCAAGATCTGCGGGTCGAGGCGGCGCAGGTGTAGCATGGTTTCACGACCGCACATGCCGTCGGGGATGGTGAGATCGAGGATGACAAGGTCATAAGGGCGCCCCTGCTGCATCGCTTCCTGATAAAGACGCAACGTATCTTTGCCGTCAGCCGTTTCGATGACTTCAAAGCGGGCTTTTTCTAACGCACGGCGCAGGAGGTCGCGCACCATGGAATCGTCTTCAAGCAGCAGAATGCGCACAGACGTCAATGGTGCGGCAGTGGCATGGAACGGCTTACTCGGCGTTTGCACCGGGGCCACTGACGGCAGCAAGGCAGCTTCGATGGCACGACGCATGTCGCCGACGGATTGGTAACGCTGCTGGCGATCCGG
>CANIZT010000237.1 GCA_947471905.1 Verrucomicrobiaceae bacterium
CGGCGACTATCCCTACATCTGCACCTTCCCCGGTCACTGGATGCTCATGCGTGGTGTCATGCACGTCACCAAGTAATCCCACCCACTAAACGCGCCCATCATGAAACACTTCTTCTCCGCCACCCTCCTTGCCTTTATCACGCTCACCTCCGCCGTTCGTGCGGAAGATGAGAAGCTCGAAGTCGCCGGCCTTACCTTCAAATTCGCCGCGCCTTGGGCCTCGGTGCAAAGTACCGGCATGTTCCGTGCTGGCACACTTGCCGCCACCGTGGAAGGTGTCGAGAAGCCGATCGAGGCCGTCTTTTACAGCTTCCCCGGTCCTGGTGGCGGTGGTGACGTGGAAGCCAACGTGAAGCGCTGGCTCGGCCAGTTCCAGGGCACGCCAGAATCCAAGCGCGAAGAACTCGACGCCGGTGGCAAAAAAATCACGCTCGTGACTGCCACCGGCACCTACAACGACGGCCCGCCCATGGGAGCCAAGACGCCAAAGGAAAACTACACCCTCATCGCCGCCATCGTTCCCACCGCAGAATCCAACATCTTCGTCAAGCTCACCGGCCCCAAAGATGCCATCGCTAAACTGGCTGAGAACTTCAAAAAGATCGTCACCAGCCCGTTCACGAAATAACTCACCCACGCTAAAGCGGGAAGCCTCTCAGAGGTGACCCGCTCTAGCGGATGATGGGGCGCTGTTCGAGATACGATGTGGGCAGATAAGCCTCAATCGACGCCAAAAAGCTTCACCGGCGTGATCTCCACGCTGCGCTCCCCTTCCCCCACAAACAGCACGCCCTCTTGCAGCGTGATTTGCAGATCCATCGACCGCCCCGCCAATGCGCCCAGCGCTTGAGTTTGATCCGCCGGTAGCTGCCACACCGTCAGGTTGTTGACGCGCGCAAACCGCCCCGCCAGCGCCGCCCACCATGCCGGTGCTGTGTTACCGAAGCTATACACCGTCACCCGCTTTGCCCGGCCGCAGACACGCACCAGCCGCTTCTCTTCCGGCTGCCCCAGTTCGATCCAGTGCATCAGCAAGCCCGTCAGATCATGCTGGCTCAGCGCGGGTTCATCCGCCTCCCACATGTCCTTGCCGAACTCCAGCATGCCCAGATCATTCGTTGCCGGGGCGTTCAGCACAAAGGCCAGCAGCCGCACCATCATCCGCTCCTCCGTCTCCGACGGATGCCGAGCGATCGTCAGCGTATGATCGCTGTAAAGATTGCTGTCCAGATCGGAAAACGAAACACCCGCCCGGTAAATGATTGCCTTCAGTGCCATAGTGTGACGTAGAGGCCGCTCAAGGTGTGGTCAAGAGGGCAAGCAGCAGGCATCGTCATCGATGGCATCGCAAAGTCCATGTGGTGAAGGGTGATACGTTACGGGTTATGATTCACCCTTGTCCTGCTCAACTTCGCTCAACACACCGGGCTGTAGTAGCCTCTCGACAAAGCCAATCCGATTAGTTAGCATCCACGCATGCCTTCACTCGCCATCCAGATTCCTGACGACCTCAGCCAGTTCGTCTCCGCCTCGGTGCAGTCCGGGGCCTATCACGATGCTGACGAATTCTTCGTCAGCATGCTCACCTCCTTCAAAGAACAAACCGAGTCGCCCCTCACTGAAGAGGAAAACGCCAAGCTCGCCACTCTCCGTGCCGACATCCAGCACGCCGTCGATCAGGCCGACCGGGGCGAAGTGATTCACGGATTCAACATGGCTTCCTTTCTCGCCGAGCGCCATCGCGAGCACGCCGCACGCCAGACCGCCTAGCACTCATGCCGCGAGTCGATCTCACCCTCGCCGCGCAATCGGATCTCAAAGAGATCTGGGATTATGTGGCCTTGGACAGCGTGCTCCAGGCAGACCGGCTCTTGAGCCGCTTCTCGCTCAAGTTCGACCATCTGGCCCACCATCAGGGGTTGGGCCGTCCCCGCCCCGAACTGGCCCGGAACTGCCGCAGCTACCCGTTGGGCAAATACTGCTTCTACTTCCGTCCGACAGATGATGGGATTCTCCTGCTGCGCGTCCTGCACTCCGCGCGTGACATTCGTCAGCTCACCTTCCCAGCATCGTAGGGTGGTAAGCAGTCACGCATCCTCCTCGTCCTCGTTGATTCGCATCGCTCACCCTTCGGGCTGCCTTTGGCCGTCTGTCTCGCTTCGCTCGGCTCTCGAACACGTCCTCGTTCTCGCCGCACCCCAAGGGCCGCTCTCAAACGACCACATGGTTCCCGCGTCAAAACGACAGCGTCATCACCAGTCCGAGCACCGTGGCATCCGGCG
This sequence comes from Verrucomicrobiaceae bacterium, assembly GCA_947471905.1. Classification (GTDB taxonomy): domain Bacteria; phylum Verrucomicrobiota; class Verrucomicrobiia; order Verrucomicrobiales; family Verrucomicrobiaceae; genus Prosthecobacter. Next base: position 2,283 of record CANIZT010000237.1, read on the forward strand.
CACCGCTCTGCGGATGGTAGATCTGTTGCAGCGTCGGTTGCAGGCTCATCGACTCCGTGAGCTGCGTCTTGTAGGTGATCTCCAGCGCCGTCTCAGCGCTGCTCGTCGTGCCACCACCCGCCAGCGTCGCCGTCACAAAACTGCCGCTGAAGCGCGAGTGCGTCAGCGCCACGCCCCACTGATCCGCCCCGCGGAATCCACGGCCGGTGAAGCCTCCTTCCACCGTCAGATCCACCACGCTGCGGCCGGGATGCAGCACCCGGCCCGCACGGGTGAAAAACGTCAGCACGTCCGGGGCCTCCTCGCCCCTTCCCGGCACCAGCGTCTGGTCCAGCATCACATACACATGTCCATTCCCATGCTCCGTCAGGCCAATCGCGTTCACCGTGCTCAGGCCCGTGTTCCAGCCCATACCGATTTTGGCCGTGCCCGCACAACCCGCAATCGAGTGCTGCCGCGCCGCCTCCAGCAGGATCGCCGCGCCGTCATCGCCGCCCAGGCGTGTGTTGGAGCTGCGCTTGTTGCCGCGCTCTCCGCCTGTGTTTCCATCATACACCCCGGCCTGCAGCTCATACTGCTCGTTCACCCGCCACTCCGCCAGGAAGCCCAGCGCCGTCAAAGGATAAACCGGTGCACCAAAGTTGATGTTCCACGTCTGGATCGGCCCGTAGGCGGAGTTGATGAAAAGATTTCCCGGAATCGAGACCATAAAATCCGTGTCCAGCGTCAACCAGCCCACATTCAGGCGCAGTTTCTCCTGCCACAGCCGCTGCTCCAGCCACACGTGATAGGGCCGCACCGTCGCTGCCAGCCCTTGGATATTGCTCACCTCATTGATGTTACCGATGTAGCTCAGGGATGACGCGCTGGGCCCCTGCACCCAAATGGCCTCCGCGTGGAAGTGCGCGCCCTTCCAGCCGAACACCGTGTTCAAGTCCACCAGCAGCGCCACGTCCAGCAGCCCCTGCCAGTTCGTCCCATGACGCATGCCGCCGCGTTGGTGATTCATGAACGAGCCCGTGTAGGTGTTCTGCACCGCCCAGCCGCGCTTCGCCAGCATCTCCCGCTCACCCTCCCAGTTCTCGATCCACGCCGTCTGCGCCGAAGCCGCGCCGCTCAGCGACACCAGCCACAGGCCGGCTGCGCGGCCCAAACGTTGGAAATAGGAAGCGTCGTTGAAACTCATGCGGCGCGCAGACCTAAAACACCGCAGCGCACCTGTCCAGCGCGCAGGAGCGGCCCCGTGACACCGGCTGCTAGCCAGTGGATGAGAGAGGAGCGCGGGCACTCTTGCCCGCCGCTTGGAAAAGGCACAGCGGTCAGAAGTGACCGCGCCCCCGTCCCGGAGGGCAGCGCTCCTGCGCTGCCCTGATTCGGCAAACACGAAGGTTTGCCCTCCCTTCATGGCTCCGGACCCCACGAGCCGCGACGCCGCACCCCAGAGGCTCCGATGAATCACCCTCAGGGGTATCAACGCCTACCCACAGGGCAGCGCCGCACCACCCCGTGAGGTGGCGTTGACCACCCTCTGGGGTCCGACGTGGCACCCCCAAGGCTCCGGCTGGGTACCTCAACGGCTCCGATCAACCACCCCGAAGGCTGCGACGCACCACCCTCTGGGGTCCGACGAACCACCCCACAGGCTCCGGCGAGCCACCTCAAGGGCTCCGATGGACCACCCCAAGGGGTACCGTTGACCACCCCTAGCCCCCCCCTTCCGGCGCATCACCTCCTTCATTCTCAATCTTTTGCCTGACTTTCAGCAGCTACAGCACCCGCAGGCAATGAACGAGTGAGCCATCTGCCGACAGAAAACATTCCGCCACTATCTGGGCCGACTTGCCGCTGGATGGCATCCAGCCTATAATTTCTATAATAATATCCCCTCCTCACTGATGAAGCTCATTGCCCCCGATCCTGAAGTCCGCATCCGCCTGCCCTACGAGTACACCGCCAAGGCGCTGCTGACCGAGACGGAAAAGCGCTTCTATGACTGCCTCGCCAAGATCACCGACGCCCGCTGCCGCATTCAGGTGAAGCCGCGGCTGGCGGATGTGTTTCAGCACGAAAAAACCAACGGTGCCTTCCAGATGATCAGCCAGAAGCATGTCGATTTCTTGATCTGCCGGAATGAGGACTGGATGCCCATGCTCGGCATCGAGCTGGACGACGACAGCCACCAACGTGCCGAACGCAAAGACCGCGATATGTTCGTGAACAACCTCTTCGCCTCCACGGGCGTCCCCCTGCTGCGCCTTCCTGTGCGCGAGTATGACGACCTCGAAAAACTCGTCACCGAACTCACCCGCGCTTGGCAACGCCGATGGAAGACGCTGGAGATGGAATCACCCACCTCCGTCTGCGCTGTGAACTTGCTCACTCGACAAGTGAGCTGAAACATCCGCCGTTCTCGTCAGTGATGACGCCATCGGGATGCACTGTTACTGGAACGACGAATTCCTCAGTGATAACCGCGTCCTCGAATTCCCGTTCGCCATCAAGGAATTGCCGGAGCCGCGTCATCATGTGGTCTGCAATTTCCATCTGCGCCTCCAGTTCAGTTTCAAACACCGTGTGCCGTTCGCAATCACTGACCACCGGTATCGCGCCTTGGCAGAGCGTGTCGATGTAGATGCAGAATCCCGACCGGAGATCGGGCGAGTTAATGTGGAATGCGTTATTGTCCATATCGGAGGATCTGTTCTTCGAATTCAGGAGTCATCGCTATCCCGGAACGCTCCACAGCTTTAGTTTCCTGGCATGTCAGCCACAAAATTCAGCACATGGCCGTTGATGAAATCGCCCATATGCTGCTAACGTCCTAACAATGCCCGAAGCATGGTCACGCGAAGAAGTAGAAGCCGCAGTTGCGGATTATTTCAACATGCTTGGGAAGGAGCTGCTGGGAGTGCCCTACAACAAAGCCGAGCACAATCGTAACCTTCAGCGTTTGCTGCAAAACCGTCCGAAAGGATCGGTCGAGCGAAAGCATCAGAACATCAGCGCGATTTTGATCTCGTTAGGCGTTCCCTAAATCAATGGTTACAAACCTCTCGGCAACTACCAGCAGCTGCTTCGCGATGTAGTCGAGGACCGTCTGGCTAATGCCGATTCTTTAACGCGAACCGTAGCGTCTGTCGTCGAAGCGAAAGTTGATACAATTCCGGACATCACTGACATCCTTTCGATTCAAGTCCTTCCACCGACTCGAGATCGAGGCGAAAGCGTAGTTCGTGAGCGTGCGGAAAGTGGGCGTGCAATGCCCAATCGCAATTATCTCGAGATCGAAGCGCGGAGTCGTTCACTTGGCCTCAAAGGAGAAGAGCTTGTTCTCCAATTCGAGCATGAACGCCTTTGGCGAGCGGGCCTCAAGAGCTTGGCCAACCGAATTGAACATGTTTCAGCCATTCGTGGCGATCATCTCGGATACGACATCCACTCATTCGAAGAAAACGGACGTGATCGGTTGATTGAGGTCAAAACAACTCGTTTTGGCGCACTTACTCCATTTTTTGTATCGCGTAACGAGGTCAGTGTCTCCGTTGTCCGCCAAGATGAGTATCAGCTTTACCGCCTGTATTGTTTCGCTGAGCACCCCAAACTTTTCGTTCTCGGCGGATCGCTTAGCAGCACCTGCGAGCTCGAGCCTGCCAGCTTCACTGCCTTGCCAAAATAGGCAGACTCAATCGTTCGCTGCGCTGATGTAAGTGGGATCGAGGGCCGCTTGTCGTTACGGAGTTTGCGAACGTTTGGCCCGAACTGTTCGAGGGCACGGTGGCGTTGGCTCATGACGACCACCTTGGACGATGAGTCTAGGGACGATGAGTCAAGTCAGGAAGGACTGAGGACCGGATTTTCAGTCCCCGAGCTGGCGGCGGAAATGAGGCGAATTCATGCCCGCCGCGTTTCTGACAAACGCGTCTTAAAGAATGGAAGGAAAGGTGCGTGACAGGAGAAAAAGAGATGCCGAGATTTCCGGATGTCATCCGCCGTCTCCGCCGAAAACATTGCCCTGTTGATCGATGCCGACAACGCGTCGGCGGCCCGGATCGGGTTCATCATTGCCGAGTTGGCCTCCCACGGGGTGGTGAACATCCGCCGCGCCTATGGGAACTGGAAGAAGCCGGAACTGACCCGGTGGGAGGAGGCGCTGCACGAGTTTGCCATCCAGCCGATGCAGCACTTTGATCTGGTGAAGGGGAAGAACGCCTCGGACATGGCGCTGCTGATCGATGCGATGGACATTCTCTACTCGAAGAACGTGGGCACATTCTGCTTGGTGTCGTCGGACTGTGATTTCACGCCGCTGGTGCTGCGCCTGCGGGCGGAGGGGCGGCAGGTGATCGGCTTTGGGGACCGCCGGGCACCTGCGCCGTTTGTGAGCAGTTGCACGAGGTTCCTCTATCTGGATGATTCAGACGCGGTGAAAAACACAGCCTCTGCGGCGGCTCCGCCGGATGTGAACGCCCTGAAAGGAGACACGCCGCTGATGAACATGCTGCGCAATGCGGTGGACGCTGGGGCGGGGGAGGATGGCGATGCCGGTGCCGAAGCCTTTCATCTCATTCATCCAGAGCTGGCGGCCGGTGAAGGGATCGAGCGCATACATGTAGCCGTCCACGCTGACGATGAGGCGGTCCCCATCCAGCAGA
>CANIZT010000238.1 GCA_947471905.1 Verrucomicrobiaceae bacterium
AAGTTTACCAAGCCGGATGGCAAATCAATCGACCTCGCGAATACCAACCGTGTGCTGCGCACCGCTAGCTACTGCGATGGCATGAAAACCGGCTATACCAATGACGCGGGCTACTGCCTCGTCGCCACCGGTGAACGCAATGGCCGCCGCCGCATTGTTGTCGTCCTCAACGACACCGATGCCGGTGTCTGGCGGGACGCACAAGCGCTGCTGGATTGGGCGCTTAAGGCGTGAAAGAACAATCACGCTTGTCAGTTTCATGGCTTCCCGGCATCATCGCCATCTCCAACCATGAAATCATTCGTTCTGACCCTTGCCACGTTCTGCTTTGCTGCTCTTAGCCTCGCTGAAACCACTAAAAATTTCGCCATCGACCCAAAGCCACGTGAAGGCGGCTGGGTAAAGCGCCACGAATCCTTCAACGAGATATCAAAGAAGGGTGAAGCACAGTTGGTTTTCCTTGGCGACTCGATCACGCAGGGTTGGGAGGGCAATGGCAAGGAAGCCTGGGCCAAAACGTGGGCGCCACTCAAGGCGGCGAACTTCGGCATCGGTGGTGACCGCACCGAGCATGTCATCTGGCGTCTGCAAAACGGCAACTTTGACGGCCTTAAGCCAAAACTCGTCGTGCTCATGATTGGCACCAACAACACCGGGCATCAGGGCCGTCCTGCCGCTGAGCATGGCGGCGCTGTTTACACCAGCGCGCCGAGCAGACGGCTGAAGGCGTGAAAATGATCCTCAACATTCTCGGCAAAAAACTGCCAGAATCCAAAGTGCTGCTGCTTGGCATCTTCCCACGCGGTGCCACGAAGGAGGATGCGATGCGTAAACAGAACGTCGCCACCAACAACCTCATCGCTAGCTTTGCTGACGGCAAACGTGTGCATTTCATGGATATCGGCAGCACCTTCCTTCAGCCCGACGGAACACTGCCAAAGGAAATCATGCCCGACCTGCTGCATCTTAATGCCAAAGGTTACGAGATGTGGACCGCCGCCATCGAAGGTAAGGTCAATGAGCTCATGAAGTAACCAAGGAGTGGCGACATCCTGTCCCCACACTGCATTCTATCGTCATCCCGCAATGAAATCCCTGCTCATCCCGCTCCTTCTCCTCGCCACGACGAGTTTCGCGCAACTTGCCGATCAAGCCACGCCAGTCTCGGCAATCAAAATGGCGAAAGGTTTTCGCGCCGAGTTGCTGTATTCCGTTCCTAAGGCGGATCAGGGCTCATGGGTTTCCATGACTCAGGATAACAAGGGGCGCATGATTTGCAGCGATCAGTATGGTGCTCTCTATCGCATCACGCCGCCGGAGATCGGCGGCAGTCCTTCGGAAACCAAGATCGAGAAGCTCAGCATCGACTTTGGGCACTGCCAGGGCCTGCTCTATGCCAATGGCAGCCTCTACGGCGTGGTGAATGACGATGCCTATCAGGGCCGTGGCCTCTACCGCTGCAAGGACACCAATGGCGACGATCAATTCGACACTGTCGAGATGCTGCGCTCGTTTCCGGGCAAAGCCGGTGAGCATGGACCGCACGGCATCGTGCTCGCACCCGATGGCAAGTCGCTTTATGTGATGTGCGGCAATCAAACGCCCGAGCCGAGCTGCGAAACCAGCCGCGTGCCGCGTCATTGGGCCGAAGACCAGCTTTATCCGATGCTGCTGGGCCGTGGCTTCATGCGCGACGTGCTAGCCCCCGGCGGCTGGCTGGCGAAGACCGATCTCGACGGCAAAAAGTGGGAACTCATCAACACCGGCACCCGCAACACTTACGACATCGCCATCAATCGCCAGGGCGACATCTTCGGCTTCGACGCCGACATGGAATGGGACACCGGCATGCCATGGTATCGCCCCACACGCGTGTGCTTCATGCAGAGCGGCGGTGAATTCGGCTGGCGCACCTGTAGCAAGAAATGGCCTGCGCGCTGGGAAGACAGCCTGCCCGCCGTCTGCGACATCGGTCCTGGCTCACCGACTGGAGTCGCCTTCGGCTACGGCGCGAAGTTTCCCGCGAAGTATCAAGATGCGCTCTACATCTGCGACTGGAGCTATGGCAAGATGTATGCCGTGCACCTCTCCCCGAACGGCGGTGGCTACACCGGCGTGCAGGAAGAGTTCATGAGTGCCTCGCCGCTGCCTTTGACGGACATCGAAGTCTCCAAGAAAGACGGCGCGATGTATGTGAGCATCGGTGGCCGCAAGGTGCAGTCAGGATTGTATCGCGTGACGTATGTCGGTGCTGAGAATACGGAGTCCGTGCTGAGCAAACCGATGAATCCGATGGCTCCCAGCGTTCGTGCTTCTCTAGAGATATTCCACGGCAAACAAGACCCCAAAGCCATCGAAGCAGCCTGGCCTCACCTTTCTTACCCTGACCGCAATATCCGTTTCGCCGCCCGCATCGCCATCGAGCATCAGCCCGTGGCTTCATGGAAAGACAAGGCGCTCAATGAAACGAATCCACGTGCCGCTTTGACCGCGCTGATGGCTCTCGCTCGCAGCAGCGGTGGCGACAAGTCACTCCAGCAGCCGATTCTCGCCGCGCTGAACAAGATCGACCTCAAATCGCTCAAGGGCATCGACCGCGTGACGCTGATCCGCGATTACATGCTCGCTTTCACTCGTCTTGGCGAACCAGATGCCGAGACGAAAGCCAAACTGGCGGCGCATCTGTCACCGTTGTATCCGACGAATGATCCGGCATTGAATCGTGATCTCTGCGAGGTGCTTGTGTATCTCGGTGATGCTGCCGTGGTCGCAAAGGCGGCTCCGCTCGTGAATGATTCGCCGACACAGGAGGAGCAGATCGACTACGCCCGCATCCTGCGCTTCGCGAAGTCCGGCTGGACGAAGGAATTGCGCGCCGACTACTTCCGCTGGTTCCTGCGTGCCGCGAATTATAAAGGGGGTGCGTCGTTTGACCTGTTCATTGGCGAGATCAAACAAGACGCACTCTCTACGATGACTGAGGAGGAAAAACTCGCCATCAAAGACGTGCTCGATGCCAAACCGGAGCCGAAAGCGCCGAGTTTCACGGCGAAGCCGATGCAGTTCGTCAAAGCATGGACACTCGATGAACTAAGCAAGTCGCTCGGCGTTGGCCTCGAAGGCAATCGCAACTTTGCCAATGGCCGCAACATGTTTGGTGCTGCTACTTGCTTCGCTTGCCATCGCTTCAATCAAGAGGGTGGTGCTGTTGGCCCCGATCTCACCAGTGTGTCCGGCAAATACAGCCCGCGTGACCTGCTAGAGCACGTTCTTGATCCCAATAAGGAGATCAGCGATCAGTATGGCAGCACCGTCTTCACCATGCAGGACGGCAGCACCGTCGTGGGCCGCATCGCCAACATGAAGGAGCACAACATGATGGTCTGCACCAACATGATGGACCCCAACAATTTTACCAATGTTGATGCCCGCAAGGTGGTGAAGACCGAGGAGAGTAAGATCAGCATGATGCCGCCGGGCCTGCTCTTCATGCTCAAGGAAGACGACATCCTCGATCTTCTGGCCTACCTGCTGAGCAAAGGGAACCCGGATGATCCGATGTTTGTGAAGTAAGTCGGTTAAGGTCTTCATGCGTGAATGATTCGTCCTGCGTTCACGTTTCCAGCGCATGAAACGCCTTCTCGCTTTTGCCTGCTTTGTCACCGCCACTCTTCACGCCGCTCCCCGCCAGCCGAATGTGATCCTCATCATGGCTGATGACCTTGGTTACGAGGCCATCGCGGCGAATGGCGGGGAGGCAGCGAAGACGCCGAACCTCGACAAACTGGCGCAGGAGGGCGTGCGTTTTGATGCGTGTCATGTGCAGCCGCTTTGCACGCCGACGCGGACTGCGCTCATGACTGGAATGGTGAATGCGCGGAACTACACGCACTTTGGCCACATGGATCCGGCGCAGATCACGTTTGGGAATCTCTTCAAGCAGGCGGGCTATGCGACGGCGGTCACGGGAAAGTGGCAACTCGGCCATGACATGGCACTGCCGGCGAAGTGGGGCTTTGATGAATACTGCCTGTGGCAGCTCACTCGGCGTCCCAGCCGCTACAAGAATGCGGGACTCGAAGTGAACGGCAAGGAGGTGGATTATACCAAGGGCGAGTACGGTCCTGATATAGTGAATGATTATGCGCTGGACTTCATCACGCGGAAGAAAGACGCGCCTTTTTTCCTCTATTACCCGATGATGCTCACGCATTCGCCGTACGATCCCACGCCGGACAGTCCTGACTATGTTGAAGGTTCAGCCAAGAAGGACAAAGAGAAGAGCGGCGAGCGCTTTGCCGACATGGTCGCCTACATGGACAAGCTGATCGGTAAACTGACGGTGCGACTGGATGAACTCGGCCTGCGCAACGACACGCTGCTCGTGTTTTTGGGTGACAACGGCACTGGCAATGGCACGCCGATGAAATTTCGTGGCGAAGTCGTTCTCGGTGCCAAAGGTCAGACGATTGCGCAAGGTACGCATGTGCCACTGATCGTGAACTGGCCCGGTGCGGCCAAATCCGGCCACACCTGCGATGACATCATTGATGTCACCGATGTTCTACCAACTATCTGCGCCGCTGCGCGCGTTTCGATTCCTGAATCTCTCAAAATCGACGGGCGCAGCTTCCTGCCACAGATTCGCGGTGAGCAGGGCGTCGAACGTCCATGGCGCTACACCTGGTATAATCCCAGCGGTGGACAGAAGGCGAAAGCCGAGTTCGCGCACGATCACCGCTTCAAACTCTACAGCGACGGCCGCTTCTTTGATTTGAAGGCTGATCCACTGGAAAAGACACCGCTGAAAGAGGACGCGCTGGATGAAACCTCCCGCGAAGCACAGCGGAAATTGGATGTCGCCATCGAGTCCTTTCAAGGCGTGCGTCCCGAGACTATCGCCGCGCAAGGACAGGCGTTTGGTGGGGAAGGGGAAGAAAAGAAGAAGCCTGAAGCTAGAAAAAAGAAAAAGGCCCCGAAGCAGAAATAGCTCGGAGCGATGAACCTGGGCTAAGCGTCAGAGCGGCTTGTCATAAATGCGCTGAAACACATTCGGCGAGTTCGGGTCGATGATGGTGATGCCATCAGGGCCAAACCTTGCGGTGACGGTCGCTCCTTTGCCTTCCTTGATGTATTTGAAATTCAAATCACGCACGCGTGCGGCGGCATCGACGATGGCGCAGGTGATGCGGGCTTCTTCGGCGGTGGGATAGAGTGCTGCGACGGCATCGCGTGACTCCTTGGCAAATTTGACGCGGCAGACCGCCACCAGGCCGACGGTGAGGCTGTCCACGCCGTAGCCGATGTAGCCTTTGGTGCCGTCGGGACGCGTGACTTCGCGGGTGAAGTGGTTGTTGCTGGTGCGGGAGCCGCCACCGGCATTCCACCAGCGGAAACCACGATACTGCTGATCGCTTTCCACCTTGCCGTCGGCGCCAAGGATTTCGTGGCCTTGATTGACCGGGCCTTCAAAGTCAGCGGGCGTGATCCAGTTGTTGTGGTAGTTGATGGACATGCCGTTGTCGTAATCCACGCGGACCTGCACGGCATCGAAAGCGTTGATGCCATCGCGGATGAGGCGCTGCTTTTGCCCGACGGCGGTCAGGCTCACGGGTTTTGATTGGTAGTAGCTCCAGATGAGGTCCGTCCAGTGTGGGCCGACGTAGCTGAAGGGATCGCTGCTTTCGACCCACTTGAAGGTGCTGGTGCTCACTTCGAGCGGTTCTTCGAGATAGGCGGTGCCATAGAGCGGTGCGCCGATGCGGTTTTGAATGTCATCACGAATGCGCAGATGATCGGGGTCGTAGCGTTTGTGCATATCGACAGCGACGATGAGGTTCTTCGCCTTCGCCGCGTCGATGATCTGATCCGACTCTTGAATCGAGAGACACATCGGTTTTTCCGTCAACACATGCACGCCTTTGGCCAGTGCGGCGAGAATCGGCTGCGTATGCAAATGATCCGGTGTGGCGACAGCCATCACATCGAGATCAGGAAACGCGGCGAGGATGTCATTCCACGGTTCATCGCCGTGAAACGCACGCGGTTCATGGCCGGTGATGTCTTTGAACGCTGCAGCGGCTTTCTGCGCGGACTTTTCACTGCGTGTGGCGACGGCGACGAGATCAAACTTCACCCCGGCAAGTTCGCGCGAGTATTTGTCGAGTCCCACCCGTGCGAGCTGCCCGGCGATGCCGAAACGCTGAAGGTCCGCGTACGCACGTGCGTGAACATCTCCGCCGAACATGCCGGCGCCAACGAGGGCGATCTTGATGGTAGGTTCCATGATCTCTCACGGAACGCGGACACCTGGATTGCGCAAGGCATCATGCTGATACCGGAATGCCAATTTTCGGTACGATTGACAAGTGTAAAGAAAAACGCGGGAGTCTTTCGACTCCCGCGTTTGGATGGTTCTCGATGAGAGAGACGCCGGCTTATTCAGCGGCGGCGGCTTTCTTCTTGGCAGGGGCTTTCTTTTTGGCTGGAGCCTTTTTCTTTGGCGCTGCTTCCTCGACCACAGGTTCGACTGCGGCTTCGGGTTCAGGGGTGACGGCGGCTTTGGGCACGTAGGCATCGACCCACTCGATGAAGGCCATCGGGGCGGAGTCGCTGCGGCGCTGGCCGAGCTTGGTGATGCGGGTGTAGCCACCGACGCGGTCCTTGGAGGCAACGGCGATTTCCTCGAAGAGCTTCTTCACGCTGTCCTTATGGCGCAGTGAGGTGAGGGCGATACGGCGTGCATGCAGGGTGCCACGCTTGCCGAGAGTGACGAGCTTTTCCGCGTAGGGGCGGAGAGCTTTGGCCTTGGCGAGGGTGGTGCGAATGCGACGATGCTCGATGAGTGAGCAGGTGAGATTCATGAGCAGCGCGTCGCGGTGATCCTGCTTGCGCTGAAGTTTGACGATTTTTCTTCCG
>CANIZT010000239.1 GCA_947471905.1 Verrucomicrobiaceae bacterium
ACGGTCAAAAAAGCCGCCATCGCGGTCGAAATCTTCCACAAAGCCTCGCTCGTTCACGATGACATCGAAGATGGCGATGCCGAGCGCTATGGCGAAACCACGCTACACACCGAACACGGCATTCCCGTTGCTCTAAACATCGGCGATCTGCTCATCGGCGAAGGTTATCGCCTCCTCGTCGACAACGATGCTGCCGCACACATCCGCAGCGCCGCCATTCTCGTCGCCGCTGAAGGCCAGCGGGAGCTTTGCATCGGCCAAGGGGCAGAACTCCTCTGGACTCGGCATCCCGTCGCCCTCAGCAGCACGCAGGTACTCGAAATCTTCCGCAGCAAGACCGCGCCCGCGTTTGAAGTTGCTCTCAAAGTCGGTGCCGCGCTCGCTGGTCAACTCGATGAATGCGCCGATGTCCTTCACGCCTACAGCGAGAACCTCGGCATCGCCTACCAGATCCGCGATGACCTAGACGATCTTGGTGAAGACTCCGCCGCTGGCAATGAATGGAACATGCGCCCCAGCATCGTCCTCTCCCTTATCCGTGAAAAAGGCAAAGGCGAGGTCAAAGACCAGATGGAAGCCCTCTGGAACGGCGTCGCTGCCACCAAACCCGACAACGCCACCATCCGCCAATGGGCGCTGGACAGCGGTGCGCATGAAAAAGCGATGACGCTCCTCGAAAGCTACAAGGAAGTTGCCATCCGCTCCTTGCAGGAAGTCGAACTCCCCAATTTGAAAGGCCTCCTGCGCCGTGTGATTGGCAAAATCTTCAACGAACTCGAAATCAAAGGCTGGTGCCGCGAATTTGAGCAGAAGAACCTCAATCCCGAACTCCGCGCCGAAGCCGCCAAAGCCGCCGCAGACCTCGTTCCGAACGTCGTGGCTTGAAAGTACGACGGACACTCCTGTCCGTCGGTTTCGCGTGCTATTTCATTACGTCGAGCCTCGTTTGAAGTCGGCCATGAAGTTGCTATCGCTGTTCGTCCTCTGTTCTTTTATCAGTTCCATCACTCACGCCGCCGATTCGCGTCCGAACATCCTGTTCATCGCTATCGATGACCAAAATGACTGGATCGGCTGCATGGGAGGGCATCCGCAGGTCAAATCGCCAGCGATTGATGCACTGGCAAAGCGTGGCACGCTGTTTGCGAACGCGCACTGCCAGGCACCGCTGTGCAATCCTTCTCGCAGTTCCTTGCTCACAGGTCTGCGGCCCTCCAGCACGGGCATTTGTGGTCTTGCGCCGGGCATTCGTGAGGTGGAGCAAACGAAGCAGCACATCACGCTGCCACAGACATTCACGACTGCCGGTTACTTCACCTCAACCTCCGGCAAGATCTACCACGACGGATCCATGCGCGGCGGTGATCAGAAAGCGGAGTTCAATGAGTGGACCAAAGTCGCTGGCATGCCGAAGCCGAAACAACCCATCGCCAAGCTGCCTGGCAAAGATCGTCATCCAGCGATGGATTGGGGCGTGTTTCCTGAGAAAGACGAAGACAACATCGACTGGAAGATCGCTGACGCAGCCATCGGTGCCATGAAGCGTGCGCCAGCTGATAAGCCCTTTTTCATCGCTGCTGGATTCCGTTTGCCACATGTGCCGTGCTTTGCCTCACAGGCCTGGTTTGACCTCTATCCCGATGCCGAACTCAAAATGCCAGCCGTCAAAGAAGACGACCGCGCCGACCTGCCCAAGTTCGCCGACTTCCTTCACTGGAAGCTCCCAGAGCCACGCCTGAGCACCTTGCGCGCGATGGGCGAGTGGCGGCCACTCGTGCGTGCCTACTTGGCCTGCGTGAGCTTCATGGACAGCCAAGTCGGGCGCTTGATCACTCAACTCGAAGCCACTGGCCGCGCAGAAAACACCATCATCGTGCTGTGGGGCGATCACGGTTGGCACCTCGGCGAAAAAGGCATCACCGGCAAAAACACCTTGTGGGATCGCAGCACCAAAGTGCCGCTCATCTTCGCCGGTCCCGGCGTGAAGGCAGGACAAGTCTGCCACAGCCCTGCGGAACTCCTCGACATCTTCCCTACCCTGCTCGCGCTGACCAAAATGCCAGCACGCAGCGACCTCGAAGGCCACAGCCTCGTGCCGCAGCTTCAAGATGCCAATGCACCGCGCGAATGGCCCGCCATCACCACGCACAACAAAGGCAACCACGGCATCCGCACCACCGACTGGCGCTACATTCATTACGCCGACGGCAGCGAGGAACTCTACGACATGAAAAACGATCCCAACGAGTGGACCAATCTCGCAGGCGATTCGAATCACGCCGCCAAAAAAGCCGAACTCGCGAAATGGTTGCCCAAGATCGACAAAGACCCTGTTCCCGGCAGCAAGAGCCGCGTGCTGACCTATGATCCCGTCACGAAGGAAGCCGTTTGGGAAGACAAACCGATTGATAAGACCGCTCCGCTGCCTGAGCCGTAAAGCGTGTCCTCCCTGTTCAAATCCTGGCGCTTCGGCCTCGGCTTCCTCGCGTTCATCGTCGCGGGATCGCTGCTGCTGTTGTCATGGCTGCGTCAACGCGAGCGTGATGAGTCGAATCGCTTATTTCAGGCCTTGGTTCAAGCCGACGCCGAATTCGTGCGGCGCATGAATCTTCCGCGCAGTGAGAAGCTGGCGAAGGATCTGGAGCAATTGCTTGGCATGCAGATTGAGTTTCGCGAACCAGGTAAGCTCACGGAAAGCGAGAACACCGTGAGTATTCGCCTTGATGACAAGAACGACATGATCTTCACCCGCAAACCCGTCGCCTCATCGCTCTCCATGCGCGATCCGGCCACGCGGAATGCCTTCATCGCCTTCTGGCTCGTCTCCGGCCTCATGGGCTGGCTACTGGCTCGTGAAAGGCTCAAGCGCGTCCAATCCGAACGACTCGCGATGCTTGGCCGCGTGGCGACGAGTCTTGCGCATGACATTAAGAACCCGCTGGCCTCCATCCAACTGCATGCGCAGTTGATGACGCCGAGTGATGACGAAGATGCCAAGGCGCTGAAGATGATCGAGAGCGAGTCGGAAGTGATCGCTGGCCTGGTGAATCAATGGCTGCATCTCGCCAATCCGTTGCAGCCGAAGTTGGTGAAGCTTGATGTGACTGAATGCATCGCTGCAGTGGCACGAAATCTCGAAGCGCAAGCACGGCATACCGGGGTTGACGTCGAAAACGGCCTCACTGGCTTGATTTGGGTCATGGGCGACTCGCAGCGGCTATCTCAGGCGTTTCGGAATCTTCTCGTGAATGGCATCCAGGCGATGCCGCGAGGCGGAAAGCTGCGAATCAGTGCCGAAAGCCGCGAAAACGCCGTTTCGCTTCGTTTCACCGACTCAGGCACCGGTTTCTCGGAATCCGCGCTCGCGCGCGGCACCGAGCTATTTTTCACCGAGAAGGAAGGCGGCATGGGCGTGGGCCTCAATATTGTCGCGAGCATCGTTGAGGCTCATGGTGGCCAAATTGAATTGCAGAATGACCCCAAGGGCGGCGCGGTTATCATCGTATCTCTTCCCTTACACGCCGCATGAACGCCAACATCCTCATCATCGAAGACGAATATGCCCTCGCCGCTGCGCTCTCGACTGTGGTGCGCCGTCTGGATGCCACACCCGTCGTCGCAGCCAGCGGACAAGGCGGAATCGACAAACTCGGCTCGCAAAATTTCACGCTCATCATTCTCGATGTCGGATTGCCAGACATGAGTGGCCTCAAAGTGCTGGAGAAGATCCAAACGCTGCCAAAGCCGCCACCGGTGCTCATCGTCACCGCACATGGCACGCTCGACACAGCGCTGGAAGCACGTCGGCTCGGCGCACGCGAGTATTTCCTCAAACCGCTCAATCTTGCCGATCTCCAGCGCACGATCCGCGAGGTCTTCAAGCCTGCGAAATTCGACGCACCCACGCCGACGACGATGATCGGCAGCAGTGAGCCGATGCAGCGTGTGTTTGCCATCATCGCGCAGGCGAGTGGCAATGACGCGCCCGTTTTGTTCCTCGGTCCACCCGGTAGCGGCAAAAGCCTCGCGGCGGACGTGATTCATCGTCACAGCTCACGTGCGAATGAGCCACTGATCGTTTTCCGCGCCGATGAATGGTCTGCGGATCGCGTGGAGGCCGCTTTGGATGACGCTATCGAAAAAGCAGGCAGCGGGGTGCTCTTTCTGGATGAGATCAGCACGTGGTCCAAGCCGCTGCAGGCCGCGTTGATGCATCGTGTGGGTAATCTGAAGGCGCGACTGTTCAGTGCATCGAGTCATGATTTGCGTGCGATGCGAGAAGACCTCTTTTACGCGCTGGCCGTGCTGCAAGTGACACTGCCGCCGCTGGTAGAGCGCACAGTCGATATCCCTGCGCTGGCCGCATCCTTTTTGGGTGATCGCGTACTTTCTGCGGAGGCTTTGGCAGCGCTCAAAGCCCATGCTTGGCCGGGCAATGTCCGTGAACTGAAAGCCGCGATGATTCACGCCGCTGCGGTTTGCAACGGCAGCACCATCCTGCCGCATCATCTGCCTGCGAGCTTGGTGAAAGCCGAAGATTCCAATCATCTCGAAGAGGCCATGAAGCGCAGCGTTGGCGCATGGCTGGATCAAAAGACCACAGGTGCGGACGAAAGGATGCCCGCTTACGATGACCTGCTTGAAACCGTCGAGACAGCCATGCTGGTGACGCTCTTGAAGCGCTTTGATGGCAAACCAACTCGCCTAGCTGCGGCGATGAAGATGAATCGTGCGACGCTTCGGCGTAAGCTGCGTGAAGAATGATTAGTTGCCGTCGGCTTTGCCCGGTACGCGTGGATCATTCGCCGGGAAGAACAGCTTTTTGTCCTGATCAAAGAAGATGGCCTGACAGGCACCGAAGGAGGTCGTTTCTGCGAGCTTGTGACCCAGCGCTTTCACTCGGTTGAGAGTGCCTTCACCAAAGGCTTTTTCGATATTAAGTTCTTCCGGATTCCACTGGTGATGGAAGCGAGGTTCAGCGAGGGCGGCTTCGGGTAGCATGCCGTCATCAATGATGTTGGTGATCAACAGAAGGGCCTGCGTGATGATGGTGGGACCGCCGGCGGCACCGGTGACGATGACGGGCTTGCCGTCTTTGAGGACAATCGTCGGACTCATGCTGGAAAGAGGACGTTTGCCTGGGGCAACGGCGTTGGCTTCAGCGCCGACTAGCTTGAAGGCGTTGGGAATACCGGGCTGCACCGCGAAGTCGTCCATCTCGTCATTGAGCAGAACGCCAGTGCCGGGGATAACGACTTTGCTGCCGAAGGCGGTGTTGATGGTTTGATTGAGCGCGACCCAGTTACCCTCGGCATCGGCGGTGCAGAGGAAGGTGGTGTGTTTGCCGAAGACATCGCCCTCCCAATGCGGCGGCATGTTGTGGCCGGGGACTTCGGTGGCGTGATCGAGGTCGATTTTCTTGGCGAGTTCGGCAGCGTATTCAGGCGAGACGAGGCCACGTGGGACTTTAACGAAGTCGGGATCGCCAAGCCAATATGCACGATCTGCAAAGGCGAGTTTCATGGCCTCGGTGATGACGTGGATGCGGCTGCTGGCGCGAAAATGCTTCAGCGGAAAGTGTTCGAGGATGTTGAGGATCTGTGCGACATGAACGCCGCCGGAACTGGGCGGCGGCATGGTGATGAGATCGTAACCGCGGTATTTGGAGCGGATGGCCTCGCGCTCTGGCGCTCTGTAGTTCGCGTAATCAGCGGCGGTGGTGATGCCGCCGTTGGTTTTCATCCAAGCCTCGGTTTTTTGGGCGAATTCGCCTTCGTAAAACCAAGCAATGCCTTTTTCTGCCACGGCACGATAGGTGGCTGCGAGATCGGCTTGGATGAGGGGTTGGTCCTTTTCGAGGGGTTTGCCGTCTTTGAGGAAAATGGCGGCTGAAGCGGGAAATAGGGCCAGTTTGGCTGCCGTGGCGGCAAGTTTGCGGGCATAGACTTCATCGAGGGGAAAGCCCTTCTCGGCGATCTCAGCGGCAGGGAGCAGCACGTCGGCGAGTTTGAGCTTGCCGTGCTTCGTTTGTGCCGCCGCACAGGCTTTGAGGTAGCCGGGCACACCGCTGGCAAGGGAACCGGTCTTGCTGGCTTCGTCGTCGAGCTTGCCGTTGATGAGATACATGTCGCGTGAAGCCTTGGCAGGTGCCATTTCACGACCATCAATGCAGGTGACGGTGCCGTCGGCAGCATGGATGACGAAAAAACAGCCCCCACCGATGCCCGAGTTGTGACCATCGACGACACCGAGGGTCAGACCTGCGGCGATGGCCGCATCAATGGCGTTTCCACCTTTTTCAAACGCCTGCATGCCCGCCGCTGTTGCCAGCGGATGCACGGTGGCGATGGCATGCTTCGGGAAGGATGCGTCGGCAGCGTGGAGTAGATTGGAGGCGAGAACGAGCAGTGCGGAGAACGCTTTCATGCCGCGAGGCTAGCCACGAGTCTTTATGCCGTCGATGAAAAAAGACTCACCAAAATCAGTGATTCTCAGTGGGATTACTCGGAACGCTTCCAACTCAACCAAGCCTGGCGGTAGGTAAAGGCCATCGCCATGATACCGGCAAACAAGAGTAGGGCGCGACTGGGCTCTGGCACCGGCTGCACCATTCTGGCTACGTTGTCAGGCAGGGTAAATGAGAGCGTCCCAGCCACGTTGTGCTCAGCAGCACCGGCCGCGATAACGGCGGTTATGCTGCAAACGAGCCAGTAGGTAATGGAGCGCAAAGTCACTGAATTGAATATATATTTAGCCGATGAGTCCGGGTTAGGACAAGACTTTTTTGGTAACGAGATTGGCGCATTTTGTTCATTATCAGTGGTTGGCTTGGATGGACTTAGGGGAATCGCTGATGATGCTGGCGGATGCCTTCCTGCTTGCGAGATCACTGTGCCTCC
>CANIZT010000240.1 GCA_947471905.1 Verrucomicrobiaceae bacterium
CCGCGAATGGCAGGCCACACCCAATGTCGTGGCTTTCGTTGTGCGAGACACCTCCACACAACGCATACTCGGCAGCATCTCGCTAATGAGCATCCGGGCCGAGCATGGCGTCGCCGAGCTTGGCAACATCTGGTATGCGCCTGCCGCACAACGCACCAAAGCGAATACGGAAGCCTGCTTCCTGCTACTGCGGCACTGTTTTGAAAACCTGCACTACCGCCGCATGGAATGGAAATGCGATGCGCGCAACGAACGCAGCCGAAGCGCCGCGCTTCGCCTCGGTTTCACGTTCGAGGGCATCTTCCGTCAGCACATGATCATCAAAGGCGAAAACCGTGACACCGCCTGGTTTGCCATGCTCGATCACGAATGGCCTCATATCGCCGCCGCGATGCAGCGCTGGCTGTATGAAGATGATTCAATCTCATTGTCACGAATAATTGGCGATGGCAGCAGCGTACTCACTCGCGCATGAAGCCCGTCCTATTCATTCTCTTTACCACGTCCGTTGCTTTCGCAGCTGAAACGCCGCCACCAAAACCCAAGCCGGTGTTTCAGTACAAGACCGCTGGTATTGAGGTGAGCATCCCCACCGCTGACGAACCCAAAGTCGCCACGTTCAACGCTGCCACCGTCAAAGCCGCCGCTAAATACCTCGAAGACGGTGCCCTTTCCTGGGTGCGCGAAAAATCCTGTGTGAACTGTCACACCACCGGCCCTTATTTGAGTGAACGCCCGGCGCTGACCGCTCTACTCGGCAAGCCGACTGAAGAAATTCTCGCCGACTTTATCGAAGTAGTGCCTGCCAAGATCGCACCTGTGAAGGAGGCGGATAAAAATGGCCACAAGCATTACCCAGCCGCTTTCACCAGCGTGTGGCGCTCACTCGGCCTCGCAGAGTGGGACAAGCATGTGACGGGAAAAACGTCAGAGCACACCGATCGCTCATTACGTGACATGTTTGAGCGACAGTCGGCCAGCGGTGCCTTCGTGAGTCATGGCGAAGTGGAAATCCCGCACATCACCACCGACTTTGAACTCTCAGTCCAAGCCGCACGGGCCATCACGGATGCTCCAGGATGGATTTCCGGCCTCCAAGACGAAGATTTGCGCGCCAAGATCGAAAAACTCAAATCCTGGCTGCGTGCACCCGAAATCAAAAACGACTTTGATCGAGTGTTGCGCCTGCAACTGGCCCACTACATGCCCGAACTCGTTCCACCGACCGAACGCGCCACCGCACTGACGCTCCTTTCCTCCAAACAGCACAGCGACGGCGGTTGGAGCACGCGCGATATGTCCACGCTGAAAGACTGGCATTTCGAAATGAGCGACTATGTCACGAATCTTATCACGAAACTCCCCGATGCCGCTAAACCCGAGAGCGATGCCTACATGACTGCCCTCGCCATTGTGCTCATGCGTCAAAGTGATATCCCAGCAAGCGATGAACGCATCCAGCGCGGCATCGCCTGGTTGAAAAAGGAACAGCGCGTCTCTGGACGCTGGTGGATGCAATCGCTCTACCGCGGGAACTACCACTACATCACCTACATCGCGACCTGCCAAGCCCTGAAGGCTCTTGCGCTCTGTGATGAGATCAAATAGTCGTTCAAAACCTCATTCGCCGATACGCCGCAGGCGACTCGCCCATACGTTTGCGAAAATGCTGCGTGAAGCTGCTCGCATCGACAAAACCACACTGCTGCGCGATCTCGCTGGCTGTCAGACTCGTTTCCTCCAGCATCCGCACAGCCGCTAGCACCCGCGTCTTGAGCAAAAACTCCTGCGGAGTAATGCCAAACGCACTCTGAAACCGCCGCTGCAGTTGTCGCAGCGATTGACCGCAGGATTTGGCCACGTCTTCGATGAAGAGTGGCTTTGAGAAATCACGGCGGATGATTTCCACGGCTTGCGCCACGGTTTGGAACACGGGCAGCCGCCGCTCCGCCTCATCCGGCCTGCGCAGTGTGCCCATTACGCCTTGCACACGGTGGCGTTTGTCATAGAGCGGCAGCTTCGTGACTAAAAACCAGTCCGGGATGCCTTGTGAGTCCCACCACAGCTCGATGCGCTCGATCACAGCCGCTTTGCCAGTCAGGAGTCGTTTGTCGTCATCCACATAGGCCTGCGCCATGGTGTCAGGATTCAGGTCGAAATCAGTGCGGCCGAGGATTTCCGAGTCGTCGCGCATCTGGTAACGCTGGAGCAGGCCGTCGCTGGCAAACATGAGATGCCCAGCCTTGTTCTTGGCAAAGAAATACACGCCTGGGATGTGATCAAACAGCCGCTGAAACATCAGCGTCGGCTCCAAGGCCGCCATCCACGCCTGGCGGTCTTTTCGCCAGCGCATGATCTCTGCCGCAGGGCGCCTGCGGCGCTCGCGGGGTTTGAGAGGTGTCGCATTTCGTATCATCTTTGTCGTGACGACGGTGCATGGTTCTGCGTTAATCTGCAAGTTCCACCCACCCATGAAACCCATCGTCCAAATCTCCCTCGACCTCACCAATATCGACGAAGCGCTCGAAACTGCCGCGCTAGCCATGCGCGCCGGTGTGGACTGGCTGGAAGCCGGCACGCCACTCATCCTCGCTGAAGGTCTGCATGGCGTGCGTGCCTTGCGAAAAGCCTTTCCGAACACACCGATCGTTGCCGACCTCAAAACGATGGATGGCGGTTACTTGGAAGCCGAAATGATGGCCAAAGCGGGTGCGACACACGTCGTCGTGATGGCCCGTGCGCATGCCGAAACGATCAAATGTGTCGTCAAATCCGGTAAAGCCTTCGGCTGCAAGGTCATGGGCGATAACATGATCTGCGAGAGCATGATCGACGGCGCCAAGTTCCTCGAAGACCTCGGCTGCGACTACGTCATTCACCACATCGGCTACGACGAGCGTCGCGGCATCGCCGCAGCTGGCAAACGAATGCCTAGCCCGCTCGATCAGCTTAGTGAAGTCGTCAATGCCGTCAAAATTCCCGTCCAAGCCGTCGGCGGCCTCAGTTTGGAGCAGGCGATCCAGTGTCCGAAATACGGAGCGCCCCTCGTCGTCCTCGGCGCGCCGCTCACCATTGACGCGGATGCTTTTAAGACGGCCGATGGTAATCTCGAAGCCTCGTTAAGGATGATTTGCGAGGCTGTTCACGCGCAGGATGTGGCGGCATTTTGAGGCATTCGTTTTCAGACTGAACAAATGTTTACGAAGCATCGTATCGGTCACATGCCATCACCCATTCCCGCCACGCAGGCCTGCGGCGCACGCAATTTCGCATGATTTCGCTGATTGCTGCTCTGATCGCCCTGATTCTCGTCTCGCTTGCCGAGTGGCTGCATGCGCGGCGCATTCGTGTGACGGCGCGGCTGGCGTTTGGACCGCAAGGCGCGAAGGCGTGGACGAATGTGGTGCCTTGGCTGCGGGTCGCGAGTCTGACGGCGTTTGCCTGGGGCGTGACGACGTTGTTGATGCTGAAGCTCGAAGCGCCGGATGATGCATCGGCGAAGGAGCGCCATGATGCGGAAGCGACGCGTTTGGTGTTCGTCGCTGATTTGTCGCCGAGCATGTATTTGCCGGACGCAGGGCCGGACGGCACGATGACGCGGCATGATCGGATGAAGGATGTGGTCGAAGGCATCTTGCAGCGTGTGAGCGGGAACCTGCGTTTTGGCGTGATCGGCTTTTACACGGACTCGCTGCCGGTGGTGATGGAAGCGCGCGATCCTGAACTGGTTCGGAATGTGTTCAACGGATTGCCGCTCACTTATGCGATGCCGGTTGGTCAGACGGATCTCGGCACGGCGATCAATCGCACCCTGGAAATCGTGGCGGACTTTCCGAAGAGCAGCACGCGCATGATCATCCTCACTGATGGCGATTCCATCCCGCTCGCGGCGATCAATCCTCGTCCGGCCTCCGTGCGTGAGGTGCTCGTGCTCGGCGTGGGTAATCCACGCAAAGGCAGCTTCATCGACGGTCATCAATCGCGGCAGGAAGCGGACACGCTGGGACGCGTGGCGACCTCCTTGCTCGGCACCTATCACGATGTGAACGAGAAGCATCTCGACACCGCCGCGCTCGGCGATCTGGTGGTGCCGCTCGCGCTGCCGCACACCGGGCTCACGCTCGC
The DNA here is from genome assembly GCA_947471905.1 of Verrucomicrobiaceae bacterium. Lineage (GTDB taxonomy): Bacteria > Verrucomicrobiota > Verrucomicrobiia > Verrucomicrobiales > Verrucomicrobiaceae > Prosthecobacter. The sequence continues at coordinate 4,126 of CANIZT010000240.1, forward strand.
ACAGTGGGCCGTGCTCGCGATGGTGCTCGGGGCGATGATCAATGCGTTGATCCCCATCGCACTCGAATTCTTCGGCACGGATTGGAAGGTCCGCACGGTCGCAGTGAAGCCTGTAGTTTTGATGAAAAAGGAGGCGCCGGCTCGATGAGGAAGTTCTTCACCTTGCTCTGGCTGCTGTGTCCCGTGGCGGCGGTGTATTACCACTTCAACGAGGGCCAAAACGAACTGGCTCGCATCCAGGCGCGCAAGCATGTCGAGCAGATCCGCGAACTCGAGCATGCCAAGGAGCCGGACTGGGCAACGATCATCGAGGAGTATGACAAACTCAGCGCCGAGCTGCCAAAGACCGAAGCGCCGCTCGTGCGTCATCAGATTCGGCTCGCGAAGTCGAAGGCGCAGTTGGAGTTGCTCGATGTCGCGGGCAGTATTGAGGAACTGACCGATCTTTTGCGGGAGACCGCACAGACGCATGGCGAGGATGCGAAGATCACGCGTGCGACCCGCGAGATGCTTGGCAAGGCGCACTACTACGCGACCTATCTCTTGAAGACGAACGGAGCCGCCGAAGAGGAATGGCGGCCCTTTGCCGAGCGCACGCGCCAGATCTTCCGCTTCCTCGCTGAGCATCAGGAGGCCGGCGCGCTGGAGAAGTATGAAGACCGCGTCGCAACGGAGTTTGCAAAGACGACCAACCAATGAAGACGCCCACGCTCATCCTCCTTTCATTGCTTGCCACATGCCACGTGCATGCCCAGCAGCAACCGTCTGCCGATGCCATCAACGGTGTCAAAGGCGTGAAGCAGGAAGCCGTGCAGAGCATCAAGAAGATCGCGCCGCCGACGGTCGTGCCCGTGACACCACCGCCACCCACGGGTGTCACCCAGCCTGTTCCGCCGCCGCCTCCGCCTGCTGCTCAAGCCATGAACAAGGTCGAAGGCGTGAAGCCGCCTCCACCACCGCCACCTCCTCCGCCACCACAAGCCTTGAACAAGGTCGATGGCATTCAAGCAACGCCACCGAACACCGTCAAAGGCGTGCCACCTCCGCCCGCAGCCGCCATCAGCACTATCCGCGCAGTGCAAGGTGTGCAGGGAATCATCGCACCGAAGCAGCTCAATCTCGAAGCCGCGCTTGTGCTCAAAGAAGACGCCAAAGGCACTCCCGCCACGCCCGGAGCCGAGGGTGGCAAAGGCAAAGCCGCTGCGGCTGCATTGCTGAACGGCCCCAAGGGACTCGTGCCTGCGCCACCGGTTCCAAATGGTGATGGTCGCGGAGCTCTCCAGGAGTTCGAGAAACTCGACAAGCCGGGATCATGATCTCACCAAGCTGCAACGTCCCGCCTCCAATTTCACTTTTCCACTGACTCTCATGAACTGCCTACGACTCTGCTTTGCCTTCGCCCTCATCGCGACCGCGCAAGCTCAACAACCTGCCGCGCAGACTCCCGCATCACCGCCTGTCGCACCTGCTCCGGACCCGAAGCTCATTAAGGAATACGAGTCGATCCTTCAGCAAAAGTTCACACGCGATCCCAACGAACTCCTGCGTCATCTCGAACGCGTCGGCACCAGTGATCCCGCGACGTTGACCGCCAACGACCGCTTCCAATTGCGCTTTGTCACCGGTGATTGGGCAAAGCTTGGCGAGGAACTCAAAGCGATGCCGCAGGACCTCGCGGTGAAGATCTACAACAAGATGCTCGCAGACCTCACGGAGAACCGCAAACCCGTGGTGCGCCTCGATGACATCATCGCGCTCTCCGATGTCTCGCCGACGGATCTCAACAACGACAACATCCGCCGACTCGGCCAACTTCTCGGCGTCGCGGTTCCGATGAGCGAGAGCTTTTGGCTGGTGGATCGTTTCCAAAAAGGCACCGCCAAGTTCGGCGGCACGGATCCGGCCAAGCGCTTGCTCGCCGCACGCGTCCTCATCGCGGGCAACTTCCGCGATCTCGCGCGCACGTATTTGCCAGCGAATGACAAGATCGCAGAGATCGCCGACGAGGGCGTGCGCAATGAATTGATGGCATTTGTTGCCACGCAGGAGCAGCGCGAGAGCACTCAGCGCAGCGAAGTGCAGAAAATCTGGGATGAAAACATCCGCGAACTGCTGGAGCCACCGAGCACTGGCAAGAACAAGGCCTGGGAGAAGCAGAAACCCATAAGCAACATCTCAAAGATCATCACCCAAGTGCCGGTGAGCACGCTCGCTCCCGTCTTTACCGAACTCGTCAAATCAAACCCCGAGACCGCGATGAAACTGCTCACCGCGCTCGAACGCAAGGTGCAGAACGACCGCAACGGCGAAGTCGTCACGCGCACGCAGAACATTGCCGTGCAGGCCAATGTCGCAAACTTGCTCTGCGACCTGGTGAAGCCTGGTGAACAACCATGGACGCAGGTCATCGAGATGATGGCCGATGTTTGGGCCAGCGAAGCGGAGAACACTTTCACGCAGAAGTCCACGAACAATCCGCAGCGCTTTGTCCTGCCCGAGGATCTGATGCCGCAAGCGCCGACAGGCAAATGGCTCGCCGCTTTGAGCGCGGGCATGAGAGACCGCACCGATGTCGGCATGTCGCGGCTCATCCTGACGGGTGCGAACTTTGATCAGGCTGCCGAGCGCATCGTTGAGATCGGCAAACGCAGCGCCCGTGCCGGAGCCGCACTGGCCGAGGACTTTCTCGGCGTGTGGGCGAAGACGCACAATCCGCAGATCCCTGAGCAACTGCGCCGCAAGTTCAATCTGCCCGATGACGCGCGC
>CANIZT010000241.1 GCA_947471905.1 Verrucomicrobiaceae bacterium
CAAAGACTCGGCTAAAGCCAAAGCCATCACCGCACGCCTCGAATACAACACCGCGATCTGTGAAGAGTGCAAAAAGGCTGAGTGGGTCTGCGAGTGCAAGAAAGCAGACGAGAAGAAGTAACAACCATCATGACCGATATCACACAGCTCATTCAAAGCGGTAGCGCCCATGTGTGGCTCTACATTCCCGTGGCTATTTTGCTTGGCGCTTTGCATGGGCTGGAGCCGGGGCACTCGAAGACGATGATGGCCGCCTTCATCATCGCGGTGCGCGGCACGGTGTGGCAGGCGGTGCTGCTCGGTCTTTCGGCAGCCATTTCTCACTCACTGCTCATCTGGTTGCTCGCTGGCTTGGCGCTGTATTACGGTGGGCAGTGGAATGTGGAGCACACGGAGCCCTATTTTCACCTCGTCTCAGCCACGATGATCCTGGCGCTGGCTGTGTGGATGTTTCTGCGCACGCGACGTGAAGTCGCCGAAGCTCATGCGCATACGCATGAGCACACCACACCAACTGCAGCCGCCAAAACGGATGAGCCGGACCAATGGCAGGCTCATTCACACTCACACGCAGAGGCACCGCGACTGCTTGTGGGCGAAACACTGACGCCAAGCGGCCTCATTCTGCCCGCAGGCATGGCTGCGCCAACTCGCAGTGCCAAACAGGGGCCGCATGGCGGCATGTTGCTGGATACGGGTCACGGTTGGCTGGAAGTATCCATTTTTGAAACCAATGTGTCACCTCGCTTTCGCATCTATCCGTGCAAGGCCTCGGGTGAAACGGTGCCATTGCCCAAAGGCACACAACTCGACATCGAAACCGCACGCCTCGATGGTCGCACGCAAAAATTCGTCTTTGAAGCACGCGACACCTTTTGGGAAGCCACGAGTGAGTTGCCGGAGCCGCATGAGTTTCTTGCCGTCGTGAGCTTGGGACACAGCGATCACGCTCACACTTATCGACTACGGTTTACCGACGATGCTGATGTGGCCGTCGAAGAACCGGAAGAAGACGGCGTGGAATACCAGGACGCGCATGAGCGTGCGCATGCGCAAGACATCGCCAATCGCTTCGCCAATCGCGCTGTCACCACACCGCAGATCGTGCTCTTTGGCATCACCGGCGGTCTCATGCCCTGCCCAGCGGCCTTTACCATCTTGCTGGTGTGTCTTCAGGTGAAAAAAGTCGCGCTTGGCTTTTCACTCGTCGCCGCATTCAGCTTTGGACTCGCTTTGACGATGGTCGTGGTCGGAGTCATCGCCGCATGGAGCGTGCAACATGCCCAGCGTCGCTACAGCGGATTCGGCGAGTGGATGCGCCGCGCGCCCTACATCTCATGCGTGCTACTCGTATTGCTGGCAGCATTCATGGCCTGGCAAGGCTGGCAGGGACTGTCTCACCCGCATAGCTATTGATTGTTGAAGATTCGATTGACGAAGGGACATCTGAATAGCCATTCGGGGACAGCCTCTCCGTAATCTCGCTTCAACGCAGTCGGGTTTCACCCCATAGAGCTTCTGCGGCAACGGGCGCAGCATGGATGGCAGCGGAGGCCTACTGGACCGACGCCAAACCAAAAAACAAGCACACCACAGATGAACATCCTCAAAAACACAACGATCGCGCTCTCGATGGCCCTAGCCGTCTTCGCCCCCATGACCACTCAAGCCGCCGATTCGCTGGCTCCCAAGCAATACGAAAGCTGCCTCGCCGCATGCCAAGCTTGCGTCACTGCCTGCGAAGGCTGCGCCACGGCTTGCCTGAACGAGACCGACGTCAAAGCAATGGTGCCTTGCATCAAGCTGTGCCGTGACTGCGCGGACATTTGCAGCCTGTCCGGACAATACATGGCGCGCGACTCCGCCCATGCCGCCAACCTCTGCGGCCTTTGTGCAACGATCTGTGATGCATGCGGCGCTGAATGCGCCAAGCACAAAATGGAGCATTGTCAGCAATGCGCGGAAGCCTGCAAGAAGTGTGCAGACGAGTGCCGCAAAATGGCCAAGTAAGTCGAACAGTGAAAGCTGTCCGGCATTTCTGCCGGACAGCGCATTGTGCCAGACCTTCAACTCAAGTTTCAATGATGCCCTGGGCACCAGAAGTCCTCGTAGCCTCCGCACCAGACATGCCCGTGATGATGGCAGTGGTGACCGCAGAAACGCGTGCAGAGATGCTCGTGAAGAGTGGCGACTTGTTCGAATAACGTGGCCGCTTGAGTCGGCATGATGAGAGCCATTGTGGCGACGAGTGCGAGTGCCGCACCCGCCCATTTCGTGGGACGATTGAGTTGGTCGAATGATTTCATGTGGTGTGCTGTTGGTGTTGGTGAATGCGTGTCTGCCACGTTGGTGGCTGACAGTCCGGCTTCTGACGAAGGCATTGGCAGCCTATTCATGACGACTTTTTGATTCTTTCGGTGCCACCAGAAGTCTGCAGACAGCAAAAAGTGAGAGGGCTTGAGCACTTTGTGGCGTATAACTTCAGCACGTGATGCATCTGCATCGAAGAACCTATGAATCGACTCCGCACCATCATTCTGCTCATCGCGCTGATCGCGCAGGCTTTGCCTGTGCAGGCGATGTGGAGTGCGAATGAGCCAGAGCATTGCACCATGGATTGCTGCGCTTGGCTGGCGGAAGCGGGTCTCAGTGAATGCGGCTGTGACAAAACTTCCGAGCCAGTTTCACCCGCCAAAGCACCACCAACGAGTAGCCGTGAGTGTGTGCCGCAGGTTGTTTGGGCGGAAGCTGATTTTGCAACACACGTAGCGCGGCCACCGAAGAACTTAGGCGATGTAAAATCGCCATCCAAGCAGCGCAGCGCGTCAAAGCAGCCGCATGTTCTGTTGGCAGTGTTGTTCTGCTCGTTGCTGAATTGATTCGGCGTCACTAACGGACGCATTGTGCCCACGCAAATCCATAAACATGCACGGGCGTGGTTCCTTGAACCTTTAACGACTCAATTTTTATGAAACGCATTCTTCTTCTCGCCCTACTTGGGCCTTCGCTAGCCACTTTGGCCTGCGATAATTGCAAAATTCCCAAACCCGCTGCCGGTCAGCATGTGGTGGAGTATGATCTCACCATCGCTGAGCAAACTGTGAGCCCTGCTGGCAAAGCCGTGCATGGTTTCACCATCAATGGCGGCATTCCTGGGCCGACGCTGCGATTTCGCGAAGGAGATTTCGCTCGCATTCGAGTTCACAATCAACTCAAGCACGAAACCACCTCGACTCACTGGCACGGACTGCTTTTACCCAATGCGCAAGACGGTGTGCCACATGTGACGACGCCGCCGATTGAACCGGGAACGACGCACACCTTTGGTTTTGATCTGCGACACAGCGGCACGTATTGGTATCACTCGCACACACACTTGCAGGAGCAGAATGGCGTCTTCGGCAGCATCGTGGTGCTGCCACGTGATGGTGAACCGGTGAAGGCGGATCGCGAGCAGGTGCTGTTGTTGTCCGATTGGACGAATACGGACCCCATGGAGGTGCTGCGCATGTTGATGCGTGGCAGTGACTACTTTGGCCTCATGCGGAATAACTCGCAGTCGATCCTCGGCGCATGGCAGCGTGGCAACTTGAAGGACTACTTTGCGCGTGAATGGGATCGCATGATGCCGATGGACGTCTCCGATGTCGGCTACCACGGCTTTCTCATCAATGGACAGCGCCAGACACGCATCGAAGGCAAACCGGGTGAGCGTGTGAGGCTGCGTATCATCAATGCGGGAGCGGCATCCTACTTTTATCTGAACTCTTCTGCTGGGCCAATGACCATCGTGGCCGCGGATGGGCCCGCAGTGCAGCCAGTGAAGGTGGATCGCTTCCTAATGGCGATTGCGGAGACTTATGACGTGATCATCACGATTCCGGCGAATGGACAGTATGAGTTCCGAGCCACCGCGCAGGACGGCAGTGGGCATGTTTCGGCCTTTTTTGGCTCTGGCAGCCTCAAGCCAGCCATCGATCCGCCGAAGCCCAATCTTTATCAAATGGACGACATGCTAACGCTGGCACTCGAAGAGCAGGAAGATGATGTGCGTGCCTCTTTGAAGCTGCCACGGCCCGGATCGCCCTACCGCGTGCTGAAGTCGGTCAAGGACACGACTTTGCCCGCGAAGCTACCGCGCCGAAAAATCACACTACACCTCACCGGTGACATGAATCGCTACATTTGGAGCTTTGATGGCAAAACCATCGCACAGGAGCCCTATGTGATGATCAAGAAGGGCGAGATCATCGAACTGGAGTTGGTGAACGACACGATGATGCATCACCCGATTCATCTGCACGGCCACTTCTTCCGCCTGCTGATGGGAAACGGTCGCTACTCACCACTCAAGCACACTGTCGATGTGCCGCCGATGAGCAGGCGCACCGTTGAGTTCGAAGCAAACGAGGCCAAGGACTGGATGTTCCACTGCCACATCCTTTATCACATGATGAGCGGCATGGCTCGTGTCTTCCGCTATGAGGACGAGGGCACGCCGAAGCCGGTGCAATCGACCAAGCCGGAAGATCACAGCCTACATCACGCTGCTGGCCTGGGAGAACACAATCACGACATGTCATATGTCTGGGGCGCGGGCACTCTTCAGTCCAACATGAGCAGCGGCCTGCTCACCTGGATGAATCCGAAGAACGATCTCCTACTTGCTTGGGAAGTTGGCTGGGCACGTTTCTCGAAGCCACAATACGAGATCGACGCGCTCTACCAGCGCTACTTCAACATGAACTTCCAAGCCTTCGCCGGCTACCGCTTCAGCAATCACGACAATGCCGGCAATCGCATCGTTGCAGGCATCAATTACCGCCTGCCGCTCATGATCTGGGCCGATCTCAGCGTCGATAGCGAAGGCAATGGCCGCTTTCAGCTCTCCAAGCGCTTTCAGCTCACGCCACGTCTTGGTGTTTCAGGCTACGCCTTCTACGACACCGGTAGTCAGTGGGAATGGAGCGCTGCAGCCGACTACACACTCACGCGCAACACCTCCCTCAGCCTTTCCTACCACAGCGACTACGGCCTCGGCGCCGGACTGCTCTATCGCTTTTAATCCAAACCCAAACCACCCAACATCATGAAAACGAAACTCACCACCCTCATCACCACCGCCATACTCGCCCTCAGCCTCAGCGCTGCGGATGTGAAACCCTATCCGCTTAAAACCTGCCTCGTCAGCGGCAACGAACTCGGCAGCATGGGGGCACCGATCACCAAGGTGTATGAAGGCCAGGAGATCAAATTCTGCTGCAAGCCCTGCATCAAGAAATTCGAAGCCAATCCGGCCAAGTATCTGATGAAGCTGCCGAAATAGGACCCATTTGAAGATACTCAGAGGGGTTGGTGGCGGCTTGGAGTTGCACTGGTGAACGCCTTATACGGCGCTGAACCAAAAAAACAAAACAACCCCACCATGAAAAAAAACTTACACTCCTCGCGGCTATCATCCTTGCAGGCATCGGCTCCACCGTCGCTCTTGCTGGCCTCGACAAACCGGCTCCTGCGGCTGAAAAACCCGCGGGAATGAGCTGCTGCGCCAAGATGCAGACCGCTCCAGCTCCAACTGCTGACAAACAGGTGCCTGCAACAACCGGCATGAGCTGCCACGCGAATGCGACGGCCCAGGATGCTGCTCCGGTGAAAACCAAAAGCTGCTGCAACAAGTAATGGCTTCACAAGCCCACAACCCGTCAGTCATCGGATGATCTGGCGGGTTGTGTTTCGTCCATCATCCGCCAATCTTGCTCCGCCATGAATGACAACGAACTCCATGATCTGATCCGTCAGACTCAACCTAAGCTGGATTTCCAGCCTTCGTTCCAGCGTGAAATCTGGGCGCGCATCGCTGTGGCCGAGAATCAATCTTGGCCGGCGCAATGGCGGCGATTGAGCGAGTCATTGTTCCGCTGGATCGCTCAACCAGCACCCGCATTGGCTGCGGTGACGACCATGTTGATCTTGGGGGTCGGTCTTGGCCGGATGATCACGCCGGACAACAGTCACGCTGCCATGCGCACTGCTTATTTGACTTCCATCAATCCCGCATCTGCGGCTCACGCGAGCCATGCGCCATGAAAAGAGGCCTCTGGATCATCATCGTGGCATTGGTCGCCGGTCTGACGAGTTTTTGGATTACTCACAGCCAATGCTGCTGCTCCTTGCCAGATTCCAGCGCTGAACATGAAGAGCATTCACTCCTGCCTGAACTGGCCTGGTTGCGCCATGAATTCAAACTGACCGACGCGCAGTTTGCCAAAGCCTCCGAGTTACACGTGGCCTATCGCCCGACCTGCGAAGCTCTATGCGCGAAAGTGATCGCTTCTCATGCGAAGATCAAAAAGATCGTCGATGGCGGCACGCAGGTTTCGCCGGAACTCACGTCTGCTTTGCAAGAGCACGCAGCGCTGCATGTGGAATGCCAGACGGCCATGCTCACCCATCTTTACCAGACCGCCGCATGCTTCACGCCCGAGCAGTCACGCAGCTATCTCGATGCCATGCTGCCGCAGGTCATCGAGATGGCCATGGAACCTGAAACCACTCACAGCGGTCACTGAAACGCCTCGTCGCATGGATTTCACCCACGATGCCGATGTAGTGCTCATGCAGCGACTCGCTGGCGGTGAAGATCTCGCTTTAAACGAGCTCATGTCCCGCTGGCGCGAGCGCGTCGCATCATTTCTCCTGCGCATGGTCGGAGATCACGCCACGGCGATGGATCTCACGCAGGAGACCTTTGTGCGTCTCTACACCAGCCGCCACAGCTACAAGCCAATGGCCGCTTTCTCGACTTATCTGTTTCACATCGCAGCCAATCTCGCCCGCAGTCACGCCCGCTGGAAA
>CANIZT010000242.1 GCA_947471905.1 Verrucomicrobiaceae bacterium
ACCGGACGAATGTCGGCAATGGATCAAAGGCTGCGAGTGGCGGAGATGCGGCATGACGCACACTTAGTCATTGACCGGGTGGCAGGTAATTTGAGGGCGGGCGGCCATGATTCATTGCCCGTGTTGATACGGTTGATACTGGCCGTGGAACTTGTCGCCTTTGAGTCTGGCGCGGCTTTGGAACCTGGTGATAGCCACCTGTTCTCACGTGCGGTGAACCAAATCACGGATGCGATTGTTGAAAGTGAAGGCCTGGAGCAGCATCAACGAGGGACACTCATTCCTATCAATGCCTTGATTCGAGAGTGCTGCGGCATGTCGCCGGATGCACGCGCCGGCATCGCCCTATTGTCCGGTTATGGTGCTGAGACCGGCACCATCTCCACTTTGCTCCTGGACGTCACATTAGTCGATGCCAAGCCGACATCTGATGAGATTGACCAGATGATACTTGAAACTGGCATGCCTTATATCATGCCGCTGGAGCATCTGGTCAGAGAGATGCTCCATCAAGCGGCAGAGCGCTGGAAGCCAAAGTCCGATGTGCTGCCGGAGGCTTGCGAGAAAGGCTCCCTGCGAATGGTGGCCGAACCATTCACAGTCAACACAGACAGTCTTCTCCAGCCAAGTCAGGCGAGGGATCACCGCAAGATTGGATTGGTGTTGTCTGGAGGAGGTGCCAAGGGTGCTTATCTCGTGGGTGTGCTCAAAGCGATGGCGGAGCACGGGCTGCAACCTTCCGCCGTTTCGGGCACCAGCATCGGCGCGCTCAATGGAGCCATCATCGCATCCTGCAAGGATGTCGGGACAGCAGCGAAGACGTTGCATGATGTCTGGATGAGCATGGCAAAGGACAGTCCGATCTGCTTCAATGGCAGGGGCATGGCAGTCATGCTCGCCGGTGCGCTAATGCGAGTGGCGGGAGCTTCTGTCAGTCCTCGTGCCATGCCACTTGTTGCAAAAATGGCCCGTGCAGCGGAGCGCTTTGCGGAGAGCCAGGGAATTGCTCTTTCCGTATTGAAGGTGGAGCCTGTCACCGAAATCCTCAAAGGAGCGGTCAATTTCGAGTCGGTGAAAGAATGGCTGCCTTTCTGGGTGGCCGCGTTTCGTGGCTCCGCCTCTGAGGCGGTGTGGGAAACTATCAAGGGATATGGCCTTAATCTCGACAACAAGACCTCTGATTTTTTCCGAATCCAGGACCATGAGCCTGAAGACGTCCAGGCGCTCATTCTCGCCTCAGCCGCGTTACCCGTTTTGTATCCTCGCCAGACGCTCGGCGATTCTATTTTCTTTGATGGCGGGATTGGCGGTGCCAGACGGCAGCATGGCAACACGCCGGTCACACCACTGATCGAGCATGGTTGCGAGCGATGCATCGTGACGCACCTAAGCAACGGCTCGCTTTGGTCAAGATCGGCTTTCCCTACCGTTGAAATCCTAGAGATACGCCCTTCAGATGACCTAGCTCAGGAGGGCGGCATCAAGGCCATGCTAAACTTCAGCCCCGAAAAGATCCACCTTCTGATCGAGATGGGCTATCAAGACGCGTCAGCAACTTTTAAAGCGGCCTACGACGCTATACAGTTAGGCCAAGCCAGCCACAAAGCGTGGTCGCAGAGCGTTCTTGGTCGAGAATGCGCCACATAGAACGAATGCCTGGGAAGCAAGCAAACTGACACGACTGGTCCAGCCCGGTTTCGGCTTGCCGTACACCACTTTCTTGCGCTGCGGCCCACATCCAGGACCAACTCGCCCCGGCACACTCAAAAGCAATTTCCGAGCAGACAGGCAGCGGTGAATCACAGCCCCATTCCCAGCAGGATGAGCACGACACGTTCCATGTCCGCGCGAGTGCTAACGCCCGCCACACCTGCGGCTCGCAGCACCAGTGGAAAATAATCGCCGAGCGCCTGCTGCATCATGCGCCGCTCCAGCTCCAGCGTGTCGCAGGTTTGCTCCACATGCCACGTCCGCACCAGGGCTGCTGCGTCGAGCTTCTGCACCATCGCAGACACATAGTGGGTGATGTGCGCCATCTTGGTGTAGTTTAGCCGTTCAGGCGTGTCTGTGACGCGGTGATAGTGCTGCCAGTGACCGCAGGAGAGAAAGACATACGGCACCCCATGCACGCGAAACGCGCCGTGATCACTCATGTCACCGATGCATTGGTTGCGCAGCGGCACAATCTTTAATCCCGCTGGATGGCCTATGTCTGTCACGATCCCGGGCAGCTCGGCATGGCTTTCTGCGCCAGTCATGAAGACGAGCGGAAGCAGCTCAGGCAGCGGTAGATGGTCGGCGTGTGGCTCCAAATTTTCGTTACCCACCATTTGCTCCAGCATACTGTCAGTAATGCTAACATCGTGACCGACCAGATCCATCACCAGCGCCGCATGAATTTGCCTGCCACCGAGTTGATCCGCATAAAAGCGATTGCTGCCCATGGCCGAAGTCGAGAAATAAGGCGGCTCCTCCGCATCAAAAAGCGCGATCACCAGATCACGCTCCAAGCGGCCTGCCGCCCACTGTGCCATCGCCAAGGCAATCGCCACGGCGGCAGCATTGTCATCGGCGCAGTAGGAGTTGATCACGCTGTCGTAATGTGCGCCGATAAGGAGAGCGGGCAGGGAACGATTGGAGCCTGGAACGACGCCAACGACATTCGAAAAGCGTGAGTCGCGGAGGGTACTGACAACATAGGGAAGATCAAATGATTCGCCGTGAAAGGGAATGCAGTCGGCTGCCGCCAGTCGTGCGCCGAGATAAGCGCGGATTTTATCATGTCCTGCCGAGCCAACCTTGCGTCCTTCTGGCAGTGCGATGGCCCGCACATCTTTGCTGAGCTGTTTGACGAGGGCGGAGATCTTCATAGTGGGTGATGTGGCGGTCGTGGCGTCAAAGCTGTCGCAGCCTGGTTTCGATTTGGTCGAGCAGATGCTGACGGAATTTTTGGGTGACCTTGGCTGGCAAAGCGCGCAGATGCAGCTCCACGCCTGGGGTAATAACCATACGGTGCCACGGTTCAGGCGGGGCCGGTCGCGCCTTGGTGGCAGTCTTTGGTTGGGTGAGCACCTCGATGCCGGAGAACAACAGTTGTTTTAGATCATCCGTGCCGCGCTGATGCAGCAGCGGGTGAATGCGCTCGGCGGAATGGCCTTCGTGCAGCAGTTTGCGAATCACCAAGGCCTGCAAGTAATGTCGGAAGTGATAGCGAGCTTCACGGCCCTTTTTCTCCGGCGCAGACAGGCAGCCGAGCGTTTGATAATGCCGCAAGGTTCTGACGGTAAAGGCACCGCTGACCCGCTGGTCGCCGCCTTCATGTGCTGCTGGCACAAAGCGCGGCACCACGTCATTCACCATGCGCACAAGGTCATCCATGCGGAAATGATGTCCGCTGTTTTCAATTCTTTCCAATTCATGAACTGCCGAGGCAGGAATGCGGATAGTTGCAGGTTTTGGCATATCGCACGATGCAGCGTATGTTGCAATCTTGCAATATATTCTTGCAACATATACCCACAACATCCATGCATCAGCCATGTTCAATCTGATTTCATCAGGACTGATCACCGGCGGCATGCTTGTGCTTGCTGGAGCGATGATTTTTAGCCGGTAGGCTGCGCAGCCTTGACCTTGGTGACAGCCTCGCGGGTATCATGCCGGAAAGCGTTTCGGTCTGGCTATCTCTGGCACGCACCAGGGCAAAGCTAGGAAAGCGAGAAGCAGCTTTGGAGGCTATTGCGCGAGTGACGGCATTGGACGCGTCAAAGCGGCTGGAAATGATTGATGACGTTCTTCTGGCGGAGGTGTGGTACGCCGAGGCTGGGGCGCGTGTTAAACGAAACTCGACGCTCTCACGAGGTCGGCGGGACATTATGGGAGAACTTGCTCGGGGTCCCCGTCGAGCTCGGGAAGGGGCACGACGACGAGATTCTCGACGCGGGCCTCGGGCAGAATCTGCGCGAGGACCTTTTGAGCGAGGAGCGCGGGCGGCATGAAAGTTTGCCCTGGGGCGCGATCGAGCTCGGCGTTGAGCCAGTCGGCGAGAGCATCGTCGGGCCTTGAGCTCGTAAAGCCGGCGGCGTCGGTATAGCTAAGGACAAAGCAAGGCATGTGAGCAGTAAAGGATCCTTGTTTCATGGGAGTTGTTGCAGGGTTAAAACGGTGAAACGGAAATAATCGAGGTCCTTGCGGAAGAAATGCACGGGGTCGTCGAGGACGCTTTCGACCTGGCTTTCCTGGCCGATTCAAGTCCGCAAGCAGGACAGCCGCAGCCAGAGAAATGCACAAGCGGCCTTTGTAGAAATAACCCATTTGGACACGCCCAACGGGGTGTGAATTCTGTTGACCGGTTGTTGGGGCTGCGACTAGCGTTCCCGCTAAATGAGTAGCTATTTCCCACAGCAAAATACCTCGCACGAGCCTTCGCTGGAGGCTCCAGAAGCTCTATTGACTGACCGCCACACCCACGCCTCGACGTATCGAGAAATGATTCTGGAACATCACTTTATCAGTGAAATTCTTCGTCACATCTGGTCGAGCAGCCACCATCCGGACCTTCCTGAGATCACCCACTCGCAGGTGGATGACAACGGCTACGACGTTGTGATTGAATGGAGAGGCATCGTCCGGCACATCCAGTTAAAGAGCACTGTTTCCAAAGACTCGGCAGTGAAGGTGAACACATCGCTATGCCGCAAACCATCTGGCTGCATTGTCCTGATGACCTGTAAGCGCGACCTCGGGGATGTTCGCTATCACTGGCTTGGCGGACGCCCGCCAGCCCCGCTTACACTACCGGAATGCAGGCCAGCTAAACACACACGGGCCAACCGGCTTGGCATTAAGGGGCAGTCGATCAGCTCGGTCATGCTCGCCAGGAAAGCATTCACGCCATTAGGCGGCATTCATGAGCTGGTGGAACGGATGTTTCCTTCTTCAGCCTCCTAAGTGGGGGCCAATATCATGTTTCACGTTCTTTTTTGTTTTGATGTTTCCTTTGCGCGCAAGGCTTGCTTAATGGGCCGCCGAGTTTGGTCATCCGGGAAAAAATAAAAACATATGGCACTCGTAAGATGTAAGGAATGCGACGCAAAAATAAGCACCAAGGCCGACGCCTGTCCGCAGTGCGGAGCCAAAAGAAAAAAAGGCATGGGCTGCGGCAGCGCATTACTATTACTGTGCGGATTAATCTTCGTTATTATCAAGAGTATGCCTTCATCTGGATCGAAGACATCCACAGTAGCGACAACGCCACCGGCCCCCTCGGTATCACCCAAGCAACCAGCAGCAGTTCCTCAGCAATTGTTACCGAAAAAAAGAATCGATTATTCGATTGTTAAGACTTGGGAGATCGCAAATGGCGGACACGGAAAAGCGATTTTTATCGATCCTCGGCACGCAAACGAATCAGACATGATCTTACTTGCCTCCACGATTAAGAGCGATGTTTCGGCAGACAGGAATGCATTTGTATTTGCATTTACTTCCCGAGAAGCAGCCCTGATGCGAGATCGACTAAACTCCCTCACGGAAAGAGAGCGTGCCATCTATCACAAAGCCCATGTAGGATCGTATTTCAAGAACGGGAATAATGGTCTGGAAGAAATGGAAATCCATCCAGAGGGGTTAAATGGGTCTTCTAGAACGATAAAACCAAAATGAAAACGGAGCCTAATCGGGTCGAGACGGCAGTAGTTCGACTTCCGCCCCCGCTGGCATGGGAGGGTATTCTCAACTCGGCTGAAACCCAATCCTCCGCCTTACCTTCCCCTTCTCCCCCGAGTGCTCCGCCTTGGCCTTCTTCACCTTCGCAATCTCCCGCTCCAGTATCGCCTGCGTGATCTCCCACTTCGCCGGATTCGCATCCACGCTCCCTGCATGAATCGCGTTCACGCAGATGTTCAGGATGTCCCCGCCGCTGAGGCCACGCGATAGCTCCGCGATAACCGCGTAATCAGCCTTCACCCGGTCAGGGTTGGGGAGATGAAGGGCGAACAACTCCCGGCGCATGGAGGCGTCGGGATTGCGAAATTTGATGTGGCGCTGGATGCGGCGCAGCAACGCGGGATCGTAGTTCTCAAATAGATTGGTGGTCACGATCACCACGCCATCGAACCGATCCAACTCCTGCATCAGACAATTGCGGTTCTGGTTGATGCTGGTGGAGCAGGATTCGCCAGTTGATACGCGCTTGGAAAGCAGGCTGTCGGCTTCATCGAAGAACAACACCGCGTCTTGTTCACGGGCAGCAGCAAAGGCGGCTTTGATGTGCTTGGCCGTGTCGCCCAAGTATTTGGAAATCACCGCCGAATAGTCCACCTGATAGAGCGGCTTGCCCAGCTTCAATGCAATGCCGAGAGCGGCGCGCGTCTTGCCCGTGCCCGGCGGGCCGTAAAAGTTCAAAATGCACTTTCCTTCCTGCGGTTGGATGGCGCTCAGGTTCCAAATGCGATCCAGATCAGCGCGGATCTCCAGCGCCCGCAGGCCTGCCAGGATGTCCGTCTTCACTTCCGCATGCAGGATCAGCTTGTCGAGTTCATGACGCGGCTCTGGCTGTAGAAGCAGCCCCACGTCAGGAGCGGGTTCCTCTTCATTGCGCCTCCTGCGGCGCGGGTTGCGGTGATCGTCGGCAGTGGCGGCATCGGGTGGCAGTTCGATTTCAGGGGCTTCAGCGTTTCGGTTCAAGGTGCGTGTGGGCATGGTGGTATCAGGTTTGGGTGGTGGTTCATGGGTCCGCAAGTTGCGGATGTTTCAGCCAAAGATCAGGATGGCGGCCATCAGGCCAGCCAGCGCGATCCAGGCAAAGAGGTCGTTGGAGGTCATGGGCGGATCAGG
>CANIZT010000243.1 GCA_947471905.1 Verrucomicrobiaceae bacterium
AACAGCAACAAGAGCCGCCTCGACTCGCTGAAAATGGACCTGATTTACGAGAACGAGCATTGGAATGACACCAAGGCATTCGCCCATCAGCAGGAGATGATCGATTGTTTGGATTGCTACTGTGCAGAAACCCCGAAGGACTAACAACCATGCCTGAAATCCCCCGCTCTGAACGCAAGACGCAGAACCGCGTCATTGCATTGTTCACAGACAAGAAGCGCTCTGACTGTCTTGGCTACCGCTACCTTGGCGAGTGGAACAAACGGGAAGGCAATCGCTGCATTGAGGTGGAACTGCTGAGGGAGAACCTGGCCAAGCGTGGCTATTCCGACGCGCACATCTCTGCTGCCGTGCAAAAGCTGCTCGCGGCGGCGGATGTCACGGGCGTGACGCTCTACCAGGCCAACCTGCGCACCTATCAACTGCTGCGCTATCCGGTGCAGGTGCAGATCGCCGCAGGGCAGCCGAATGAGAACGTCCACCTCATCGACTGGGAGCACCCGGAGAAGAATGACTTCGCCCTAGCGGAGGAGGTCACATTGAAAGGCGACTACGAGAGGCGGCCGGACATCGTGCTCTATATCAACGGCATCGCCTTTGGGGTGATCGAGCTGAAACGTGGCTCGGTGGAGGTGGCCGACGGCGTGCGACAACTCATCACCAACCAGGAGGAGATTTTTAACCAGCGGTTCTTCACCACGGCGCAACTGATCTTCGCGGGCAATGACTCACAAGGCCTGCGCTACGGCACGGCAACGACCAAGGCGGAGTTTTTTGTGGAATGGAAATCGGCGGACACCAGCCCCCTGGTGGCGGGTTCTTTGCTGGATCGACCGCTGGCCGAGATGTGCGAGAAGACCCGTCTGCTGGATCTGATACGTAACTTCATCATCTTTGACGGCGGCATCAAGAAGGTGCCGCGTCCGCATCAGTTCACCGGGGTAAAGGCGGCGCAGCAGCGAATCGCCAAACAAGAGGGCGGCGTCATCTGGCACACGCAGGGCAGCGGCAAGAGCATCCTCATGGTGCTGCTGGCCAAGTGGCTGCTGGAGCACGACCCCGAGGCGCGTGTCCTCATTGTCACCGACCGCGACGAGCTGGACAAGCAGATCGAAGGCGTGATGCGGAATGCCGGGGTGATCGGCACGAATGATCCCTCGCCACGCATCACCAAGCGTGCGGAACTGGTCACCAAGCTGGGAGCGACCATGCCTCGGCTTTTGTGCGCACTGGTGCATAAGTTCGACCCGAGCGACTTGAAGGGGCCACCACCTCCGATCCACGGGCGCTTCTATGTCTTCGTGGACGAATGCCACCGCACCCAAGGCGGGGAGATGAACAAGCAGATGAAGCGCTGGCTGGAGAACGCGATCTTCATCGGCTTCACCGGCACGCCGCTGCTGCGTAAGGACAAGCAGATGACGCGGGATGTCTTCGGCACCTATATCCACACCTACAAGTTCCATGAGGCCGTGGCAGACAAGGTGGTGCTGGATTTGAAATACGAAGCCCGCGACGTGCCCCAACGCCTGACCTCCCCCAAGGCCATCGAGGATTATTTCGCGCAGAAGACCAAGACGCTGAACAACTTCCAAAAAGCCGTCCTGCGCAAACGCTGGGCGACGATGGAAGAGCTGATGAGTTCCAGCGAGCGGAAGCAGAAGATCATCTTCAGCATCATCCACGACTTCGACACGAAGCCGCGCCTGAACAACGACCGTGGCACCGCCATCCTCGTGGCGGCGAGCATCTACGATGCCTGCCACTACTTCCGCCTGTTTCAGAACACACCCCTCGGCGAATATTGCGGCATCATCACGTCCTATGAGCCGCAACCGAGTGCCATCGTGCTGGAGCCGCCAAAGAGCGACGAACGCTACAAGTTTGATACCTACACCAAGCACGTCCTGAAGAACGGCCAGACCACGAAGGCTTACGAGGACATGGTGAAAGAGCGGTTCATCAAGGAACCCGCGAACCTCAAACTCCTGATCGTGGTGAGCAAGCTGCTGACCGGCTTCGACGCTCCAAGCTGCACCTACATTTACCTCGATAACGAGCTGCGGGATCACAATCTCTTCCAGGCCATCTGCCGAACCAACCGCCTCGACGGCGTGGACAAGGACTATGGGCATATCGTGGACTTCAAGGAGCTGTTTGGCGACGTGCAGCAAGCCATCGCGGTCTATAGCTCAGATGAGTTGGACATTGATGAAGGCGGCGGCGGTGGCAACAATATTGAACTCAAGAACTGGCTGGTCGAAGGGAAAAAGGTGCTCGATACTGCACGGGAAGCGCTCAGCTATCTCTGTGCTCCGGTGCTCGCACCTCGTGAGTTGGAGCAGTTCATTCATTACTTCTGCGGTGACGCCAGTAATCCCAACGCCCTGACGGAGACGGAAGCGCTGCGAATTTCCTTTTATAAAGCCGTGGCAGTCTTTATCCGCGCCTATGCAGACCTCTCAAATGACTTGGCGGAAGCGGGATATTCTGAAGCTCAAATCGACGCTCTGACCAAGGATGTCGAATTTTACAGCGACACGCGTTCTTCGATCAAGAAGCACTCGGGCGAGGAGTTGGACATCAAGCCCTACGAGGCGGACATGCGCCACCTCATCAACACCTACATTCAGGCGGACGCTGCCGATCCGCTGGGAACCGTGGAGAATTACTCGCTGGTAGAGTTGATCATCCAGACCGGAATTCACGATGCAATTGCGAAGAAACTGAACGCGAAGAAGATCTCTCGGAACTCCATTGCCGAAGGCATCATCAACAACGTCCGCAAGACCATCATCCGCGATCAACTCACCGATCCACGATTCTACGCGATGATGTCGAAGCTGCTGGACGATCTGATCACGCAGAAGCGGCAGGAGACGAAGGACTATGAAAAGTTCCTCGAACAAGCAGAGGCCCTCGTAAAGCAACTGGCGAAAAATGGGCCGGCCGATGGCGTCCCCGCCGTCCTGCACGGCAACTCGGAGGCTACGGTGATCTTCAACAATCTGGAGGAGATCCTTTCGGGCGGGTCCTTCTCAACCAAAGAGGAAGGTCCCATCGAGATCGAGGCGCGTGCCAACCTGGCCTTGAAGATCGACGTGGAAATGCGCGCGAAAGCACCAGCGGGCTGGAAGGGTGACGAGATGAAGGAGCGAATCGTGCAGAACTTTCTGCATAAGCTGCTCCAAAAGGACAAGACGGCCACGCTCGCCCTCTTTGACCTTGTGAAAAATCAGCCCGGCTACTGATGCGCGAGACGATCCATCTCGGAGAGATTGCCATTCTGGTGACCCGCAAGGCCATCAAGAACGTTCACCTTTCGGTTCATCCGCCAGATGGTCGTGTGACCTTGACCGCGCCCACCTCCACCCGTCTGGACGTGGCCCGTGCGTATGCCATCTCGCGTCTTGGCTGGATTCGCCAGCAGCAGCAGAAACTGCGCGGACAGGCGCGGGAGACACCACGAAAGTTCATTGAGCGTGAAAGTCACCAAATCTGGGGCCGCCGTCATTTGATGACGATCAAGCACGCGGAGGCAAAGCCATGCGTCACACTCGATCACAAGCGCATCACGCTAACCGTGCGCCCCGGATCTGATTCCAAGAAACGAGCCGAGGTCATTCACGAGTGGCACAAGTCACTGCTTCATGAGGCGGTGCCAGCCATCATCAAAAAATGGCAGCCCAAGCTGAAGGTGCATGTTTCGAGTTACTTCCTTCAAAAAATGAAAACCAAGTGGGGAAGCTGCAACCACCGCGCCGGGCACATCCGCCTGAACACCGAACTGGTGAAGAAGCCGAAAGACCTGCTCGAATACGTCATCGTTCACGAGTTGGTGCATCTCCTCGAACCGACTCACAGCTCACGGTTTATCGAAATCCTCGAAATGCATTATCCCTCATGGCGCGAAGCCCGGGCCGAATTGAACGAGCTGCCGCTGAGTGCTGAAGCGTGGAGGGAATAGCGTCTGCGACTTGATGCAATTTTACCTCCATGCACACCTTCGCCGATCTCGCCAAAAATCTGAACCGATCATCGGTGTATCTCTCGGGCCTGCAATCAAGGTTTGAGCTTCCGACCTTCGAAGGTGAGAGCTATTCGGCTGCCTATCTCGCCTTTCTCCAGACGGTGGTGCATCTGCGCACCCTCTCGATCACTGAAGAAATGCTGCGGGATCTCTGGCACATCGAGAAGAAACTCTTGGTCCTGCTCCATGCCGACTCCACCGGATCACCCACCTGGTTTCTCGATTCCTGCGGAGCCACCACCAGTCCCAAGCGTCGCCTGCTTCTCACCAACTACGAACTCGGTGCCGAGGTGCATGGCAAGGGCGTGCAGTTGGGCCTCAACTTCGCCGACACTGCCCCGGAACTCTTTGCCGGACAGGAGATGGGTGAAGACGCCTTGCGCGTGCTGAACGATTACCGCAAACTCCACGCCCGCATCACCGCTGACGTGAAAGCTGAACTGCCGCATGTGCGTGCCGCTGCGGCATGGTCGAAGCGGGTGTGAGAATCCGCCGCTAGGCTGAATGCACGCATGCCAGCAACTGCCGCGCACGGCTGGCACCCATGAAGTAGGTGAAGCGTTCGTAGGGGCGGGTGAGTTGGTCGAAGGGTGGCAGGCCGACGAGGATCACGGCTAGGGCATCGAGGCCTTTGGCCTTGTGGATGGAGGTGTGGCCGATGGCGTTGCCGGATGGCTGGTCCAGGGTTTCGAGATAGGGCCGCAAGGGATGATTGAGCAGGTTCTCTAGGCCAGCGAGCGGGGTGTTGCCGATCTGGCTGCGGTCGTAGAGGATGAGCACCTTGGAGGGAGCGCAGAGACCGGAGGATTGCCAGCGGTCGAGGATCTGCTCAACAAGCGCGGGTGTCTGAGATGTCGTTGCCTGATGGATTTCGACCTCGGGGCCATCGGGCAGTTGACCATCGCTGTGCAGGCCGGTGACGAGATCGTGGGAGCCTTCGCCGTCGAGTTGCTTGAGGAAACGGTAGATGGGCCGGGTGTAACGCAGGGCACAGTTCAGGCGCAGGTGCGCATGCTGGCTGAGACGCTGGCGCACGGTGTTCAGCGCGAAGCGATCCGTAGCACGAAACGGCGGACGCTGCGCGGCATCGCCAAAGATGGCCATGGGAGATTGCCAGCCCTGACTCAACAGCGCGACATAGATGGACCACCAGCCGACGTGATCGGGTTGCGACGAATCACCCGGCAATGAAGTGTCATGATCCTGCGCCTCGTCCACGACCAACGCATCAAACTTGCCGAGCATATGGCCCAGTTTGGCGGGTTCGGTGGTCAGGGCTTCGATGGCAAGCAGTGGAAGCGTCTCATTGAAATAGCGTTCCACTCCCTCCCTGTCCGGCGGCACTTCGTGTGGAATGCCCGAGGCCTCAAGGATGGAGGCGGCGATGCTTTCCGAACTGTGCACGGTGATGCTGCCGCGCTGCAGGCCCAGCTTTCCGGCGCTGGTGCGAAGCCGCTCACACAGAGCGAGATTGTAGGCGACCATGAGGACATCGCGGCCGGAGTCGCCCCCGGCGTTTTCAGCCAGGCGACGTGCCTGCTCGATGGCATACCAGGACTTGCCGGTGCCAACGCCACCCTCGATCACGAGCTGGAGATTGCCCGATAGCATGTCGAGCAGCCGGTAGCTGGCGGTGGCCTGCCGCAGAATCAGCTTGTCGGTTTCCGTGATGAAGGCTTTGACCGCCTTCGGCTCCAATCCTTCGCCATAGGCATCGAGGAAGGTGGCTGTCTGCTCGGGCTGCACGGGACGCTGCTGGGTGAACAAACTCCGCCACGCGACGGGGAAATCCTTCACATCGTTGGCAGCGAGAATGAACTCACGCGGAATGCCGCGAAACTCAGTAATATTCGAAGCGATCTGCAACAATGGGAGGACGAGAGATTTGGCCACAAAGGGGATTTGTCTTCCGCTGCCCGTGCTCTGAATCCGCCGGAGCACCCCGGCGTGCTGCGTCATGAGTTGAGTCAGCGGATTGTCACCGTCCGCAGTATTCCAGCGGCCATTCGCGGCTTGATAGCTGAGGCTGGACTTCACCTCCAGAACGGCGAGCCCGCCGTGTGGACCGAGCACCAGGAAATCTCCCTCACGCAGGGTCCCCTTCTCGTCCTCATACCAGTAGCCCCAGCGCACGATCCAGGTGTCAGGCAACAGCTCGTTCAAGGCCTGCGCGAAAAGAACCTCCGTGTGCTGGCATTTCTCAGGTGGGCGATTGTAGATCCAGCGGGGCATGGTGGAGTCGATGATGTCGCAGATTGAAAAGCCGCGCAATGTGCGGAATCCACACGATGCGGCGGCTCTTCGATTCAAGTGCGAGTACGGGCGACGCAAAAACGAACTTCCGCTGTGGCGTGGTCGAAGCAGGTGTGAATTGAGAACAGACTTCAGCCGAGTCCCATGGACAGCAGCATTCGGGTGAACCGGTCGATGTCCTTACGGTTGGTCAAGCAATTCAGTTTGGCTAGATCGAGCATGGGCTGGTGCAGGCCGCCGAGTGCGTCACGAAGGAACCGGCACTCCAAAGCCAGGGTGTCATGGATCCGTGCCGCACCGGTGCGGTTTGCGAGTAGTGCGAGATCCTGACCGGAGAGGAGCGCTACAACGTAGTGTGTGATGGCAGTCATCTTGGCGTAATTGAGGCGATCAGGTGTGTCGGTGGGCATGTGATAGTGCTCCCAAGTGCCACACGATAGGAAGTAGTACGGCACACCATGGCGGCGGAAGATGCCGTGGTCGCTC
>CANIZT010000244.1 GCA_947471905.1 Verrucomicrobiaceae bacterium
AAGCGTCTTTCGGCTCTACGAGCAATGCACCAACGATCACCTCATGCCCACGTGGTTCGCAGATGATGGCGCGGCGGTAGGTTTCGAGTTCATCGGCGGTCACACCGCTTAAGACCACGCGTGTGGGCTCGCCGCCGGTGTGGGAGTCGATGATGGGAATGCGCTTCATGGACGCACGGTGGCCCGCTCAAGAGACGCTTCTTGGCTGATTCCGGCAGCGGAGTCGTGATTTCGCTCAAATCGCCACGAATCATCTCATGGAATGGAGCGTGCCACCTCGTCGAGCAGCGCGGCATCCATCTCGGTGAGGTGGCAGCGCTCGGGGAAGCGGCCTTCGTTTACGTCGGCGACGTATTCGCTGAAGGCGGCGATGCGCTCGTTTTGCAAGCGGCGGTTTTCTTCGGCGAAGTTGCGGTAGGACTTGGCGTGGCGTGGGATGCGCTCGTCGTAGTCGCCGAGGATGTCGCAGGAGAATAGGAACTGCGTGTCGCAGCCCGTTCCGGAGCCGAGGGACATGAGCAGCATGCTCGTTTGCTTGGAGAGCCATGAGGCGAGGTTGTGAGGCACGATTTCGATCTCCGCAGCATACGCGCCGGCATTTTCGAGGTCCTTCATCTTTTGGTAGATGGCCTTCGCTTCATCCACCGTCTTTCCAAGGCTCCGGTAGCCGGTCCAGGTGACATGACGCGGCACCATGCCGATGTGGCCGACGACGGGGATGCCCTCGCGCGCCATGGCCTCGATCAAAAACGGACTGCCGGAGCAATAGACGCTGCTGGCCCCCATTTCGAGAGCGCGGAAGCCCGTGCGGATGGCCTCCTCCTGTGTGGCCATGCCATGCGGCGTGGAGCCGGAAAGGAAGGCCGTGGGGGCAGCGGCGACGAGCAGCGGCAGACGCGCCTGCGCCTCCGGCGAGTCAAAACTGCAGCTCATGAGGTCGATCCCCGCCGCCTCGGCCGCCATGGCCTCCTGCGGCGACTTCACATGGATGTGCGTGAGGCAGCGTTTGCCTTTGAGCTTACGGAGATCGTGAACGGTGTATTTTTTGCGTGGGCGGACCATGCGCTTTGTTTATCGGAAACCTGCGTGGGATGCAATGGGCAAGGCAGAGGGCTTTTCTAACCCCAGACTTACAAATGCCTCAGCGCTGGGGCTTAAGTCGGATAGTCAGGGTCTCGGTCTGCTGCTTCGGTGTGAAGAGCGCTGTCTCAAATGGCTCGTAGCCCTCCGCAGTGATGCGCAGCTTGTGCTCAAAGCGCATCCACTCGCTCTCGAAGGTGAATTCGCCGTCGCGGAAGGTTTGCTTGTCCTTTTCCTGCCAGTAAATGTCCTCCGCAGAGCGGCGTGAGTCCCCCGGCGTCACTTGGAAGGTCTTCAGCGGCAGTCCCGTCTGCGCATCCACCACCGTGCCGGTGAAACGCAGCGCCGGGCGCAGCACCACCACCTGCTCCGTGCCGTCGGCCGAGATCGGCAGATCACGAACGATGCGATCTTTACCCAGCAGGGTCCACTTCACCGCATCCGGAGGCGCACCCAGCCACTCCAGGCGGCCTTCGGCATCCGTCACGCCCTCAAACCACAGCGTCCGCTTCTCCTGCCAGCGGTCCGCGATCATCCGCACGCCGGGAAGTGGCTTTCCGGCCTCATCAAGCACTAAGGCTTTGAAAACCGCGCCGGGCCGCAGTTTCACCACGACGAGCCTTTTGGCCGATTCGTCATTCACGTCGAGTTCCACCATTTGCGGAGCAAAACCGGCCGCCTCGAAGGTGAACCACTCTTTGCCTTTTTCATGCACCGACACGGCAAAGCGGCCTTCAGCGTCCGATTTTGCGTTCGGCTCATCAAACCGGCCCCAGCGGTCCTCCGTGAGCGTGACCGAGCAGTTCAGCACCGGTTTGCCATTCGTACCCGAGATCACACCACTCACTTCGAGACCTTCCGACTTCAAAACCAAACGACTCGTGCCATCCCTTAGCGACTCCAGCCGCTGCCCAGAGGCGGTTTCATATTCTGTCGCGATCCGTTTGTAGCGCGGGTGCTCGACCCAGATGATCAGTCCGCTCAAGTCTTCCGCAAAGCCGGTCATGGACCAATTGCCATTCGCGTCGGTTCGCGCCTTCCATTTCCCGCTGGTATGCACATCGCTGAAGACGCCATCATCGTAGTCAAATACTCGACCTGTGTGGAGTGCGCTGACTGGCGCTCCTTCCACGGGTTGGCCTGCTGCATCGACGATGGTGCCACCAATGGGCTTGCCGGCTGGAAACAGCTTCGTTTCATACGCCTCTGGCAGCTTCAGCGGATCACCCTGACGCCGCCACCTCACCTCCTGCATCACGAATCCAGCCTTCATGCCCCAGTAGCGCAGGAATTTGATCTCCTCCTTTGGCAGCGGGATGCGTAGCACGCCCTGCGCATCGCTGATCAACTCGGTTCGCTTCCCTTCGTTGATCTCGAAGTGAACCTTCACCTCCGGCACCGGTTTGCCCGTCTCCGAGTGAACGAATCGCGTCTCCAGCCATTGCCCCTGCTGAGGTCTCCCGTCTGTCGCGACAAACGGAGACGCCTTCTTCTTCGGCGGAGCCAGCATCGCTGACGAAACGCCGTCAATCACCTCCAAAGACTGGACCTCAAAAGTATGTGAGCCCGGCCCGCCACTATGATGATACTTCCATTCCATTCGCGCTGGATAACTCGTGCCGTCAGGAAACTGCGCCCACTTCTCCACTAACCATTGCACCGAAAATGGCTGCGGGCTCTTGGGGTAGGCAGATCGATAGAGCGCCAAGCCACGATGTTTCAGATCGACCTCCCACCGATCCAGCCTACTTGCTCCAGCCCACTGCAACTCGATCACGATGCGATCCTTCTCCCGCCGCAGAACATGCTGCGCAGGGAAGCCGTAGCCTTCCTTTAGAACCGCTTTCAAACCTCCGATAAGCTCCCGCGCCCGTGGCCGGTAAAGACACACAGGGAACAGGCTATCATTTGATGCCGGGCTTATTCGTGCTTCATGATCTCCTCGCTCGTAGCTCCAGCTATGAGTTCCGTTCACGGCCTCGGTAGCATCACGGATGGTCCACGGTGCCGCCCCGTTGGTCCACCGCGCCACCCTTGGCCGGTATTCGATGCGGGCTTGTCGTGCAGGCTCATTTACCCACGCTTCGATCTCGCTCGGGCGCGGGCTGATCACGCCTTCCATGCTCCAAGTCTCTGTCATCTTCAGATGCACGCGCTGAAGCTTTTCAACCTGCGGTTCCAGCACTGCCAAAGCATCCTTTACGAGCGCCTTTTCGGCCTCGGAGAGTGGTTCAGACAGTTTTTGCAACTGGGCAGCGTGCCTCACCTCCACCCCTGCAGCCATCACGGCGGCAAAGGCCGTCAAAACGAGCGCCAGCTTGGCTTTACGGCCAAAAATGCCGTTCTGGCCCGCGCCGCTCAAAAGTGCCTTCACTCGCGTTTCGATGCCGCTGTGGCCCAGCATCGCCACACCGGCTGCCGGTGTGGCCAAATCTCCTCCGGCGGCGATCTCCACGAGCACCTGCGCATAATCGGTGGCCGCGATGTTCTGCGAAAGTGCGCTCTCATCCGCGCTCAGCTCCGCCTCCGCTGTCAATCGACGCAGTGCCAGCCACGCGAAGGGATTCCACCACCACACCGCTGCCGTCAGCCAGCCCAGCCACTGCCACGCGCCATCGTGCCGCGCATGATGCGCCAGTTCATGAAGACACACCGCATGCAGTTTGGCCGCCGACCATTGCACCGCCTCGTGCGGCAGCCAGATGCATGCTTTTCGACATCCGGTGACCACTGGGGATGAGAGCCCGCGCACCAGTCGGTGCTCCGTGCCGCTTAGCACGCCCATGCATTGCCTCCGCAGCCAAAAATGACCGCAAACCGCGCGAAACGCCCGCCACGAAAGCAGCAGCAGCGCCACGCTCCACCACGCGTGAAAGACCACGCCCTCGACGCGCTCCATCCAAGGCACACGCATCTTCGTCAGCGGCACTGTGGCCTCGGAGCGGGCCGTGTAAGCCAGCAGCGGTGCCACCGTAGCCGTCACAGGTGGCGCTGAGGGCATATCCTTGTTCAAAAGATCGAACTGCTGCGCCTGCTGGACCTTCTGCATCATCGTCGCCGACGGCGGCAGCACCACATTCATGCGCCATTGCTCCACAAAACGCGGCGCCAGCGCCCACAGCAGCACGCTTAGCAAGGCCACGCCGCACGCACGCCAGAGCCACAGGCGCATCAGCGCCGGTTTCCGCCGGAGAAATGAGGTCACTGCCCAGGTGAGAAGCACGATGCCCGTGCTCTTAATCGCCGCCGTGATCACAAAGGTCAGCGCGGGATATGTCAGGCCACCAAGCAGCCAAGAGTTCAGAAAGGTGAAGATAGAGTTCATTTTTCGCGGGCCTCCTGGATGAGTTTCATGAGCTGGTCGGCGTCCTCCTTGGAAAGCTTCGATTTGCGATCTCCGAGCAGTGCCATGGCCGCCGCGCCGACGGAGTTGGAGAAGAAATCCCGCACCATCTGGTGCAGCGCCTTCACGCGGGCCTTTTCGGCGGGCATCGGCAGCGTGTACTCATCCGTGCGTCCGTTCAGCGTCTTCAGCAGCAGCTCCTTTTCGATCAGCAGCCTTAGGATCGACCGCACGGCCGAGTACGTCGGCGCATCCGACATGTCTTCTTCGATTTCCCGCGCCGTGGCCGTGCCGCGACGCATGACGATTTCCAGCACCTGACGTTCGCGTCGGCTGACATTTTTGGAGGTTTCGTTGTCCCACATAGATGTGTTGAAATATCAACATATTGAGTAAAAGGCAAGATTTATATGCTGAATTATCAACACATAGATTCAATCGGAAGGAATGCCCTCTGCTTACGCTGGCCGCTTCGCCAGCGCATCGCGGATGATCTTGAGCACCTGCTCACGCTCGGCTCCGGCGAGGGGCAGACGAGGCTCGCGGACCCACTCTTGGCCGAGGCCGGTCTCTTGGCAGAGGAGCTTGATGTATTGCACGAAGTGGAGGTGCGTATCGAGCTTCATGAGCGGTTGGCTCCAGCGGTAGAGCGCGCGGCATTCGTCCCACTTGCCTGCTTTGGCGAGGTCCCAGAGCTTCTGATTTTCTTTGGGGAAGGCGATGCCGCTGCCGCAAACCCAGCCGTCGATGCCGAGGATGGCGGACTCCAGGAAGAGATCGTCCACACCGGTGAAGATGCGGTAGCGGTCGCCGGTTTGATTGCGCAACTCGGTGATGCGGCGGGTGTTGGAGCTGCTTTCTTTGATGGCGTGCAGGTTGGGGATGTCGGCGAGTTCGACGAACATCTCCGGCGTGACATCAGTGTGGTAGCCGACGGGGTTGTTGTAGAGCATCCAGGACAGCGGCGTGGCCTTGGCGAGTGTGCGGAACCAGTGCTGTGTTTCACGTGGATCGCTCTTATAAACCATGGGTGGCATGATCATGAAACCGGACGCCCCGAGTTTTTCGCAGTCCTGCATGTATCGGATGGCGGCTTGCGTGTTCATTTCGGCCACGCCACTGACCACAGGCACACGGCCTGCGGCGACTTCGACGGCGTGTTTGACCACGGCGCGCTTTTCATCTGGCTGAAGGCATTGATTTTCGCCCAGCGAACCGCAGACGATCAAACCGGAGACTCCGACGTCGATCTGTGCCTGCCAGTGCTTGGCCGAAGCCGCGAGATCGAGCGACTGATCCTGGTGCAATTGAGTGAGGACTGCCGGGAAGACGCCGGACCATGTGGATGGGTTCATCCCATAGAATGAAACGCAAGGCGCAGCGAGTCTTGAAGGCTTTTCGGGCTGCGCCCTGTCATTTTAGTCAAAAACCAGCGGCTTTGAACTCAGGGAAGGCGTGCAAAGGCCAGATGACATCCTTCCCCCTGCGCGAGTCCCTTGCTCATTTGCTTCCACTACGCTTCACCCTACTGGCAGCCAGCGGCTGGCTGTTTGCCTTCGGCTATCTCCGCTTCGCTCCGGTTCCCTTCGGTCGGCACGCGGAGCGATGATGGCTACATTGTCACTTGCCCATCCAATCTTTCTAATTGACGGTCTTACCGTCCGCTATAAAAAGACCACTGCTGGCATATCTACTGCTGGCATATCTACTGCTGGCATATCTACTGCTGGCATATCTACTGCTGGCATATCTACTGCTGGCATGAAAACTTTACTCGCACTCCTCACCAGCCTAGCCCTCGCGGCCAGTGTTCACGGCGCTGTCACCATCGAATACGTCACCGTGGGGGATGTCGGCAATGCGGCGGACACCACGGGCTACGGCGCGGTCTCCTATGCCTACCAGATCGGCAAGTATGAGGTGACGAACGCGCAGTATGCGGAGTTCCTCAACAACGTGGCAGCCAGCAATCCAAATGACCTCTACAATGCCAGCATGGGCAGTGATGCGCGGGGCGGTATCACCCAGAGTGGTAGCAGCGGTAGCTTCACCTACAGCGTGCGGGCGAACATGGGAGACAAGCCAGTGAACTACGTGAGCATCGCCGATGCGATGCGCTTCACCAACTGGATCAACAACGGCCAGGGAGCCGCCACCACGGAGAGCGGTGCGTATGACATGAGCATCTCCGCCGCCACGGTCGTCCACAGCGGCAGCGCCAATGTGTGGCTACCGACGGAGGATGAGTGGTATAAAGCCGCCTACTACCAGCCTGTGGGTGCCGGAGGGGAC
>CANIZT010000245.1 GCA_947471905.1 Verrucomicrobiaceae bacterium
GGCCGAAATCAGGCAGGGCATCGTAACCTGCTCGTTTGGGGTGCATGCCGGAATCTAAGACGACACGATGATCCCCGGCTTCGAGGAGGTAGGAATTGGCACCGATTTCACGTCGGCGCGTCAGGTTGCGAAAGCGCATGCAGTTTTTGGGGAGGGGGAGGGCGATACTAGGGGCTTGAGGCCCTTCCACAAGGAGAACTTGCCCCTCAGCCCTTGCGATGGCCTGCGATGCGAGCAAACAGAGCTGACGCAGCGATCAAGGCCGCTGGCATGGTCGGCGGGCACCAGATGAGGCTGGATTGGAAAGCGAGGAAGCAAAGGACCAAGGCGGCAAAGATGAACAGCAGGCCGCGTAGCAGCGCTTTTTCCTTGGGAACACGAAACACGAGCCAAAAACCAGCAAGCACGGCCGCCGACCAGACGAGCCACTGCGCATACGACGGCAGCAGCTTCAAACGCGGCATGGCAAGGATCTGCACGAGCGCCTGTGCATGTGCCTGGACCAGTCCGCCACTATCTGTGCCGATGACAATGATTTTACCGCCGCCGAGATTCGCTTTGTCCTGCGCAGTCAGAGCGTCAGCGAGTCCGTCGCTCATCAAATTGAGCGCATCGACCTCAGGAACGGTTTGTTTGGCATCGACAGCGAACTCACCGGTCGTGGTGAGTGGCACAAACGCGCCGTTGGCGAGATAGGCACCTGCACCAGGTCCCAACAGCAGCCGATGCGTGGCATACGGTGTCTTGGTAATGCGAGCGAGCGCCTGCGTCAGCACCGTGGGCCGCAGGTTGCCGCTTTCCTGCAGGGCATAGGGCAGCAGAGTGATGCCCTCCGCATCTCGCGTGCTGGTGATGCCAAGTTCGGCCTGACGGCGCAGCAAATCATCCGGGGCAGCGATCAAAGCACCAAGGGGAGGCACGACGGCGATATCACCCTGCGTTTTTTGGAAACGTGGCAGCGAGTCTTCGAGACCGCCCATGAATGCAGGAGCCTCGCGACTGGCCGCAAGCTGGGCTTCAACACCAAGAATCGTGCTGGGAAACGGCACCAAAGCCTCTGCGGCTTCACGCACGAACTCGGGCGCAGGTTTGCCCCACATCAGCGTCTCAGGAATTACGAGCACTGCTGGATCGAAGGGCTGCAAACCTTTGAGCACCATCTGCCAGTCGAGCGGACGCGGCGGCCAGCCGGCATATTCGGCCTTGCTGGCGTTGCGCATCTTCACCCACACGACGGGAGAGGAAACCTGCGGTTCCACTTTT
Source organism: Verrucomicrobiaceae bacterium (assembly GCA_947471905.1). Lineage (GTDB taxonomy): Bacteria > Verrucomicrobiota > Verrucomicrobiia > Verrucomicrobiales > Verrucomicrobiaceae > Prosthecobacter. The sequence goes on from CANIZT010000245.1 coordinate 1,264, forward strand.
CCAAAGCGATCCCGTGCGTTCGCGACGAGAAAATCGAGAAACAGTTCGTCCACTCGCTGAAACCGCCCGGCCTGATGCTCACGCTCCAGCCACCAGCCGAGACTGGCGAGCAGGAGGATGAGAACGAGAGCGCGGATCATGCGGTGTCAGCATTCCGATGTGAGATCGAAAATCCAGCGCGAATCAACGAGTGCTAGGATGCTGGAGTTTCAGAAGGAACAACCACATCCTCGCGCTTGTCGGCGGCGAACTTGAGGCGCTTGAGTTCTTCGTCATGGGAGACTTTGACGATGTCGCCATCGCGGATGTCGCCACGCAGAAGATGCTCGGCCAGCGGGTCCTCTATGTTCTTTTCCACGGCACGGCGCATCGGACGCGCGCCATACTGCGGATCGAAGCCCTCTTTCATGAGGAACTCGCGGGCGCTGTCATCGAGCGTGATGTGGATGTTCTTCTTCTTGAGACGGGCGACAACCTTGGCGACTTCGAGATCGACGATCACGTTGAGTTGCTCCTTCTCAAGCATGCGGAAGATGACGATGTCGTCGAGGCGGTTGAGGAACTCGGGCTTGAAGAACTTCTTCGCGGACTCGGTGATCTTGCTCTTGATGCCAGCATTGTCGGCAACGTCCTGCTGCATGGCGATAAAGCCGAGGCTGCTCTGCTTTTTGATCTGCTCAGCACCGATGTTCGAGGTGAGGATGACGATGGTGTTACGGAAGTCGATCTTGCGACCGAAGTTGTCGGTGACCTGGCCTTCTTCGAGGATCTGCAGCAGCAGATGCATCACATCCGGGTGCGCTTTTTCGACTTCGTCGAACAAGATCACGGAATACGGGCGACGGCGCACGGCTTCGGAAAGCTGGCCACCTTCTTCATAACCGACATAACCGGGAGGGGCGCCGATCAGGCGGCTGGCGGTGTGCTTCTCCATGTATTCGGACATGTCGATCTGGATCAGCGCCTCAGCGGTGCCAAACATGAACTCGGCGAGGTTCTTCGCGAGGAAGGATTTGCCGACGCCGGTCGGGCCGAGGAAGAGGAACGAGCCAATCGGACGGCGTGGATCCTTCAAATCCGCACGGGAACGACGCAACGCCTTGCTGATGGCAATGACGGCCTCGTCCTGACCGATGACCTTGCCTTTCAATTCGGCTTCCATCTTCAGGAGCTTCTCGGCTTCGGCCTGCTCCATGCGCTGAAGCGGCACGCCAGTCCATTTGGAGACGACGGACATAATGTCGTCTTCGGTGACATCGACGATGCGTTCCTGATTATTGGAGCGCCAGCGCTCCAGCACGTCATCAAAACGTTTCTTGGCGTTTTTCTCGCGATCACGCAGGTGCGCGGCTTTTTCGAAGTCTTGTTCCTTGATGGAGCCTTCTTTTTCGACGCGAATCTCCTCGATCTCGGCCTCGATGACCTTCAGTTCGACCGGACGCGTCATCGCGCCGATGCGGGCCTTGGAACCGGCCTCGTCCATGATGTCGATGGCCTTGTCAGGCAGGAAACGGGCTGGGAGATAGCGTGAGCTGAGATTCACAGCGGCCTTGAGGGCGTCCTCGCTGTATTTCGCCTTGTGGTGCAGTTCGTATTTGCCGCGCAGGCCAAAGAGAATCTTGATGGCGTCCTCGACCGAGGGCTCCTCAATCTTCACGCTCTGGAAGCGGCGTTCGAGCGCGGAGTCCTTCTCGATGTATTTGCGATACTCGTTCAGCGTGGTCGCACCGACGCATTGCAGTTCACCACGGCTGAGCGCTGGCTTAATGATATTGCTGGCGTCCATTGCACCTTCCGCACCACCGGCGCCGACGATGGTGTGCAGTTCGTCGATGAAGAGAATGACGTTCTTGTTTCGGCGGATTTCGTCCATGACGGCCTTGATGCGCTCCTCGAACTGACCGCGATACTTCGTACCAGCGACCATCAACGCGAGGTCGAGAGTGATGACACGCTTGTCACGCAGCAGCTCGGGCACATTGCCCGCTGCGATTTCCTGGGCGAGACCTTCAACGATGGCCGTTTTGCCGACACCCGCTTCGCCTATGAGCACGGGGTTGTTCTTGGTGCGGCGGCAGAGGATCTGAATCACGCGGGCGATTTCTTCCGAGCGACCGATGACGGGGTCCATCTCGCCTTTGATGGCAAGTTCGGTGAGATCGCGACCGAAAGCTTTGAGAGCCGGGGTCTTCTCGTTCTTCTTCTTGTCGCTCGCTGGTGTGTTGCCACTCGGGGCGACAGATTCACCTTCCTCTTCTTCCTCTTCGTTCTGGGAGGAGAAGTTCGGGTCGAGTTCTTTGAGGATCTCGCTGCGCGCCTTGTCGAGATTCACATCGAGATTGCGCAGCACCTGCGCGGCAACGCCTTCGCCTTCACGCAGCAGGCCGAGGAGGATGTGCTCGGTGCCAACATAGCTGTGATTGAGCGCCTTGGCTTCCTTGGAGGCGAGAGCGAGCACCTTTTTCACCCTCGGGGTGTAAGGAATGTTGCCGACCATCTTGGTTTCAGGGCCGGAACCGACCTGCTGCTCGACCTGCATGCGCACGGTTTCGAGATCGAGGCCGAGCTTGGTCAAAACGTTGACGGCAACGCCCTGGCCGAGCTTGATCAAGCCAAGGAGCAGATGCTCCGTGCCGACGTAGTTGTGATTGAAGCGGTCTGCCTCTTTGCGGGCAAGAGCAAGAACCTGCTGGGCGCGTGGAGTGAAATTATTCATCATTGGGGGTGGAGGGGGCGCCTCCGGGGGTTGATTGAGATGTTGGAAAATTACCCGGGCCGTCGATGGATTGCAACCGCGCACGAGTTATTTCAGCGCGCATGCCGTCACGCTCTTCGGGTGACAATTCACGCGCTGCATTGAGCTGCAAATGCGCAGGTTGAATCTCCAGCAGCAGCATGTCGAGCAAGCTGCGGTCGCAGTTGCCAACAAGATCAAGGTCAGCGCCAAGGCGGAGCATGGAAAGCAGGTTCAATGCCTCCTTGGAGGCCAGAATGTGGGCGTAGCGCAGGATGGCAAAGGCGCGCCCGACCTGATCGCGCAGCATGGTCTGATGATCTTCCTTGAGCTTCGCACGGGCGGTTTGCTCGGAACGCACCACGCCTTCGATGACTTTTTCGATCTGGGCGATGATTTCAGGCTCCGCCTCGCCCAGCGTGTGCTGATTCGAAATTTGGAACAGATTGCCGAGCGCCTCGGTCCCTTCGCCATACAAACCGCGCACAGCGAGACCGATCTTGCCGACGGCCTTGATCACCGGATTGATCTGATCGGTCAAAACGAGAGCCGGCAAATGCAGCATGACCGAAGCACGCATGCCGGTGCCGAGATTGGTCGGACAAGCGGTGAGGTAGCCGAGTTTTTGATCAAACGCATAGGGCAGCGAGCCTTCCAGCTCCGTGTCCACGCGATCCACCAACTCATAGGCGCTGCCGAGATTCAAACCGGGCCTGATCCCCTGAATGCGGAAATGATCCTCCTCATTGATCATGATAGAGATGCTCTGCTTGCGATCCACCACGACGGCGCAGCCGGAAGAACGTGCCGCATGCTCACGGCTGACCAGGTGGCGCTCCACCAGCACCTGTTTGCGGATCTTGCTCAGGTCGGTGTAGTCCTCGCTGTACCCGTCGCGCATTTCGGGCAGATTTTCGACCACGGGGCGTGCTTTTTCGAGCAGTTCCACGCGCTGACGCTCCTGGCTGAAACCGGGAAACGGATAGCCACGCAGATTACGCGCCAGACGCACCCGCGAGGTCATGACGATCTCGGAATGCGGTCCTGCACCCTTCATCCAGTCGGCGGGATTTTTGATCAATGTGGCAAAGCGCATCATGGGGCAACGTGAGTTGGACGTTTAAAGGTACATACGTGTTGAATGCCACGCAAGGACGGCTCTGGAAATGCCAGCCACCGTATTATCTGCCCCGCCTCAATCATTTCGAGGAAGCTTTGGGCTGGAGACGTTCGATCTCGGCTTTTAAACGTGCTGCATCCTCATAGCGCTCTTCACGTACCGCTAAATCCAAATCTTCACGCAGCTTAGCCACGTCGAGCGGCGGTGGAGTGGGTGCCGCAGGCTGAGGAGCCTGTTGAACAGTAGAGCGGGCACGTGACACCTGTTGCGGTGCTGGATCAATCTTGCGGTTCGGGCGCTTGCCGATGTGGCGCGTGCCTTTGTGCATGTTGCGCAGCAAACCGTCCAAACCTTCGCTAAAGGCGCTGTAGCACTCGGGGCAACCCATCCGACCGATTTTCTTAAGCTGGGAAGCGGTGAAGCCGCAGGCGTTGCACACCACCTCCATGGTGTCAGCGTCCACGCGTTGCGAAGGCGTGAGAAACGCCTCGGCCAGACCGAAGCCGGTCTCCTCGGTCACGCCCTTAGCCTTCGAGCAGGTCTCACACAGATTCACCGTGGTCATCTGACCGTTGATGATTTGGGTGAGGAATACCGAGGCCTCATTCTCGCATACGTCGCATTTCATGGGTTCAAACTGTGCTGATTTCGTGCCATATGAGATGATACGAATGTCGGCCCGTACTGGTTATGACAGGTATTTCCCCGCGTCAACCAATGCCCTGCATTGCCAGCCATTCATCCAGCTCGGCCTGTAACTGCAGGTGCTTCGCAAAGCTGTAGTGAAAAGTCCGAAAACCCAGCCGTGCAGCCGTTTCGATGTTCGGCAGCAAATCGTCGACATAGAACGTGCGAATCGGGTCGAGATCGAGCTGTGCAATGGTGTGATGAAAAATCTTCTCGCCCGGCTTGGAACAGCGTGCCTCGTGCGAGTAAATACCGTCCTGGAAGTGCTGGAAGATGGCAAAGCTGCGCAGAAAATAGTCTCGATGCAGGCCGCTCGTGTTCGAGAGCAAAAACATCGGCAGCTTGCCCTTCAAAGCGCTGAGCGTTGCGTGCATTGGCTCGTTCTGGGTGAAAATCTCGCACCAGATCGCTTCAAACTCCGTCTTGCTGCCGCGGAAGCCGGTCACCGCCATCGCCTCGCGCACAAAGGTGGCGTCATCCATGCGGCCGTCCTCATATGGCCCCTTGATCCCATCAAACAGAGTCAGCACCGTTTCCGCCGGATGTTCGCACCGCTCCGCCAGTCGCCGGGCGGCGATGCTGAAGTCGAAGTCGATGAGAACTTTGCCAACGTCGGAGAGAATAACAGGCTGGGGCATGGATCGAGATAGAAGTGAACGCGGCGGCTGCCAAGTTATCGTTTGTGCCACAGATCGCCACAGAACAGCAGCACGCCGGTCCAGATCAAACCAAACGACACCAGCGCCGCCGCACTGATCGTTTCATGATAAATAAAGGCACCGACGAGAAACTGGCCAGTGGGCGCAAGAAATTGCAGCACCCCGAGCAGCGCAAAGGGAAGCTGCCGTGCGCCATGCGCGAAGCCGAGTAGCGGAATGGTCGTGAC
>CANIZT010000246.1 GCA_947471905.1 Verrucomicrobiaceae bacterium
CGGCTACTCCAGTGCCGATAATGGCGAGACGTGGGCGGTTCATACAGGCGCGGCTAGGATTGATTCAACGCATGCACCTCGTCATAGACGCTCTGCGGCACTTTGCGGAGATCCCAAACCAGACCGGTCCAGGAAAGCACCTTCAGTAAATAATAGGAAACGTCAATCTCCCACCAAAAGAAACCCTGACGTGCAGCAGAGGCATAGCGATGATGGTTGTTGTGCCAGCCTTCGCCAAGCGTCAGCAGAGCGAGCAAGAAGTTGTTCCGACTGTCATCTGGGGTTTTGAAGCGTTTCGAGCCAAACACATGAGCCAGTGAATTAATGCAGAACGTCGCATGCAGAAGCACCACGGTGCTGATGAAGAAGCCCCAGACAAACATCTGCGCACCATTAGTGCCAAGGCTGGGAGCGTAGCGTTCCAGCAACCAGCCCGTGAGCCATAGCAGCGCTCCATAGACAATGGGAACGAGCTGATCGTGGCGATTGAGAAAAACCAATTCAGGGAACTTTTGCAGATCACGCACACGGCTGTAATCCGTCGGGAAGTTCTTCGTGCTGGTGATCCAGCCGATGTGCGACCACCAAAAACCGTGAACGACCGGCGAGTGCGCATCCACCTCCTCATCCGAATGCTGATGATGATGCCGATGCACCGAGGCCCACCACAGGGGCCCACGCTGGCAGGACGAATTTCCCAGCACGGCGAACAAAAACTGTACCACGCGAGAAGTGCGGTAGCTACGATGCGAAAGGTAGCGATGGTAAAAAGCCGTGATCGCAAACATGCGCACCGCATAGAGCAGCACTGCCGCGACTACCGCCACCCAGCTAACCCCCACCCAAAGCACCGCAAAACAGCCGAGATGAAGCACGATGAAAGGCACGCAGCGCTTCCAGTCCACCTTGTCCTCCTGCGCTAGCACAGCCTCAACCCCTTCGGGATGAAAATCCGAGTCCACCCACTGCCGCAAAAAGACCTTTACCTGCTGGAGCAGGCTCGAACTTTGAGAGGGTGACGGCGTCTGGGGGGTATTCACTGGGACTACTGCGTTTGTCCTTGTAATCTGGATTCAAAAATTTCGCTTCTGACTAGATGATGAAAATTCCATCCATAGTCAAAATCTGCCTCTAACGAACGTTCCATTCATTGTGATCCGCCCCCTCCTCATTTTTGCCCTCGTTTCGTCCGCTCTGGCGGAGCCCATCGATTTTTCCAAGCAGATCCGCCCCATCCTGAGCGAGAACTGCTTCTTCTGCCACGGTCCCGATGAAAAGAAGCGCGAGGCTGGCCTGCGCCTTGATGACGAAACCAGCACGAAGAAGAGCAACGACGGAGTCATCGCTGTAGTGCCAGGGAATCCCGATAAAAGTGCTCTCATTGAGCGCATCATCACAAAAGATCCCGACGAGGTCATGCCGCCGCCTAAGCAGCACAAGACCATCTCACCCGCGCAGGTGGCTCTTTTGAAGGAATGGATCAAACAAGGCGCGAAGTGGGGCAAGCACTGGAGCTATGAGAAAGTGGTGAAGCCAGCGGTGCCTGCCGGTGCAACGAATCCAGTGGATGCCTTCATTGTGAAACGACTGACCCAAGAAGGACTCAAATATTCGCCTGAAACCGATGCAGCGACGCTGATCCGTCGCGTAGCCCTCGATTTGACCGGCCTGCCGCCGATGCTGGAAGAACTCAACGGCTTGTCCAAGCAGCCGCATGACAAGATCGTCGATCACTTCCTCAACAAACCGGCTTACGGCGAGCATTGGGCGCGCCAGTGGCTCGACCTCGCGCGATACGCTGACTCCTCCGGATATCCGAGTGATCAGCCGCGTGAGATCTGGGCCTATCGTGATTGGGTGATCCGCGCGCTGAACTCGAACATGCCTTTCGACCAGTTCACCATCGAGCAAAACGCAGGTGATTTGCTGCCGAATCCGACGGACGATCAACTCATCGCCACCGCGTTTCATCGCAACACCATGACGCAAAATGAAGGCGGCACCGATGACGAAGAATTCCGCAACGCCGCGATCATCGACCGCGTAAACACAACCTTCGCCGTCTTTATGGGCACCACAATGGCCTGCGCCCAGTGCCACACGCACAAATACGATCCCATCACCATCAACGAGTACTTCCAGTTCTACGCCTTCCTCAATCAAAGCGCCGACAGTGACAAAAAGGATGAAGCGCCTTTCCATTCCTTCGATACGCCAGAGCAGAAGCAGCAGCGCGATAGCTGGAACGCCGAACTCGCCACGCTGAACGCCAAGCTCGCCAACCCCGACGCAAAATGGCTCGCGGGACTCGATGCGTGGGAGAAATCGCTGCCGCTGCAAGCTGCATGGACTCCTTTGAAACCCGTCTCGGCCCGCAGCAGCAGTGGAACGAAAATGGAGGTGCGTGATGATTCCCGCGTCATTGCCGCGAAGCCAGCGAAGGCCACGGACAGCTATCATTTGGAGCTTCCAATCACCGCAGGCAATTTAGAGGCGGTGCGCATTGAAGCGTTGACGGATACAGCACTTCCTGGCGGTGGCCCAGGGCATGCGGGTGGAAATTTTGTCCTTTCGCAGGTCAAAGCCGAGCTAGTCCCTGACGACGCGAAGCCAGCAAAGGCACGCCATTTGAAGATCGAACTCGTGAGCAAGAAATACGATTCCCTTGCTCTCGCCGAGGTGCAGGTCTTTAGCGGCGACCAAAACATCGCACTCAAAGGCAAAGCCACTCAGATCAGCACGACTCCAAACGGCCCCGAAGCCAAACTGGCCATCGACGGCAACACGAATGGCGAAAGCGATAAAGGCAAGTCCGTGGCCATCAGCGGTGGCGGTACCGAGCATCAGTGGTGGCAGCTCGACCTCGGCAGCGCACAATCTGTGGACCGCATTGTGATTTGGAAACGCACCGACAAGGGCCAAGGCAGCTACATCGACGATTTGAAGCTCACGCTGCTCGACGAACAGATGAAGCCCGTGTGGGAGCAGGAGGTAAAGAAGAAGTTCGAGCCCCATGAAGAAGTCAGCGTCAGCGGACGGCGTGAGTTGTTGTTCGCCAATGCTTTCGCCGATGCCACGCAGGAGACGTTTGATCCGAAGCAAGTCATCACCGACAAACCCACGAAAGACAAAGGTTGGGCGCTGGCTGGACACACGGGCAAAGATCACGCGCTCACGCTGCTGCCAGCGCGCTCCGAGAAGATCGCCGCGCCTTCGCGACTCATCCTCACGCTAAATCAAACATCGCAGTGGGCAGAGCACACCCTTGGAGCTTTTCGCGTCAGTGTTTCCAATGATGCGCGCATCACCAAGTTAGCTCCACTACCCGCAAACGTGCTCAGCGCCCTCAGCACACCTGCCGCAGGCCGCAAAGCCGCAGAAAGCACGACGATCCGCGACTATTTCGTGCGCCAAATCGCCCCCGAAACCAAAACCGAGCGTGAGAGCATCACCGCACTCAATAAACAACTCGCCGCGCTTAAAATGGTCACCGTGCCGATCATGCATGATCTTGATCCGAAGCAGCGTCGAGTCACCAAAGTGCAGCTTCGCGGCAACTGGCAAGCGCTCGGTGATGAAGTCAACGAGGCCACCCCCGCGATCTTTAATCCGCTGCCCACGAATGCCCCCAAGAACCGTCTCACGATGGCGAAATGGCTCGTGAGCCGTGACAATCCGCTCACGGCACGCGTCACGGTGAATCGCTTGTGGGAAAGCATTTTCGGCACCGGCATCGTGCGCAGCAGCGAGGAGTTCGGCAGTCAGGGCGATCTGCCTTTCCATCCCGAATTGCTCGACTGGCTCGCCGCCGAGTTGATGGACAGCGGTTGGGACATCAAGCACATGCTCAAGCTGATGCTCACGAGTCAGGCGTATCAGCAAAGCTCCAAATCCACGCCCGAATTCAACGAACGTGATCCCGACAACCGCCTGCTCGCCCGTGGCCCACGATTCCGCCCCACCGGTGAGCTGCTGCGCGATCAATCGCTCGCCGTGAGCGGTCTGCTTTCGGCAAAGATGTATGGACTGCCCGTGCGACCTGCCACACCCAACATGGGGCTCAGCACCGCCTTTGGCCGCAGCAATGACTGGACCGTCAGCGAAGGCGATGACAAACACCGCCGCAGCCTCTACACCGAGGTGCGCCGCAACAGCCCGTATGCGAGTTTCACCACCTTCGACGCCGGCAACCGCGAGGTCTGCATGATCCGCCGCAGCCGCACCAACACGCCCCTGCAGGCCTTCGTGACACTGAATGATCCCGTTTTCATCGAAACGAATCAAGCCATGGCCCGCCGCCTCGTCGCCGAGGCCAAGTCCACTCCCGAACGCCTCACACACCTCTTTAAGCTCTGCCTCAGCCGCGTACCGACTCAACATGAGGCCGAGTCACTCACGAAACTCCACGCCGAGACACTCGCTGAGTATCAAAAAGACACCGCCGCTGCGACAAAGATGGCCACCGAGCCGCTCGGTCCTGCGGAGAAGGATGCGAACATCGCCGAACTCGCGGCGTGGACAGCCGTGGCGAATGTGGTCATGAATTTGGATGAGTTCTTGATGCGGAGGTGATTTCATTCGACGCCATGGCAGCCAAGAAATCCATCGACATTCCCATCCACACTGTGCGCGGCCAGCGTGTGGTGATGGATTCGGATTTGGCGGCGCTTTATGGTGTCACAACAGGGCGCTTCAACGAGGCGGTGAAACGCAATTTGAAGCGTTTCCCCGAGGATTTTGCCTTTCAGATCACCCCGGAGGAGATGCTGCTTTTGATATCGCAAAATGCGATATCAAAGACGGAAGGCCGTGGCGGACGCCGCACTCCTCCCCGTGTCTTCACCGAACACGGTGCTCTTATGGCCGCCTCGGTGCTGAACAGTGACCGCGCCATCTCCATGAGCGTCTATGTCATCCGTGCCTTCATCGAAATCCGCGAGCAAATCGCTGCGAATGCCCTGATCCTCAAGCGTCTGGCCGAGATCGACAACACTCTGCTGATCCACGACGCCTCGCTCCGGGACATTTACAAGAAACTGATGCCCCTTTTGGCACCGCCGCCTTCAGCACCCCGCAAACCGATCGGATTCCATCCCTGAACACTACCCAAACTTGAAGTCACATTTTGTGACCTCAAAATCCACTTCTCCATGAACCCCATCTTCCACGACAAACTCCAGCTCACCACGCGCCGCCAATTCCTCGGCGCTACCGGCCAGTTCAGCCTCGGTGCCATCGCCATGCATGCGTTGCGGCAGAAGAGCGCCGCGAGTCCACAGTCGGACAATCCACTCGCACCGCGTAAGCCGCATCATGAGGCGAAGGCCAAGCGTGTGATTTACCTGCACATGTCGGGTGCGCCGCCGCATCTGGATCTGTTTGATTACAAGCCGGAACTGGTGAAGCGCAGCGGGCAGGACTGTCCGGACTCGATTCTCAAAGGCCGCCGCTTTGCGTTCACCACTGGCGTGCCAAAGCTCATGGGCACGCCGCGCACGTTCGCCCAATACGGCAAAGGCGGCATCTGGATGAGTGATGCGTGCCCGAACTTCCACACGATCGCCGATGAGATGTGCATGATCCGCTCGATGAACACGGATCAGTTCAATCACGCCCCGGCGGAGTTGCTGCTGTTCACGGGTCATGCGCGGCAGGGACGACCGTCGATGGGCTCGTGGGCAACCTATGGGCTTGGCACGGAGAATCAGGATCTGCCCGGCTTTGTTGCGCTGATCTCCAGCGGCACACAACCGAGCGGCGGGCAGGGCTGCTGGGGCAGCGGTTTCATTCCGAGCGTGTATCAAGGCGTGCAGTGCCGCAGCAAGGGCGATCCTGTGTTGTTCGTCAGTGATCCCGCTGGTATGAGCCGCGATCTGCGCCGCAAAACGCTCGATACTTTGCAAGCGCTCAACCAGGAGCAAGTCGCCGAATTTGGACATCCCGAGACGGTCACACGCATCGCGCAGTATGAACTCGCGTTTCGCATGCAAACCAGCGTGCCCGAGGTGATGGACATCAGCAAAGAACCCGCAAACGTGCTTGAAAATTACGGTGCCAAGCCCGGTGAATCGAGTTTTGCCAACAACTGCCTGCTCGCACGTCGTCTCATCGAAAAAGGCGTGCGCTTTGTGAATCTCTTCGACTGGGGCTGGGATTTCCACGGCACCGGTGAAGGCACAGGTATCACCACAGGCCTCACAAAAAAAATGGGTGAGACCGACAAGCCCGTTTCCGCGCTGATCAAAGACCTGAAGCAACGCGGCCTGCTTGACGACACGCTCGTCATCTGGGGCGGCGAATTTGGACGTACACCCTTCCGCGAAGGCCGCACGGCCGCCAGCAAGGTTCTGGGCCGCGATCACTACCCGGACTGCTATTCACTCTTCATGGCCGGCGGCGGCGCCAAGGCTGGATTTGAATACGGCAGCACCGACGAACTCGGTTTCAGCGTCGCCGAGAACAAAGTTCACGTGCACGATTTCCAAGCGACGGTGATGCACCTGCTCGGTTTCGATCATGAGCGCCTCACCTACCGTTTCCAAGGCCGCGACTATCGACTCACCGATATCCACGGGCATGTTGTAAAGGACCTGCTGGCGTAGTAGAGGCAGGCCACATGCGCCGCCTCGACCAACTACTCTCCTCCCTCGGCTACTGCTCACGTCGTGAGGCGATGGCGTTCGTCAAAGA
>CANIZT010000247.1 GCA_947471905.1 Verrucomicrobiaceae bacterium
TCGTACTTCTCGTGCAGCTTCACGCGGTGGTAGTCGATGGCGGTGGTGCGGATGAGGTCGTCGATTTCGGTCATGTATTGCTTCACGGCCTCGCGGTAGTTGCGGGCGATGAGGCTGGGGTCGGCGAGGATGGCTTCGCCGCCTTCCATGTCGATGAAACGGGCGGGGCGGTCGAAATCGAAGTCGAGTTCCTTCTGATCTAGCAGATGGAAGATGGCGACGTCGTGCTTGCGGAAGCGCAGGTGCTGGATGGCGGACTTCAGTTCGGCGGGTGGCACGAAAAGGTCGCTGAAGATGACAACGAGGGCTCGCTGGCGGATTTTTTCGGCGGCGTCGTGCAACGCGGTGAGCAGTGTGGTGTCGCCGACGGGTTGAATGGCGGCCATTTGATCGAGCACGAGGCCGAGATGGCTCGCGCCGCGTTTGGCGGGAATTTCGATGGTTTTTTCGGCGAGTGAGTGCAGGCCCACGGCATCGCCCTGCTGCGCGGCGATGTAAGCGAGGGTACCGGCGAGTTTGCGCGCGTAGTCGAAGCGTGTGGCTCCGGCGGGGCCGAAGTTCATGCTGCCGCTGGTGTCGATGAGCAGGCAGAGGCGCAGGTTGGTGTCGGCCTCGAATTCCTTGATGTAGAAGCGGTCACTCCGGCCCCAGGTGCGCCAGTCGAGGCGGCGTGTGTCGTCGCCAGGGACGTATTTGCGGTATTGGGCGAATTCGAGCGAGGAACCGCGCACGGGACTGCGGTGATGACCGGAGACGTTGCCGAGCATGGCCTGACGCGCGTTCAGCGGCAGCGCCATGAGGCGGCTGAGAACGGCGGGATCCAAGAAGCTGCGGTCGGCGGTGGCCATGGCTTAGCGGAGCTAGATCAGGCCTTCGCGAGTTCTTCGACCAAACGTTTCGCCACATCACGACTCGTCACACCATCGCTCTCGGCGGTGAACGTCGTCATAACACGATGACGCAGCACAGGCTCAGCGACTTCCATCACATCCTCGAGCCTCACCATGTAACTACCATTCAAGGCAGCTCGGGCTTTGGCACCGAGAATGAGATACTGCACCGCACGTGGGCCTGCGCCCCAGCTGACGAGAGGTTTGAGCCATGCGGGGGCTTCAGAGCTGGCGGGACGTGTCTTGCGGGCGAGATCGACGGCGAATTCGTAGATGTGATCAGGCACGGGAACACGACGCACGAGGTCTTGGAAGGCCAAAACTTTGGCTCCATCCATGATGTGCTCGAGTTTTGGCAAACTCAGACCCGTGGTGCTTCTGGCGATGGCGATTTCTTCATCGCGGCTGGGGTAATCGACGCCGATCATGAACATGAAACGGTCGAGCTGGGCTTCGGGCAGCGGGTAGGTGCCTTCTTGCTCGATGGGGTTCTGCGTGGCGAGAACGAAGAAGGGTGAGTCGAGCGTGTAGGTGCGGCCAGCGACGGTGACTTTGTGCTCTTGCATGGCCTCAAGCATGGCGGCTTGGGTTTTGGCGGGAGCGCGGTTGATTTCGTCGGCGAGGACGATGTTGGCGAAGACGGGGCCTTTGGCGAACTCGAAGGCGCGTTTGCCGCCGGGCAGTTCTTGGAGGATGTCGGTGCCGGTGATGTCCATGGGCATCAAATCGGGCGTGAACTGGATGCGGCTGAAACTAAGCGACATCGTTTCGGCGAGGCGCGAGATGAGCAAAGTCTTGGCGAGACCGGGCACGCCCATGAGCAGGGCGTGACCGCGAGCGAAGAGGCAGATGGCGAGTTGCTCGACGACTTTGTCCTGGCCGACGATGATTTTTTTCAGCTCGGCGCTGAGTCGGCCATAGACCTGGCGCAGTTCATCAATGGCGGCGACGTCGTCTTGGGGAAGTGGGGAATTTGACATGCGCACACATGCCAACAGAAAACGGGTGCTCTGACAAGAGCAAGCTGTGTAAATTGTGTGTGAAAGACACTGAAAGTTCAGATTGCTTATCCGACGAGCGTCTGAACGTGGCTTTTCACAGCGCTAGCAAGACCCTGAATGTTGTAACCGCCTTCGAGAATAGAGATGAGCCGGTTTTGGCAATGAGTGGCGGCGGATTCGAGGAGGAGTTTGGTCAAAGCGACGAAATCGTCGTCAGTGAGTCGGAACTGGCCGAGGGGGTCGTCGATGCGGGAGTCGAAACCGGCAGAGATCAGGATGAGATCGGGTTTGAACTTGTCGATGGCGGGCAGAAGGCGGTCGGTGAAGGCGGCGCCGATGTGTGACATGCCAGTGCGGGCGGGGAAGGGGAAGTTGAGCGTGCTGCCTTTGCCTTTTCCGCTGCCGGTTTCATCCGCGTGGCCGGTGAAGGGATAGAGCGGGCTTTGGTGCGTGCTGCAAAAGAGCACGCTGCCGTCCTCATAAAAGATGTCCTGCGTGCCGTTGCCGTGATGCACGTCCCAATCGACGATGGCGACCTTCTGCGCGCCGTGCTGCTTCTGCGTGTGTCGTGCGGCGATGGCGATGTTGTTGAACAAGCAGAAGCCCATGCCTTGGGCGGGACGTGCGTGATGGCCGGGCGGACGCACGACACAGAAGGCATTCTTTGCTTTGCCAGCGAAGACGGCATCGACGGCATTTAAGACACCGCCAACGGCTTGCGTGGCGACATCGTAGGAACGCGCACAAATGCTGGTGTCACCGGTGCTGAGGTCGTCGAGGCCGGATTCGACGTCTTCTTTGGCCTTGGCGATGTAATTGCGATCATGACAGAGCGCGATTTCATCAAGCGTTGCGATGCGTGGCTTGATGGCCTGTGTTTTGGCGACAAGGCCGGACTCGGTGAGCGCCTTGGTGATGGCAACGTGACGCTGAATGCTTTCGGGATGACCTGGACCGGGGTCATGCTGCTGGTAGATGGGATCGAGGAGCAGAGCCGTTGGCATGAGTTTACGGTGGTTGGCTATTGTTTACGATTGTTGACGGAGGTTTGGCAAACCATCGTCAACCAAGGTCAACAACTGTAAACTACCGTCAACTTTTCCTCAACGTTTGCCGAAAAACTCCGCCAGCTTTTGCAGATCCTTGCCTTCGGCGGGCTTCATGGCGCTGTTAATGGCCTCGTCCTGGATGGCGATGAGTTCTTTAATGCCTTTGCGGCCGTATTCGAGCATGGAGTGAAGCTGGGCTTCGGTGAAGGTTGCTTCTTCGCCACTGCCTTGGATTTCGACGAACTCGCCGTCTTCGGTGAGGACGATGTTGCTATCGACATCGGCAGCGGCGTCTTCGGTGTAGCAGAGATCGAGGAGTGTTTCGCCTTTGACGATGCCGACGCTGACTGCGGCGAGTTTCTTCTTGAGCGGCTGACGGGTGATCTTGCCTTTTTCGAGGAGGCGGTTGAAGGCGATGGAGACGGCGATGCAGGCTCCGGTGATGGCGGCGGTGCGGGTGCCGCCGTCGGCCTGAAGCACGTCGCAATCGACGTATAGAGTGCGGGCACCGAGTTTTTCGAGATCAACGACAGCGCGGAGGCTGCGACCGATGAGCCGCTGGATTTCGGTGCTGCGGCCATCCGGTTTGCCACGTGAGCTTTCGCGGTCTTTGCGCTCCAAGGTGGAGTAGGGCAGCATGGAGTACTCGGCAGTGAGCCAGCCGCCTTTGACGTTTTGCACCTTCATCCAGCGCGGCACTTCCTCATTGATGCAGGCGGTGCAGATGACGCGGGTGCTGCCAAAGGCGATGAGCACGGAGCCTGCGGCGTGCGGGGCGACGTCGAGGATGTATTCGATTTTGCGAAGCTGATCTGGGGTGCGTCCGTCGGTTCTGGGCATGGCGCTGCTTAGCACGGAGCAAGCAGGGGCCAAAGGGATTTATCAGTTGGTGCAAAACGTCTTTGAACATTCTCGCGGCAGGCCCTTTCCAAACGATTAACTCAAGTGGCACCCCTTATGCTAAAGGTAGATGACAGTTCACACTTAATCTCCATGACGCGCTTCCCTCGCCCTGGCTGCTGGTTCCGTTTTACTCCAACGGATTGGAAATTCATTCAAGACACCCTGGCGCTGACAGAGCGTGGCAAGGAGGGCTTCAAGGCGATGATGGATGACCCGGACGCGGTGCCAATCATTTTGGACAACGACAAGCTCTTTGATGCCGCTATCGTCTCACGGAAGGCGGCAATACTGTCGCCGGAGCTGTTCTTCTTCATTGTGGTGCGGCATTCACTGAAGGAGTTCGGAATCAAGGAGATCGCTGTGGCGGATTACATGGCAGTGGTGTGTGCGGACTTTGGCTGCACACCGACGAAGGGCCCGCAGGACATCAATCACAGTGTGGATAGCATGTACAGTGTTGATTATTTAGAGGCGATCGAGAGCGCAAGCCGACATCAAAAGTTTTTCCTGCATGTGCAGTGTGCGAATCAGTTTCTCGTGTTGACCTGTCTCTATCCTGACTTCCTGCATCGTCGAGCAGAGCGCAGGGGTGCGCCCGATGTGGATTATTATGAGCAGGTGGTCGTCAGCCATCTTGATTCGGCACGCAAGCATGTGCTGGCAGAGGAATTCGCGCTGGTGGAGACGTTTGAGAAAGTGGCGGAGTGTTTCCCACCGGCGCGACGTGCGATGAATCACACGGTGCGTGAGTATTTGAGCTTGGGGCAGTGAGTTGAAGATAAGGTGCCTTGTAAGCTGCGTCCATTGACGGCGTTCCATGGGCCATGCGTTCTTCCATTCTGGTTCTACTGACTTGCCTGAGCGGTTCTCTTGCTGCCGCACCACCCAATGTGTTGTTGATCATGGCGGATGATTTCCGGCCCGAGATCGGCTCCTATGGTTCGAGGGCGTTGACGCCGAATCTCGACAAGCTGGCGGAGCGGAGCGTGCAGTTTGAGCGGGCTTACTGCCAGCAGGCGGTTTGCAATCCCTCGCGTTCATCCATGCTCACGGGACTCCGACCTGACACCTTGAAACTTTGGAACAACGGCACGCATTTTCGCGAACTGAATCCCGATGTGACGACGCTGCCGCTGTGGTTCAAGGAGCATGGCTACACCACACGCTGCGTGGGAAAAATCTTCCACAACTGGCACACGGCAGAGAAAGGCGATCGCCGCTCATGGAGCGCGGACGAGTTTCTTTACTATGCGAATCATGGCGATGATAAACCGCTCATCACTGGCGAGTTGCCGCCCAACCTGACAACTTTGAGCAGTCGAGTTTATGGAGCTACAACCATCTGCGAGTGCCGCGATGTGCCGGACGAGGCCTACTATGACGGTCGTGTCGCAGCCGAAGCCCAACGCGTGATGCAGGAGTCAAAAGAGAATCCATTCTTTCTCGCCGTCGGCTTCTGGAAGCCTCATGCGCCCTTCAATGCTCCGAAAAAGTACTGGGACATGTATGATCGTTCCAAGTTGCCGCCACTGAACACTGCACGGCCTGAAGGTGCACCGGAGATCGCTTTTCATCAAAGCACGGAGATCCTCGGTCCAGTGGCCAAGCAGACCCCGGTGACCCCCGAACAGGCGGCGGAGATGAGGCATGGTTACTTTGCCAACATCAGCTACATGGATGCTCAGATCGGCAAGGTGCTGGAGGCGCTGGAGAAAAGCCCTGCGGCGAGCAATACGATCATTCTGTTCGTGGCGGATCACGGTTATCACATCGGTGAGCATAGCCTGTGGGGCAAAACGTCCGACTTTGAATACGACGCACACGTGCCGCTGATGATCAGCGCTCCTGGTGTGAGCCAACGTGGCAAGAAAACCGCTGCGCTCGCCGAGTTGGTCGATGTTTTCCCCACACTCGTGGACCTGTGCGGTCTTCCGCAGCCGAAGGCTTTGGATGGCAAGAGTCTCGCCCCGATTCTTGCTGATTCATCGCAGTCCGTCAAAACGGCGGCCTTCACCCAGCACCCGCGCCCCGCCTATTATGATCGTGAACCTGACAAACAGCCGAAGGCCATGGGTTACAGCGTGCGCACGGTCTCTGTGCGCTACACCGAATGGCGTGTCTGGAAGACGAAGGGTGTCATCGCCCGCGAACTTTATGCCACGGAACAGGACCCGGCAGAGTCAAAAAACCGCGTGGATGATCCCACCTTAAAAGTGCAGCAGGCGGAAGCCGAAAAGCTCTTGCGGGCGCAGTTTGTTCCCTGAGTTCAGCGAAGGATTTCTGGGTGGTCGAGGCGAGGTTTGCAAAATAGGCAAACTCCCCCATCTTGGCGGCCCTTTATGCCCGAACTCGACAAGACCTACACCCCAGCCGACGTGGAATCACGCTGGTATCAGCGCTGGCTGGATGACAAATGCTTTGAAGCCGATCCCGCCCGCGTCAGCGAGAAGCGCCCGGCTTATTCCATCGTCATCCCGCCGCCGAACGTCACGGGCATCCTCACGCTCGGCCATGTGCTGAACAACACCATCCAGGACATCCTCGCCCGCCGCGCCCGCATGTTGGGGAAGGAAGTGCTCTGGCTGCCCGGCACCGACCACGCCGGCATCGCCACGCAAAACGTCGTCGAGAAGACGCTGAAAAAGCAGGGCGTCATCAAGCACCGCGACGATCTGGGCCGCGAGGGCCTCGTGGCGAAGATCTGGGAGTGGAAGGAGAAGCACGGCGGCATCATCATCGAGCAGCTCAAGAAACTCGGCGCCTCCTGCGACTGGAGCCGCGAGCGCTTCACCTTTGACGACGACTACAACGCCTGCGTCATGCGCGTGTTCGTCGATCTCTACA
>CANIZT010000248.1 GCA_947471905.1 Verrucomicrobiaceae bacterium
GCCAAGGCCGATCCCTCGGTCGCTCCGGTGATCAATTCGCATGCGCTGGCTGAGGGGCGCGACGGGCGCATCTACCTCGTCACCGATCATCCGCAGAATGACTTCATCGTGTTCGAGAAGGACGGTCGCTACGTGCGGGCGATCAGCAAAGGTCTCGGGGGTGGACATGGACTGGAGATTTTCAAAAAGGACGGAGTGGAATACCTGCTGCACATCGACTGCGGCTGGCACTTTGCGGCGGAGGGTTGGAATCCGAAGGCTGGTCAAGGACGTGTCACCCTGCTGACCACAGCGGGCGACGTGGTGCGGAAGTTTCCCACACCGCAGGAGCTCGGCATCAACGAAGGAAAATTCATGCCTTGTGACGCGGCTTACACGCCCAGTGGCACGCTGCTGATCGCGGACGGTTATGCATCCAACTTGATCTATGAGTTCAGGCTGGAGGGAAAGCTCATCAAGAAATGGGGTGGACCCACGAAGGACGCCGCGCATCTCAGCAACGCGCATGGTATCTCTATCGATGCGACCGATCCGCGCGGTCCGCTCTGTGGGTGCCATCACGCAGCCAGAGCCAGATCAAGGCCTTCATGCTCGACGGCACCTATGTGGACACCATTGACCTGCCGGGCGCCTTCGCCGGTCAGCTCGTCTTTCGCGATGACAAGATCTACACTGCCGTCTGCTGGAGTAAAGAGAACGGCACGGGCAAGAAACTCAACCAGTCCGGCTTCGTCCTCGTGCTCGACCGCAAAACCAAACGCGTCCTCAGCGCCCCCGGCGGCAGCCAGCCCATCTACACCGACGGCAAGCTCCAGCCGATGCACCAAACCGAATCCGTCTTCAAACACTGCCACGATCTCTACGTGGACAGCGCTGGCGATATCTACGTCGGCGAATGGAACGACGACCGCCGCTACCCGTGGAGCTGAGTCTGGTGAAGTGAAGCGCGGCGCTGGATCACCTCCGTCCAAAGCTGCTTCAGCAGCGTCTTGCTGGTGTTGTAGCGGATGCTGATGGTCGTGAAGTCCGTCTTTTCGTTTAAGGCCATCTGTCTGCTGGGAAATTGCTTTTGAGTGGGCCTGGTCGAGTTGGCCTTGGACGTGGCGCGGGGACGGGGGTGAGGGGGCTGTGAAAGCCTGCCGCTGGGTGCCCGTGCCGACGACCACCTGCAAATTGCTTGACCAAGAGGATGAAGACATGGCCGGGAAAGATTCCGGGATGAGTGTGGTGCATAGATACGTGCAGCGAACCTACGAAACACGTCCGTTTTGTGGCCGCCGGTTGGCTGCTCAAGCGCCAGGCAGGAGAAAGCCGCGCACAAACACATTACAATCCGTGTCTTTACCGGCATTCGAACTGTGCAGAAAGTAGCTAATGCAAAAGACGACATGTTTGGAAGTTCTGAAACAAGGCCCCTATGCCTGGAACACCTTCCTCCTTGATGAAGGGCTCCAGTCCGCCTGCTTGAGCGAGGCGAATCTCGGCGGCGCGGATCTGCGCCGCGTGAATCTGGCCCAGGCGGATCTGCATCTCGCGAATCTCAACGGGGCAGATCTGAGTCTGGCGAATCTGCGAGGCGCAGACCTCAGCCTGGCCGATCTCCGAGGTGCCAATCTCAATGGCGCCGACCTCAGTCTGGCGAACCTCGAAGGGGCGGACCTGCGCGGAGCCAAATGCACCGGCGTGCAGCTTCTGGGCGCAGACCTACGCCGTGTAAACTTCCATGATACCGACCTGCGTCGGGCAAATTTTGCAAACGCTAATCTTTGTGGTGCGGACTTGAGCGGCACGCGGTTGATCAGGGCGAACCTTTTGGGCGCAGACCTCGGTGGCGCGGATCTCACTGGTGTGGAAATGGTGGAGAGCAGCCCCGCTGCCATGCGGACGGCGGCTTAGCCACGCATGCACAAATAGCGTCGGCTTTGCGTGATTTGGGGACTACGCAGGCAGGTGTGATGGGCTCGGATATGCTGAATGGTCAGGCGCTCCGCCATTCATTCATCCTCACCACCCCCATCACATTACTCCCCCACATGCTTTTCCACCAGCGCGTCCAGCGCTGTCCACAGATCATCGGTGTCCAGCGTATCGCGATTGCTGAGGATGACCGTGCTGCGGTTGGTGCCGAGGTGGCGGTAGTAGCTGTTTTCAAATCCGGCCCAGGTGCCGTCGTGGCCGTAGCCGTAGACAGATCCGTCGTTGTTGGCGTAAATGAACCAGCCTTTGCCGTACTCAAGCACCTTGCCTTTGCGTGTCGTGGAAGGTGTGAGCGCTTCCTTCCAAGTGGCGGGTTTGAGGAATTTCTTGGCGCGCACGGCGGCGTCCCATTTGGCCATGTCTTCGAGGTTTGACCACACACCTCCGTCTCCCACAACCATGACTTTCTGTGGCCAATCGGGCGGGGTGCCCCAGCTGGGCTTCCAGCTTTCCTTTTTTTCATGCCATTCGTAGCCGAAGGCGCGGTTGTATTTTTCATCGTCCTCCTGCGGCACGGACTTCGGGCTCTGGCAGATGAAGGTGTGCTGCATGCCGGCGGGGATGAAGATCTCATCGCGCACAAATTCTCCGAAGGGCTTCTTCGCCAAGCGCTGCACGATGCTGGCGAGTAGGAGGAAGTTGCTGTTGGTATATTCAAACTTGCTGCCGGTGCGGAACTGCAGCGGGTAGTCCTTCTTCAACTTGGCGAACATGCCGATGTAGTCCTCGTTCACCGCGCAGCTCTTGTGACGCATGGGCACGCCTTCATCATCAAAGTCGAAGTACTCGGGCAGGCCGGAGGTGTGCTGCAGGAGATCGCGGATGAGGATTGGATTTTCGGTGTCGTATTCGGGCAACTCGGGGATGTAGTCGCGGACGTCGTCATCGAGCGTGAGTAGTCCACGATCTGCCAGGATAAGGAGGGCGGTGGCGGTGAAGGGCTTGGAGCAGGAGGCGAGTTCAAACAACGTGCTGGGCGTGATGGAGGTCTGCGCCTTCACATTGGCCAAACCGTAGCCCTTTTGAAAATGCAATTTACCCGGCACGCGAATGAAGATGGCGACGCCGGGGCTGTCGTCATCGATGCCGTTCTTGGCCACGAGACGATCGATGGCGGAGACGAGTTCCGCGCTGGGACGGAGGTCCTGCGCAAATGCCGCTGCGGCTGCGCCGAGGAAGAGTAGCGTGGAAGAATGGAGAAGCATGTGGCGCAGAGCGGTGCAGGCGAAAGTCATTGTGTGTCCGTGCGCCAATGATAGAGAGGCGGCAAATGGTTTTGCGCAGGGAAGCGACTGGTAGGGACGCGCTGTGTCGTGTCCGTCGAGTCATTCGTCTCAGCGTGGCCTGATAACTCAATGTTTTCCCCCTTCCAAATGCCTTCGTGTTCCATCGTTCCCGCAGAGTCAGCACGTTTTTCTGCTAGGAAATTGCTTTTTCGGGCGACGGGTCGTGTTGGACGTGGTGCGGGGACGGGGTGTGAGGGGGGGGCTGGAAAAGTAAACGCGGCCGCTCGAAGGATTGACCGCCACGTCCACAATCTGATCACCGGTCGTGTTCAAAGCGGACCCGACAAGGGCCGCGGCATCATCCAAGGGCTTCGCAAGCTTCTGTTCGCCGCCGGTTCCGCGATGACCAGAAGACCCGACGGCCCTAAAGCAAGCATGCCGACCGACTTGAGCGCAGGATCCGCCTCCGCGGGATTCTTGAGATACAGTTCGGAAGCCGTCTGAACGGTTTCCGCGTAGAAGGCGCCGGTGATTCCGAGCGCGACGATGCTGAGGTAGAGGTAGGCGTGTTTCATCATAGGGGAAGGGCATGGTAAAGAGCCATGAACTGAACGGCTGCCACCGTCCGAATTTCCGGCAGGTCCCGGCGCATGCGTGTTCGCAGCACCACCCATGTGCCGTTCCTCACGCTGGAAATCTTGCGCGAACCTTGCCGTGCGGGTCGTTAGGATGGAAATCGCAACTCCCATTCCATGAAAACCAATATCACCTCCCTGCCCATCCGCACCCTCGCCGCGATGCTGCTTTGCCTCTCGCAGGCTGCGGTCGCGAATGACGCGACGCTCCCAGGTGTCGGAAAAGCCATGGAAGAGATGGTGGTCAGGAACGAGATTGCAGGTGCGGTCACCACTGTCGTGACCAAGGACAAGGTGCTACATCTCGAATGCACGGGAATGGCGGATGCCGCGGCGAAGCGGGGCATGACAGCCGACACACTCTTCTGGATCGCTTCCATGACCAAACCCATCACAGGCACGGCCGTTATGATGCTGCAGGATGGAGGCAAGCTGAACGTCGCGGATCCGGTATCGAAGTATCTGCCGGAGTTTGCGAACCTGAAAACGCCTTCGGGCAAGGCGGCGAATCTCACGATTGCGCAGATACTGACCCATACGTCCGGCCTCGGCGAGGCGGGCGGCCCAACGCTGAAGGATGCAAAGACCCTCGCCGACCTCGTTCCGCTCTGGCTCGCGGCAGCCATGCAATACGAGCCGGGTGCGGAATGGAAATACACGCAGAGCAGCATCAACGCTGCTGCGCGCATCGTCGAGGTAGTGAGCGGCCAGACGTTTGACGCGTTTTTGCAGAAGCGCCTCTTCGATCCGCTAGGCATGAAAAACACGACCTTCTATCCGACCGACGCCCAGCGCGCGCGGCTTGCCACGGCCTATGCGAAGGACAAGGATTCCGGCATGCTGACGGCAGTGCCACCAAGCGCGGACTTCGGCACGCGCGGCCGTCCGCCGCAGGGCAACGGCGGACTCTACTCGACTGCGCCGGACTACGCGCGCTTCGCGCAGCTGCTCCTCGCAGGCGGCACGGTCGACGGTCACCGCTACCTGAGCGCGGACGCGATGAAGTTCCTCACCACACCGCAGACCGGGGAATTGCCGACCGGGTTCTTCCAGAACGACGTCTTCGGCCAGCATGGCAAAGACTACGGCTGGGGCATCGGCACCTGCATCCTGCGCACGCCGCACGAAGGCGTGGCGGCGATGCTCTCGCCCGGCACCTTTGGGCACGGCGGTGCTTGGGGCACACAAGCGTGGTGCGATCCGGTGAAGGGCGTCGCCTTTGTCATGATGGTGCAGCGTGCGAATTTCCCGAACAGCGATGCTAGCGATGTCCGCCGGGCATTTCAGCAGGCGGCAGCGCAGGCGATCGCGAAGTGACCGCTGCGGCCTATTTTGCCTTCACCCGCTGCTCCCAGCCGACCGGCTGAGTCCACGCCATTTCCTTCTGCCCGGGAAACGAGGGATTCGGATGCGCCTTTCTCGAAGTGACGCAAGCTCGGACAAAGAGTTCTTTGTCTGATAGGAAATTGCTTTTGAGAGGGGCGGGTCGAGTTGGCTCTGGACGTGGCGCGGGGACGGGGGGGCAGGAGGATTTCGCGGTTGTTGCGACCCTCTCACACGGTCTCAGCGGTGGGGACATCCTGAATATCTGCCTGAATGCGATCTATGCGGGCAGCACGGCCCCGAACCCAGAGCGGTGGTTGGTCATGCAGGCGATGATCGAGGTGGAGATTGCGTAGGCCAGAAAGGCCAATGCGGAGCACTCGGGCAAGGGGATAAGCCATAGTGGAATGGGTGTTAACCGGAGATACTCACCGAATACCTGAAATCTCTTGTGTGCTAGAGCTGGTATTTGGGATAGTAGAAGTACCGCGTTAGTCTGGGAAAATATGTCAGGAGGCAAACGCCGCTCAGTTCCACACATTTGCAGCGGTTTAAGCGAGAATGCCTTGCACCACCTTGCCGCCTTGCAGCCCGGTGAGGCGGATGCGGCGGCCGCCGCTGACGACGGCTAGGTTTTCGTGATCGAGTCCAAGCAAATGCAGGATCGTGGCGTGCAGATCGCGGAAATGCACTGCGCCATCAGCGACGATACTGCCATCGTGATTCGTCTCGCCATGCGCGTGACCAGCCTTCACGCCGCCACCTGCCATCCAAAACGTGAACGCGCGATGCTGATGACCGGTTTGATCCGTGTCCTTGCCCGGTTCCAGGCCTGGCCGACCAAACTCACCGCCCCAAACGACGAGCGTGTCCTCCAGCAGCCCGCGCTCATCCAAATCGTCGAGCAACGCGGCGATGGGAGCATCGGTCGTGGCGCAGTTCGCAGTGAGGTCGCGACGGTGATCGGTGTGTTGATCCCAACTGCCATGCGTGATCTCGATGAAGCGCACGCCTGCCTCGCAGAAACGCCGCGCCAGCAGGCACTGACGGCCAAAGTCGCTACCTTTGCAGGTGCCGACGTTGTAATTCTTGCCGACGGCGTAGCGCTCGAGCGTGGCTTTCGATTCCTGGCTCAAGTCGAGCAGTTCCGGTGCCTGCGCCTGCATGCGGAAGCCGAGTTCCATCGTCTGGATGACGCCTTCGAGTTGCGGATCCTCGCCACGCAGGCCTGCGTGTTCACGGTTCATCGCCTGGATGAGATCGAGCTGACGGCGCTTCACGTTCATTGGCAAATGATCGCCGGTGATGTTGCTGATCGTCGCTTTGGACATGTCCTCGCCATTCACACCGATGGGCGTGCCGCCAAACACAGCGGGCAACTGCGCTGCGGCGTATTCGGAGGGCTTCGCGGTGTTGAAGCTGATGAAGCCGGGCAGGTTTTGATTCTCCGTGCCCAGACCGTACGCCACCCACGCGCCCATGCTCGGGCAGGGCCGCAGACGGTCGC
>CANIZT010000249.1 GCA_947471905.1 Verrucomicrobiaceae bacterium
AGCACGGTCAGGTTCATACATGCCGTTAGACTCACGGCGGTCAGTAAGGTTGCGATCCAGATTCGTTTCATGCCTTCATCATCCTGTGGCATCTCCGCCTGACAAGCAGCGATTCATCCCTCGCGATTCCGCATCATGTCCGCCACCTGTGCAAAGAACGCCCCAATGACGGCGCCTTCCTTCGGCGGAATCACCACTTCCTGCATCGCTTCGCTCATCAGCTTCATCCAGCGATCCCGCTCCGCTTCACCAATGGAAAATGGCATATGCCGTCCTCGCAGCCGCGGGTGTCCACGTTCCTCAATGTAGGTCTGCGGCCCACCGAAGCGATACACGATGAAATCCGCCAGCCGCTTCTCCGCTCCTGCCCAATCATCCGGTGGATACATCTTCCCTATCACGTCATCCGTCCGCACACGTCGGTAAAACGCCGTCACCATGCTGCGCAGTTTCGTTTCACCCACCCGGGCGCAGAGAGTCGAAAGTTCATCCATGATTCACCATAAACACAGGAGTAAGGCAGGAAAGCAGGAGTCTGAATTCCTTCTAAGTTCCGGCTTTTTCATCAAAAATTCCTTCTCGATGGGAATTACGTCGAAAGTTTCGTCTCTTACACGACGGATGATTGACTCATCTGCCAAACTCGTTCGTATTCACACCATGAAAACCGCGCTCACCCTTCTCACCACCCTCCTCATGGCCTCTCTCGCCCCTAACTCCTCTGCTGCCGACGCCAAAACTGAAACCGCTGTCATCGGCGGTGGCTGCTTCTGGTGCGTCGAGGCCCAGTATCTTCTCGTCAAAGGCGTCAAGCACGTCACCAGCGGCTATGCCGGCGGCAAAACCGAAAACCCCACCTATGAACAAATCTCTGAGGGCGATACCGGCCACGCCGAGGTGATCAAGATCGAATTCGATCCCACCGTCGTCACCTACAAGGAAATCATCGACCTCTTTTGGGACGCGCATGACCCGACCAGCGTCACCAAGGAAGACATGATGAAGCACGGCAAGCTCATGCCCAAAGGTACAGCTTATCAAGGCAACGACTACGGCACCCAGTACCGTTCCGCCATCTACTACACCACCGAGGAGCAGCATAAAATCGCCGAGGCATCCAAAGTGGAAGTGCAGAAGAAGTGGAAAGACCCCATCGCCACCGAGATCGCTCCGCTGAAGAAATTCTACCCCGCCGAGGACTACCACCAGAACTTTAAAGCCCTCAATCCCAACCAAGGCTACGTCCGCGCCGTCGTCGATCCCAAGACCGAAAAGTTCAAGCACACCCTCGAAGAAAAAGGCAAGATCAAGCCCGAGGCGAAATGATCCCAACGTGGCCCGCACATTCCTTGTGCGGCATCCGAACTCTTTCCAAGGCGGAGGCAACCCCTCCGCCTTTCTTCTTGCCATGCGGCAGCGATTCTGGCGGAATAGCGAGCATGAGCAGCTCCAGCACACTTCCTCGCGCCATCATCATTCTCGTCTGTGCCGTGCTAGGAGCCGGTGCGGGTGTTTGCTGGCAAGCCTTGCGCATCACCGGTAGGCCACAGGAGTTTCGTTCGCTGGCCAAGCTCGTAGCTGGTGGGCAGATGGCGAATGATGGTATCGCGTTCCGCGAGCAGCAGGTGGATTTTTACGGCACGATCATCGAGACCCTCGAATCCGCCGAAATGAAACGGCGGGCATTGGAACGAGTCCGAGCTTTGAATCCCGAACTCAAAGACGTCGATGTCGATATCCGTGTCGTCCAGACCAAAGGCAGCGCCATTTTCAACATCCTCGCCACCGGTTCTGAACCCAAATACACCAAGATCTTTCTCGACGCCTTGCTCGACGAGTTCATCGCCTTCCGACAAAACATTCGTGAGCAAGCGGCAGGTAAGACGCTTCAAAAGTTTCTCCAGGAGGTCGTCACAAGGCAGAAGTCCATGGAAGACTCCGCAGAGAAACTGGAGAAAGCGCGCACCCGTGGGGTGGACACACTCAGCGCCAGATCAGATCAGGAGCGGCTCGTGGTGCGCCTCAACAACCAGCGCAATCAGCGCGACGACCTCCGTCTCAAGATCAAGTCGATGAAGGACGACGATGCCGCCCGCTCACCCTTGCAAACCCAGCTTGAAGCCACCGAATCGGAAATCCAAGACATCGAAAAAGAGCTAGGACACTGGGAACCGGCCCTCGCTGAATTGAAGACGCTTCAGGAAAAACACGAAGCCGACAAGCTGGCCTATGAGAAGCTGTTCAACGAAGTGGAGAAGCTGCAGTCCGCATTCAATTCGAGGTCCGACTACGTCGCTATTCAGGAGCGTGCGACTCCCTCCTGCGAGAACGTCGAAGACTGGGTGCTGCCTATCGCGGTGGGTGCCGTCGGTCTTGGTTGTCTGGGAGGACTTGTTGGTCTGGTGCTGAGCCTGATCATCGTTCGGTCTCCCAAGCCTCTGCAGATTCCAGCGGCGCTCTGACCACATCGCCTCCATCAATCCACTCATCGTGTTTATCAATTCGTCTCTCCTCTTCGCCTCGCGCACACTTGGTCCACTAACATCTCCATGAACACCTCCCACCAGCGCTGGCTTCTCGAACAACTCCCGCAATGGGAGCGTGATGGACTCCTCACCGCCGACGCGGCACGGACTTTACGCGAGCGCAATGCCATCGATGAATCTCAACCCGGGCTGTCGCAGATCGTGATGGGTTCGCTCGGCGCGTTGCTGATTGGTTCGGGCTTGATCGCGGTGATCGGTTACAACTGGGATGATTTCTCGCGGCCCGTGCGGCTGCTGTTCGCGTTTCTGCCGCTGCTGGCGACGCAGATCATTGGTTTCCGCGTGTTGCAGCGTGGCGATGCCGCTGCGGCCTGGGTGCGTGAAACAGCGGCGCTGCTGCAAGCGCTAGCGACGGGCGCGTGCATTGCGCTGGTCTCGCAAATCTATAATCTTGGCGGTGAATGGCCGGATTTTCTGTTCTGGTGGATGCTGCTGAGCCTGCCGCTGGCCTGGGTGCTGCGTTCGCATGCGGTGGCTATCTTTTATCTCATCGGCATCGCGATCTGGAGTGTGGATCAAGTCGGTTACGGCAGACTTTGGCATGACAGTTCGCTCCTTTATCCGCTGCTACTACTCGGTCTGGTGCCCTATTGGCCGGGATGGCCTGCGAAAGCGCCCCTTTCGATTTCGGTGCGCTGGATAATGACGATCAGCGCCATCTTTGGCCTTTGCGGCGCTGCGGTTTGCGTGAGCGCCTACCATGAGAACTACTACACCTATCGAGACGAAACGTTCCTCTGGCTTTGGACTCTTACCGCCGCTGCGCTGGTGCTGTTTCCGCTCAACCAAGTCGGCATTGACGAATCCACGGGCCGCAAACCTCAAGTCGTGCTCGGTTCTTTGTGGCTACTCGGCTACGGTGTGGCCGCCACTTTTCGCGATGTGAGCGATGACATCCTCAAAGGGGCCTCACATGCCTTGAAGTTGCCTTGGTGCTGGGGACTCCTTGCAGTGCTCCTTGTGTTTGTGCTCTTGGCCTCAACGCGCAAGCGCTGGGCCGTGCTCGCCATCGCTTCCATCGCTCTGCTGCCATTGATCTCGTTCCCGTTTATCGAAGGCAAAAGCGGTTACTACAGCACCATGCTCTC
Organism: Verrucomicrobiaceae bacterium; assembly: GCA_947471905.1. Classification (GTDB taxonomy): domain Bacteria; phylum Verrucomicrobiota; class Verrucomicrobiia; order Verrucomicrobiales; family Verrucomicrobiaceae; genus Prosthecobacter. The sequence goes on from CANIZT010000249.1 coordinate 3,635, forward strand.
CTGGCTGGTGACGCTGCATCTTTCCCTCATCGGTCTCACGCTGATCGTGCTCGACTTCCTCGGTAAACGCGGCGCGCCACGCCTCGGTGCTCTGCTGCTCTCCGTGCTCATCATCGCCCGCATGGCGGACAGTCATTTCTCGCTTCTAGCCAAAGGACTCGCCTTCATCGTCGTCGGGGTGGCCTTCCTAACCTTCAATTTCTTCATGAGCCGACGTCATCGCCAACCTGCCCTTCCAACCGCATGAAAACGCTTCCTCTCATCATCTTCGCCATCGCCGCAGTCGGCCAATGGGCCGCGCCCTTGTCGCAACTCTGGACGCATGAGCAAACACTCACGAAAGGCACCCTCATCAAGCTCAAGTGCAGCGCTCCTGATCCCTACGACCCGCTGCGTGGCCGTTATCTCGCCGTGAGACCGGAGCAGCAGAGTGTCACCGTGCCGAAAGGCATGGAACTGCCCAAGAATAACACTCCGGTGTATGCGGTACTCACCACAGGCGTGGATGGTCTCACCACGGCCACCAGCCTTTCGCTCACCCCGCCAACCAGTGGTGCCTACATACGGATGAAGGCGGGCATGAACTTCCTTTCGTCAACCGTTGGATCCGTCAATATCACTTGGCCATTCGAACGCTTCTACATCAACGAAAAACTCGCGCCTGAGGCCGACAAATGGTTCGCCGAGAACATCCGCAGCGACAAAGGCATCATCGCCGAAGTGCGCGTGCTCAAAGGTCGCGCCGTGCTGGCTGATTTGAGTCTCGATGGCAAATCGTTCCGCGAGATTCTCAAGGAACGGGTGAAGTAGTACGACGGACACTCCTGTCCGTCGGTTTGGGCATGGTGAAGTATAGCGAAAGCGCTGATCGTCGGGCAGGAGTGCCCGACGCACTTCAAATCTTCACATCCCACCCTTTGCGATAACCCTCGCGGCCCCAGAGCTTCAGCGCTTCGGCATTGTCGAGGATTTTGCCGGTTTTCGGATCGCATTTCACGACGGTGTTCGTGCGGTAGGCCATGTTGCCGAGGTGGCACATCATCGTGCTCTTCTGACCTTCGACGATGGGGCTGTTCAGCTTGGCCTCTCCACGTATCGCATCGAGGAAGTTGCCGATGTGGGCTCCATCGCCACCACCAGCGCCTTTGCCCTTGCTGACTTCGACGCCCTTCAGGTCGTAGTTGATCCATGAATCGCGGGCGATGGCCATGGTACCGTTGTCGCCGTAGAACATGACCTCCGCCAGCGGCTTCTCCGCCGCCCGCGGATGCGAGCTGCTCTGCACCCACTCGCAGCCAGCGTGACCGAAGTCATAGACCGCCGTGCCAGTGTCAGGTGTTTCCTGTGCGTCATCGAAAAAGTAACGACCGCCGTTGTAGGTCGTGCGCAGAGGATACTCGCCCTTCAGTCCCCAGCGCAGGATGTCCAGTGTGTGGATGCCGTTGTTGCCGAGTTCGCCGTTGCCCCAGTGCCAGAACCAATGCCAGTCGTAATGTGCCAGTGATTTGAAATCATGCTTCGCATCATCCGGCACGGGTCCCTGCCACAGATTGTAGTCGATGTCCGGCGCGGCGGGCTTCTCGTTCGTGGCCACAGATTTGCGTGTGTTGTAATAGAACCCACGGCCAAAACGCACCGGGCCGATGACGCCACCGTACAGCGCCTCAATGGCTTCCTTCATCCACGTGCGGCGCTGATTTCCCATCTGCACCACGCGGTCGTATTTTTTCGACGCCTCGACGATCATCTCGGCCTCGTGCGCGTTCTGGCTGCCGGGTTTTTCCACATACACATGCTTCCCGGCCTGCATACACAGCAGCGCGGCGGGCGTGTGCCAGAAATTCGGCGTGGCGATGAAGACCGCGTCCAGCGTCTTGTCATCAAGGATGGTGCGGAAATCCTTCACACCCACGCAGGACACCTGCTGCGTGTCGTTGACCACCTTCAGGCCGCTTTCGAGGCGTTTCGGGTCCACTTCGGCCAAATACGCGATCTCCACGTTTGGCAGCTTCAGCAACGCCTGCACATGCCCCATGCCACGACCCAGCGCCACGACGGCGACTTTGAGCTTTTTCTGCGCGGCATCGGCAGCACGGAGTTTTGGCAAAGCGGAGACTGCCGCAAGCGCGGACGTTTGGTGGAAGAAAGTGCGGCGGTTCATGGTGGTGCAAAGAATCGGCTCCGAACAGGTCTGTCTTGCACTCCATCGTTCGTCCCTTACTCGCAGCACTTTCCCCGTGCATCCGGCTCTTTTTCGCCCACTATCCGCGCTGCAAACATCCGCCATGACCTTCGCCGAACTTCACCGCATTTATCACCAGCCATTCTTCAACCTCCTCAAGCAGGCCCGTGCCGTGCATGACGAGCATTGGACGGACAACTCGGTCCAGCTTTGCACCCTGCTCAGTATCAAGACCGGCGGTTGCAGCGAAGACTGCGGCTACTGCGCCCAAAGCGCCCGCTACACCACCAGCGTGCAGGCAGAGAAGCTCATGCCGAAGGAGCAGGTCCTAGAGCGCGCCCTCGCCGCCCGTGCCAGCGGCTCCACCCGCTTTTGCATGGGCGCCGCATGGAAAGGCGTGCGCAAAGGCACGCAAAAATTTGACCAGGTGCTCGACATCGTGCGCGACGTTTCCAAGCTCGGCATGGAAGTCTGCGTCACCCTTGGCGAACTCGGCGCGGATGAAGCCGCCGATCTCAAGCAAGCCGGTGTCACCGCCTACAACCACAACGTAGACACCTCGCCAGAGCATTACCCGAACATCGTCAGCACGCACACGTTTGAGGACCGCCTGCGCACCATTCGCCACGCGCAGGACGCCGGCATGTCCGTCTGCTGCGGCGGCATCCTCGGCCTCGGCGAGACCATCGACGACCGCCTGAAAATGCTGGAGGTCATCTCCAACTTCAATCCGCAGCCCGAAAGCATCCCGATCAACGCCCTCATGCCCATCAAAGGCACCCCGAT
>CANIZT010000250.1 GCA_947471905.1 Verrucomicrobiaceae bacterium
AGTTCTTGTCAATCTGGCGGCCTGAGTTGATTTCAGATGTAAGAGAAAGCGTCCCTCTTCGTTCCTGCGCTATCTTTCCCTTGACCGTCCGTCCAGCAACGGGCATTTCCGCATCGCGTCCTCCTCTGCTTGTCTTCCTCAGCTCCATCTAGCGAAATTCGCTCCACAAAAGTCCGCAAAATCCACGCCTTGCGTGGACCCAATCTTTGGGCTCGTGACACCGTGCTGGAATGTCGGATGGAATTCCCCGAACTCACCGATGTAGTGGCCAACTGGAAAGATTGGCTAATTTCCTGGCTTCCAGCCTTGGAAACACCTGTGAGGGAATCCGGTGATCCAGACACTGGGACTCTGGCGAATTTGCTGCAAATCATCACGCTCCATCTCCAGAGCCGCACGGATTTACAAGTCAGTTTCGCCAAAGTTTTGCCCACAGCCGAGCCGCGAGTACTGCGCATCATCATGCAGTATGATGAGGAGGCTGTAGCGCGTGCAGCCTTTCAACTGGCCCGTCAATTGATCGATTCAGCTCTCTGGGGGCAGGTTTTTGATGTGAATGCGGCCATTTTGGAATTGCGGGATCTCGCTCAAGATGTCTGCCTCGGCCCGAGCACAAGGGCGATGGTGGATGCGGCGCGCCTGCGCGGCATTCCGGTGAAACGCCTCACCGAGGGCAGTTTGGTCCAACTTGGCTGGGGCGTGAAACAAAAGAAAATTCTCGCTGCTGCCACCAGCCTGACCAGCGCCATCGCGGAAGACATCGTGCAGGACAAAGATCTGACGCGACGTCTCCTCCTCGAGGTTGGATTACCGGTGCCACAAGGACGTCCGGTCAAATCTGCCGAAGATGCATGGGCTGCCGCGAATGAAATCGGCCTGCCCGTGGTGGTAAAACCGCTCGATGGCAATCAAGGCCGTGGTGTCGCCTTGAATCTCTACACCCGCGAGCAAATCGCCACCGCTTACGCCGCCGCCTTTGCCGAGAGCGATTCGGTGCTAGTGGAGCAATTTGCTGAAGGCGAAGACTACCGCGTGCTCGTCATTGGCCGCGAGCTTATCGCCGCATCCCGCCGCCATCCCGCGCATGTGATTGGCGATGGCGAGCACACGATTCAGGAACTCATTGCAGAGAAAAATCGCGATCCGCGGCGTGCTGCCGATCACGCGGCGGCCTTGAGCAAGATCCGCATTGATGCTGTTGCGCTGTCAGTTCTTGCTGAACAGGATGTCACGCCCGATTCGATCCCCGAAAAGGGCCGAATGGTCCTGATCCGCCGTAACGCGAATCTCAGCACCGGAGGCACGGCGGTCGATTGCACCGCCGAGGTGCATCCCACCATCTGCGCCGCCGCCGTTGAAGCCGCGCAGACCGTTGGACTCGACATTTGCGGCATCGACATGATCGCGCCCGACATCACGCAGCCACTCAGCCCGCGCAACGGCGTCATCATTGAGCTAAATGCCCGCCCAGGCCTGCGCATGCATTTGTATCCCTCCGAAGGAGAACCGCGTCCCGTTGGCAAGGCGGTGATCGACACCATGTTCGCCCCGGATTGCTGCGGCCGCATTCCCATCGTCGCCGTGACCGGCGTGAACGGCAAAACGACCACCACACGCTTCATTGCGCATCTGCTGAGTCAAACCGGCTGGGGTGTCGGCCTCACTAGCACGGATGGCGTTTACGTTGGCAACCGTATGATCGACAGTGGTGATTGTAGCGGGCCAAAAAGTGCCCGCAGCATCCTATCATTTCCTCTCTGCGATGCCGCCGTGCTTGAAACCGCCCGTGGCGGCATTTTGCGCGAAGGACTCGCTTTCGATCACTGTGATGTCGCCGTCGTCACCAACATCGGTTGTGGCGACCACTTAGGCATTAACGATATCGAAACTCCTGAGCAGCTTGCCGAAGTAAAGCAGTGCATCGTCGCCGCCGTACCTGCCACTGGCACCGCCGTGCTCAATGCCGCTGATCCGCTCGTCGTGAAAATGGCCGAGACCTATCCGCGGCGCACCATCTTCTTCGCCCTCGACGGCGAAAACGCCGTCATCGTCCGTCATCGCATCAAAGGCGAACGCGCCATCTTCACTCGCGACGACCATATCATCCGCGCCGACGGCCCGCGTGAGGATGTCTTCATGCCGCTGAGCGAGATTTCCCTCACCCACGGCGGAAAAATCGGCTTCCAGGTCGAAAACACCCTCGCCGCCGTCGCCGCCGCCTGGGCGCTCAGCATCGACGACGATCTCATTCGCCAAGGCGCACGCAGTTTCATTCCCAGTCTCGATCAAAACGCCGGACGCTTCAATGTACTCGACCTCAACGGCATCACCGTCATCGTCGATTACGGCCACAACGTCGATGCCCTCCGCGCCCTGCTCGACGGCCTGCGCCAGTTCACCAACCCGCGCCGCCTTGTCGTCTATACCTCCGCTGGCGACCGCCGCGATGGCGACATCATCGAGCAAGGCCGCATGCTCGGCACCGAATTTGACGAAGTCTGGCTCTACGAAGGCGATTACGTCCGCGGCCGTGAATCCGGCGAGATCATGAAGCTCCTCGCCCGTGGCCTCGAAAACGCCTCTCGCACGAAACGCATCGAAACCATCCTGGGCCACCTCAAAGCCGTCGATCTCGCCCTCGCCTCAGCTCAAGCAGGCGATCTCGTCATGATCCAGGCCGACACTGCTGACGAAACCGTGCAGCATCTCAAGGACAAGCACGGCGCCAAGTGATTCACTTCTCGAAGATCGACTCCTCCTCGCGATCCGCGACCTTGAGATAGCGGTAATAGACTTCGAGCTGCAACGTGCAGAGACACTGGCGGTAAATCGCATCCGCAGCGTCTCCCGCAGGCCAGTTGGGCCTGCCACGCTTGAAGGAGCCATCCGCCTGCTGCGCGCCGAGCACCTGCGGCAGAAACTGCTGGTTGTAGAACTTCCAATCGTCCCCGCCCTGCTGGAAGAACGCCTGCGTATAGTAATACCAGCAGTAGAGATTGCAGTTTCGGTTCCAGTCGAGCGGTTCAGCAGTGAGGAAGTCGCGCAGGAAGTGAATGCCCTTCTTCACATTCGTCGTTTTGTTCTTCGCCAGCGTTTGCAGACCCAGCACACCACAACCCGTGAGACTCCATTGGTTGTAATGCTCATCACGATTCGTTTTACCAAAGCCGCCATCTTTCGTCTGCTTCGTCTCCAGATAGTCGCTGCAACGTTTGATCGCCTCATCCAGTCCGGCAATCTTCAAGCCCGAATGCTTCGCCGCCTTGAGCGCTTGAAACTGCCATCCGGTCACGGACAAATCCTCACCAACACTGTCCTTGTTGTAAGCATGCGGCATTCCAGCGTCCTTGCCGCCATAACTCCACGCGCCACGCCGGTTCTGCTGCTCGATGATGGTCTGCACGCCCTTTTCAAACGTGTCACGCAACCCCGGCAAACTATTCTTTCCCAGCCGATAAAACGAGTACATCTCTCCGAGCGCATACGTCGCGATCCCATGCTCATACGTCGCCGAATTCACCAGTGGCGTCTCCGACAGGATACCATGCGGATTCTTCCGCGCGATTTCAACGAGGTAGAGCATGCCGTTGCTCACATTGTCGCCATAGAACGGCGATTCCGGCGTCTCGCAGCGTCCCAGAAAGCACAGTAGCGACAATCCTGTCATTGCCGCCTTGTTCGCACGCCCCCACGAACCATCTGGGTTCTGCTGCGTCTTCAACCACTCCAACGAACGCGACACCGCGATTTCACACTCCGGTGTCCCACCATTCTGCCGCAGTTTTTCCAGCCGACTTTGAGTGGAACAACGCGCACCCAACATGTTTGGCAGGTTCATCACTCGATTGGCAGGACCAGTGCCGCGAAGCCCTATCGTACCTCTCAGCACTGCATCCGATGACAGTTTCTCACCCGCCATCCCCATTCCTGATTCTGGAAGCACAAGAGGCTCCACATCCGCCACTGGGATCCCGCAACCACCCTCTACGGCCAGACGTGACTTGGGCTGCTTTCTCGCCAATGAAGCATGGTTCTTCATGGTGACTCGATGTTCCAAATCATGAGAAGCCTTTTCTCCGGCTTCTGTGGTTCCCGCCGGAATAAAATCCGGCGGTGGGCGCAACACCTGGCTGCTGATGATGATCGCACCGGCGAGCAACAAGATAACTGCATGTACAACGATACTCAGCATCAGTGAGCCTCCTCCGAGTTGACGCCAGAAGCGCAACACGTGCAATTGTCGTGGCTGCACAAGAACGGGAACTGGCTCAGGCGGCGTTTCCTTGACTGCCTTAGCCACTGGAATGGGAGCTGCCATCACTGGTGGTTGAAAGCGTTCCCAGCCCGGCGGGATTTGATAATTCGGTGGCAGCGGCGGGCGAGGATCGTGCGTGTTCATGGCGGCGTGATGTTCACGCGGCATGACGACGGCCAACGAATCCTCTTGGGATGAGTTTTCTCAACCAATGCGCAAGTTCCGATAAGGCAACGCCTTCAAATTGCTGCTGCACGGTCCCGGCGTATCCACCCACAGCATGCGGGCAGCGATGCCATCATACGCCCGGCGATGAGCGACGGCGGCCTTAACGCCGATGACGGACAATTGCGTCGGTTCAATGCTCTGACTGCGCCATTGTCCGAGATCGAAGGGCGGGGTCTTAATGCTGGTGATGAGGATCGTGATGCCGGCGTGTTTCACGAGAGCACAGCGCCCCATGTCAAAGACATCACCGCACATGCTGGCGAGGTGGCTGTTTTTATCTTCGAGTTCAAAATGTCCATCATTGAGCGCGACGAGTTCGACATCGAGTCCGAGTGGTCCCTCATCAAGACGGCTGCCTTTGCCGCCAAGGGCGATGTGACGTGCGCCGGATTCGATTTCGCGAACCGATTGCGGATCATTGATGCAGACGGCGGCATTTTCGATGCGATGACGAATCAAAGCGCGCAGCAATCCTGTGCCATCGCCAGGAGCACCACCGCCGATGTTGTCGGAAGGTTCAACGAGCACCGTGAGGCCCGCAGGCAGCGGCTTGAGTGAGCCGAGCACGTCATCGACCGGTGGATCGGTGACTTCGCCGAGATGGCGGAGTTCGTGAGCGCATTGGGCGAGTGCTTCAAGCTGCGGCGTGGCATCAGCCGTCGTGCAGGCGACGAAGCTGACGCCGGTATCGGGTGTGTCGGCAAAACTGAAGCCCGCAACGATGCTCATGGACCAGAGCGAGTTGTTCTCGCTCTCAAACAGCCGTGCCATCGCTTCAAGCGAGCGCATCGGATCATTGGCTGTGCCGGTTCCCGTGGGCGGCCAGACGATGCCGGGCTGTTGGAGCTGCATGCGCGGCCTTTGACCGGTGGTGAGGCAACGGTTCAGCAGACGAGCGGCAATCAACCCGGCGTCGCGTGCATCTGTGTGTGGATTTTCGCGGTAGGCGACAAGGCAGTCAGCCAGCGCGGCCATCTTTGGCGAAAAATTGGCATGGAGGTCGAACACACCGAAGATGGGGACGTTCGTGATCGCACGCAGACGTTGCAGCACTTCGCCTTCCACATCAGGAAAACTCTGTGTAACCATCGCGCCATGCAGGACGAGGTAGATGGCTTCGTAGCCGCCTTGCTTCGCCACAGGAACGACATCATTCCAGAAGGACTCGATGACTTCAGCCGTGACGATGGCGGAAGGTTGCGCACGGTAATCAGCGGCTGGCACCATTTCCCAGCCAAACTCATCGGCGAGTTCGAGCACGCCGCCGAGCGGTGAGCTATCGCCTTTGCAGGCGAGCATTTCGTTGCGGCGACGAATTTGAAAATCACTCAACGGCGTGACGCCGTCGAGAAAGGTGTGGGTTTCGTGAAACAGACCGGCGATGAGGATGCGTGGCATGGCGGGAGATTAACGCACAATGACCCGCGATCCTGGCCGGATAAGCTGCGGCAGGCGGATGGCATCCCAGTTCGCAAAGCGCACGCAGCCAGCGCTGCGGGTGCGGCCAATGGTGCGCGGCATGGCAGTGCCATGCAAACCGATGCCGGATTTGCTGAGACCGCACCAGATGACGCCGATTGGACTGTTGGGACCTGGTGGTATCTGGAAGGCCTCTTCACCACGGACGCCTTCTTCGAGGAATTGCTTGTCATAGCGGAAGCTGGGCGTGTGCAGCATGGTCTGCACCTTCCAGGTGCCCACTGGAATGAACTGTGGCTTGCCGGGTGTGATTGGAAAGGCAGCGAGCATCATCTCCTTGGCGCTGTAAACCGCCGCCATGCGCTCCGTAGTATCGACCACGATGGTGTGGGTGCTGAAAGTCGCGTCCTCCTTGAAGCTCTGCATCGGCTTCACCTCCTCGATGCGGAAGGATTTCACGTTCGGCACAACGATGATGTCACCGGCCTTGAGCGCGGTCAGATTCTTCTTCGGATTGATGACAGCGAGGAAGCTTTCGTCGGTGTGAAAGCGTTCGGCGATGAGTTCAACGAGACTGCGGTAGGCCATGAAGGGGAACTGCGACGCTTCTTCATAATCTTCCGGCAAATCAGGGTTCACATACTTGAGGAGCACTGGTTGAATCTTGAAGGCGGCATAAGTGA
>CANIZT010000251.1 GCA_947471905.1 Verrucomicrobiaceae bacterium
CGGCGCTCACGCTCGCAGTGAACACGCCGAGCGCCAAACCGCAAAGGATGGACGGGCGCAGAGATGGATGCGGAGTGAGTTTCATGGGTGGAAAACGCGGAGCTTTAGACATTAGACGAATGAACTGACATTATCTGACCACCGCCACGCTGCCGTCGCGCAGGGTGAGCACCCATGAGCGCGGCGTAGGCCTTGGCATCGGACGGCGAGAAAAATATCTGTGCTCATCAGTTGCCGAAACGCGTGGTGTTAATGGGGAGGCCGTTAGCGAGCAAATTTTCATCCGCAGCATCAAGGAAGTGGTAGTCACCTCGGATTGAATAGATCTGCGCAGCTTCGAGACGAATCGCAAGGCGCAGAGGTTTGTTCATGGCGGCAGTGAGGTCGGGCTGGGTTTTCCAGCGCAGAGGGTGCTTGAGGGAGTCGCTCTGATGCAGCGGGTTGAAGTCGTCGAAGCTAAAACCTGGCAACGGCGCACGATTACGTTCATCTCGCAGTTCCATGCGCACTTCGCCGAGGATCGCCTGTGCGTTGAAGGTGGCCTCGGGATGCAGGAAGGCGATCTTCTTGGTGAGCAGTTCGGCTGAATGGCCGCGGGGGGCGAGGTGCATGAAGCCGTCTTTGCGGAGCGAGTGCATGACCATGTGCTTGAACTTGCCCTTGTGTTCCTTCGGCGGTGGCGAGCCGTGCAGGGCGATGCTGGCGTTCGAGTAGATGCGGTTTCGTCGTCGAGTTCGATGATTCGCTCGGGTCGCGTCATGCCGCATCCGGGCAGCGGCGGGGCGTTGCAGGGCACGAAGACTTCGCGGTTCGGACGCACCCAGCGCTCGCCGTCATCGCTCCACGCGAGGTAGCCATCCGTGGTGCCGACGGATTGCACGCCCCACTCGACGGGTTTGCTGTTTGCGAAATGCGCGGCCCAGACGAGGCCGATGTAGCCGTGCGCATACGGCGTCACGGCCATGGTGTAAAACTCCACGCCCACGCCGTCCTGCGCGTCCGGCTGCATGACGACACGCGGTTCAGTCCACGTTTTGAAATCGCGGGTCTTAATCAGGCAGACTCGTCGGTCGCCCCAACCCGCACGCGGTGTCATGCAATGCTCACTGGTCCTGGCATTGAAAAAACTAAAGTAAGGCTCCTCGGGGTGCCAGTCGGCGCGCCCCCAGTCGTAATCGAATCGGTCCTCCCACCTCAACCCATCGCGGCTCACGAGATATGACTCCTGCACCATGAACAGATCCTTCGTGCCTTTGAGCTTGCCGGTTTTCTTCGCCACCTCGTGCCACGGATGCTTCGGATCACGGATCGCACGCTCATACACCCACTCGCCGCGATGCTGGATGGCGAGCTTGTAGCGATAGCCATCTACCGCGAGCGGATCTTCATAAAAGCTGCCCCAGTTCTTGCACTGGAAGGTGTGGATGTGATGCGGAGCCACCTTCTTGCCGAACGGGGGCTTCACGTCCGGCAGGTTCGCCGGCCGCCACGCGATGCCATCATCGCTCTCGCACATGAACAGCCCCTTGTAGCCTTCCGCGATGCCTTTCTCATTCACGCCGATTTTGAACCAGCGCTTCTTCACCGCGTCAAAAAAAGGCTCCGCGCCGAGTCCGGTGCCCGTAAACGGATCCGCATACGTCGCCTCCGGTCGCCAGATTGGTTTGCCCTGCACGAGTTCCACCTCTCGTGCCTCATCAAAGTGAAACCAGTCAAAGAACAGCATCGTGCGTGGCCCGCGCTTACCGCCGCCCTGGCCCTCTGGCTCACGCGCAAGTGAAGCACTCGGCGCATCCGCCGGAAAAGCCGTCGTAGCAGCTCCGGCCACACTGGAGGAAAGAAAAAAGGCGCGGCGGTTCATGGAGGGGAGTGTTGAAGACTTACTTCGCTTGCTTCTTCGGCGCGGGCAGGTCTTTGATCGTCAGGCCGGGGTGGTCGGCTTTGAGCTTGTCGAGATCGGCAGCCGCGATGGCGGCACCGCGCGTGTTGATCTGCTTGAGGTTCTTCAGCGCCTTCCAATACGCGAAGCAGCCGTCGTAACTGAGCGTGATGTCTTCGAGCGTGACTTCCTCCAGCGTCGCGACCTGGCCGAGAAGCTTGAGGCCGGCGTCAGTGAGCGTGGGTTTGCCGTGTGGATTGACGAGGATCTTTTTCAACGCGGGCATCTTCGCGATGTGCGCCATGCCTGCGTCGCTGACGTTGCTGTGCCGAAGTTGAAGCGATTGCAGATGCGGAAGCGCGCTTAGCTGGGCGAGGCCGTCATCACTCCAGCGCGTGCCACCGGCCTGGAACTCTTCGAGCTTCGTCAGCTTGGACAAACTCGTCGCGCCTTTGCCTGACAGTTTGACCGCATGGCTGATGAGCAGGCTGCGTAACTCCGGAAATGCGGCAAAGTGCTCCAGATGCACATCGAGCAACGGCGTGGCTCCATCGATCTTCACGCCAGTGACGCGCCCTTGCGCATCCTTGGTGAAATCGAGCTTGGCGATCCCAAGACTTTGCAGCGCGGCGACCGCTTCGGCTTCGGTCTCAGCGGGGGCCGGCGCGAGTAACGAAATGGTGGCGGTAAGAGCGATGAGGAGATGTTTCATGATACATGGACGATTTTTTCAAGCCAGCTCAAGCCCCTTCAACGGCCCCGTCGCAATGCCGAACTTTTTGTCGGCGAGGCCAAACTGATTCAGCACGCTCACATATAGATTGCTCAGCGGCACGGTGCTCGGCTCGAAGGCGAGATGCTGGCCGTGTTCGAAGCGGCCGCCGATGACGAGCACGGGCAGATCCTTTGTGCTGTGGTTGCTCGCGTTGCCGAGGTTCGACGTGATGACGATGGTCGTGCGGTCGAGCAGGGTCGCGTCGCCTTCCTTGGTGTTCTTGAGATTGGTGAGCAGCGTCTTCAGCTCCTTGAACAGCTCCATCTCGATGAGCTTGAGCTGCGCGATGTTGTTCGGGTCCTGGCCGTGATGCGAGAGCGGGTGGTAGCCGTTGGTCACGCCTTCGACTTTGACGTTGTTCTGTTGGAAGTAGCCGAAGGTGACGATGCGGGTGCTGTCGGTCTGGAAGGCGAGATGCGTCATGTCGCAGACGTTGCGAAGCTGCGTGACGATCTCGGCACCGCTCGCCGGGTCTTTCGGCGCTGGCGCATTCACTTTGGGCTTCGGGGTGTGGACCCAGCCCTCGGATTTCACGAGGCGGCGCTCGGTCTCGCGCACAGACTCAAAGTATTCCTCCAGCTTGTCCTGGTCGGCCTGGGAAAGCTGCGGCTTGAGCGACTTCGCCTGCCGCTGCGCGAGGTCCATGATGCTTTTGCCGTGGGCGATGTCCTGCGTGACTTTTTGCGCGGTGGCCTGGCTTTCATCGAGGAAGAGCCGCGCATAGACGTTGGCCATCTTTGACTCGGCAGGCACCTGTGTGCCGCTTTCGGTCCAGGAGAAGATGTTGCGCCCGGCGGAAAGCGGCAGCGTGTCGAAGCGGGTGTGCTGGCCGATTTTCGAGGCGAGGTATTGGTCGAGCGAGCGGGCGTTGCGCTTGTTTGAAGGCACGCCGGTGAAGATGCGCGCCTCCGCCGCGTGTCCGCCGCCAACGCCGGGATGGTCGAGGCCGGAGATGACGGTGAAGCGGTCGCGGAAATCGTCGAGGACGGCGAGATACTCGCTGGCGGCGTAGCGGGCGCCTGGCTGCTTCGGCTTGAGCGCATCTTGATAGAGACCGAGCGGCACATTGATAAGAAGGAGGCGGCGCGGTTCGGCGGCGGAGTTGGCGGCGTGGGCAAATCCGCCGAGGGATTCGAGCCAGGGCAGGCCGAGCATGGCGGTGGTGCCTTGGAGGAAATGGCGTCGGGTGATGTTCATGGCGATGGGTGTGGGTTAGGGACGTTTGAAAAGCGGGCTTTGCACCAAGGTGGTGAGCATCGTCCTCATGCCGCCGCCATTGGCCCGGGTGGCTTTGACGATGGCTTCGAGGTCGTCGCGGTCGGCAAAACTCACGCTGCGACCGAGCGCATAGACGGCGAGTTTTTCGGCGATATTGTGGAAGACGAGGTGCTCGTTCTTTTTCAAGAGCGCACGGAACTCGTTAAAGTTTTTGAATGCGCCGAGCTTCGGCAGCGCATCGGCGGCGGTGACGGGTTTGCCATTGCCGAGCTGCGCGCGCGGGCGGCCCTTTTCCTGGACGAGGGCGCGATACTTTTCCCGCCAGCCGCCGATGACGTCGAAGTTTTCCAACGCGAGGCCGTAGGGGTCGATTTTCTTATGGCAGGAGGCGCATTGGGCGATGTCGCGATGCTTGGCGAGCTGCTCCTGGATGGTGCTCGCACCGCGAATGTCCGGCTCGATCGGCGGAACATCCGGCGGCGGCGGCGGTGCGGGCGTGCCGAGCAGATGCTCCAGCAACCACACGCCACGCACGACGGGCGACGTCGTGGTGCCGTTCGAGGTGATGCTCAGGATGCTCGCCTGCGTGAGCAATCCACCGCGCACGGTCTTCGTCTTGTCGAGTGACACTTTGCGGAACTGATTCCCCTGCACGCCGTCGATGCCGTAGTGCCGCGCGAGACGGTCGTTGAGCATCGTCCAGTTCGAGTCGATGAGGTTCGTGAGGTTGAGGTCATTCACGAGCATCTCGCGGATGAAAAGCTGCGTCTCCTGCACCATCGCGCGCTCCAGTTCGTTGTCGTATTCGGGATACAATCCTTTGTCCGGCTGCATCTCGCCGACCTTGGTGGTTTGCAGCCACTGGCCGACGAAGTCCTTGAGGAAGCGCTCCGCCTTCGCATCGGCCAGCAAGCGCGCGGTTTGTTTCTTCAACTCCACCGGCTGCGACAGCGCACCTTTCGCTGCGAGCGCGAGCAATTCCGCATCGGGCATCGAGCGCCAGAGGAAATACGAGAGCCGATTCGCCAGCGCGAAGACATCCACCTTCTGCGCAGGCTCATAGTGAAACAAAAACAGCGGCGAGGTCATCATCGCCTTCACCGTGAGCTTGTAGGCATCGAGCGCAGGCACCTCGGCGCGGCGCGCTTTGTAAAAGGCGGCGTATTCATCCACGACGACGCCTTCCACCGGACGACGAAACAGCTTCGGCGCAAAGTCGCGCAGCAATTGCGGCACGGCAGCGTCGTTGAGATTGGTCACGTCCTCCAACTTGCCAAAGAGCGCCTGATGCCCCTTCGGCGGCCATTGCTCAATGAGCGGGCCTTCCATCTCGATCCGCTTGATGGCGATGGCGGGTGATTGATCGGCGGCGATTTTCGATCCCGGCAGCCAGTTCGTGCCATCGAGCATCTCGACCTCCACGCGGTGGTTGGGCTGGAGATAGACGCGATATTCGATCTCGCGCGGCGTGGCGTCCGTGAGCTGGGTGACTCCCGCAATTGTCGGAATCTCCTCCTGTTTGCCCGAGCCGTGTGAGACCTGGAGGCGCATGACTTGGCCCTCATTGCGCACCGCATACGCCACGACCTTGAAGCGATACCAGCCCGGCTCACGCACGGGGAAAAAGTCCTTCGTGTCCGGCTTCAGGAATTTCACCGGGATGATCGCATCATCACCAAACGCTGGATAAAATGGGCTGCCGAAATTCCCCGAGGCGACCTCGCGCTCCTTTCGTTTCTTCTCCGCCGGAGTCTCGGTGTAGCCTTCGTCCTTCTTGCCCTTGAACTTGGCTCGCTCCTCCTCGCGCTTCTTTTTCCGCGCTTCGATGTCCTTCAGTGTGAAGGCGACCTTCCGCGTTTCCGGTCGTGGCTTGGTCACGATGGCGCGGCTCAGAATGAAATCCGCCGCACGCAGGTATTCGTTCATCTGCTCGGCGGAGAGGCTGAGCGCCGCGCCGTTGTTGTCGAAGCCGCCGCTGATCGTGTCCTCGGGAAAACCGACCGCGTAATCACCGCGCACGTCGAACAGATCCTCGATGGTGTTCTCGTATTCCAGCCGGTTCAGCCGCCGCAGCACCACCTCGTCCTTGTGGCCGCCGAGCGCGAGGGCGGCGCGCCTCAGTTCGCCTTCGATCCACGCTGTCACCAGCTCTACCTCCGAGGGCTTTGGCTGCTTCTCATCCTCCGGCGGCATTTCGCCGAGGTGGAGGTTGTCGAGCACGAGCTGCCAGTTCTCCGCGTCGGCGGCGGTGGCGGAGAGTTTGAGTTCATCCACGCGGAAGTCGCCCTTCTGCTTCTTCGGCCCGTGGCAGTCGATGCAGTAGGATTTGAAAAACGCGGGGATCTGCGGATCGACTGCGGCTCGCAGCGGGGCAAATGAAGCAGCCAGCAAGACGATTGAGAGGCAAGAGAGAGTTCGGTTCATGGTGGGGGAAATGGTTCGACGGTTCTTCAAGGCTGGGCCGGGTGCACCACTTCGACCTGCTCAATCTCCAGCCCGGCATCGCTGCCGATGGTGTAGATGACGACGCGGCGCAATTGCAGGCCATCTGGCAATGGCTCGCCAGCTTCGCTCTGCCATTTGCGAAACTCAGTGATTGGCAAATCAAGCTGCCAGTCGAGCGATGCAGGCTTGGGGCGTGCGAAGTAATGGCCCGCGAATCCACCGCGCAGCCGCTTTGTGTTCAGCATGATTTCCACC
>CANIZT010000252.1 GCA_947471905.1 Verrucomicrobiaceae bacterium
AGAGAACAGCGCTGAGGTCGATGGCATCCGCATGACGGCCTACGACTTCGAAAGCCAGTCGCCTTATCGTCTGCGCCTCTACATCGTGCATCGCGACGGCCTGCGTCCGCAGGATTTGGAACTCGTCGCACTCAACGTGCTCGATGAAGCCGGCTGGGATGAATTCTGCGCCGCCTACCACTCACGCTTTGGCAAATTGATCGAAGTCTTTCCCGGCGCGGCGAAGGATGACACCGCGTTCGAGCAGGAGAAGAAGATGTTCACCAACTTCAAGTGGGGCATGGCCTACATCTGCCCGCGCGGCGTCGGCCCCACCGCCTGGACTGGCAGCGAGAAAGCACAAACACAGCGCCTGCGCCGCTTCTACCTCCTGGGCCAAACACTCGACGGCATGCGCGTATGGGACATCCGCCGCAGCTTGCAGACCATCCGCGCCATCCCCGGTTTCGAGGAAACACCGCTCTGGATTCAAGCCCATCGCGACATGGCCGTCGATTCCCTGTACGCCTCGCTGTTTGAAGACGGCGTCAAGCGCCTCGACCTCCACGACATGCCCCTCACCCACAACGGCACCGTCGAAGGCGACGCCAAAGCCGTTGGCCCGGCAATGCTCAACGTGCTCAAGAATCTCGACATCCCCCAAGCGGCCGCCATGGCTGCAATGCGAGGTCGCGTGGTGATTTACTCCGATAAAAAGGAAGCTTGGGACTATCCCGCAACGATCACGAAGAATCTCGGCAAGGAGAAGCAGTTGCAGCTTCGGGAGCCAGTGAAAGCGGAGGGTGCTAAGTAATCACACCGGCCGCGTCACCCGCTTCCAGAAGAAGTCCAACTCGCGCGCGAGAACGCTCATCACCTGCGCGGGTGTGGCCTGCAAGGCACCGCTTTCGGATTCTTTAATGATGCGTTGCATGGCGTAGAGCGATGCGACGCTGGGGGTGTCGAGATGGATGGCATCGACATGCGCGGTCAATTCATCGGGGAAAGCGGTGCTGTGCTGGAGGATGGCCCAACTCTGCTGCTCGCGGTCGGTTTTGAATGTGGCGATCTTTAGCTTCTGTGCGGCATCGACTGCGTTGGCACCCTGCTCCGCCAGACGACCGGCGGCGAAACCGGCCAGCGTGCGCCAGTAGGAACCGTCAGCGAAATTGGCGAGGCCAAAGACGATATCCAAGCCTTGCAGCGACCAGCACATCACAAAGCGGCCCGTCATGCCGGGCAGTTCGTGCTCGCTGAAACGCACGAGCGGAAAACGCTTACCCGCCAGCCGAATCAGTTCGGCTAGTTTCGTGTAGTCCAACGGCAGTGAGTCAGCCTCCGCTGACATTTGCAAGCGCAGCGCCTCGTAACGCCCAAGCAAGGCATCACGCTCGGCGTTCACCGGTGGCGTCACAACCCTAGTTGCAGCCGCCTGAGCAGGTCCAGCAACGAAGGAAGGCGCGGGTATGGCTTGATGGACTGCCAGTTCCGGTGCGACTGCGCTCATCACGCCAGCGAGCCGTTTCGCAACGACATGCGTACCATTTTCATCTGAGCTCAGAGCAGGGGCGCTTGGCTGCCGCAGTTTGCCGAGCATTTCACGTAAATTTTCGAATGCACCCGCCGAATTCGAAGAGAACTGCGTCTGTGCAGTCGGTTCCAGATCGCGTAAAGCTTGAACCGCCACCTTTGCCGCAACTGGCGGCGGCAGGTGCGTCCCGTTGGTGCCGTTGGTGGCAGCCAGCGGTGCTTCATTCTCCTGCGGCAACGCACGTTCCGGTTCAGACAGGCTCTCGGCCATGAGCTTCATCTGTGCCGTCGTAGCGGAGTCAAAAATCGTCACCTCGCCAGGCTGCGGTTCATCGGCAGGAATCGTCTCCGTCAACAGCGGCACCACGCCCGCTTCTTCCGGCTCTGGCATCATGGCCTGCGGCGAAATCGACGCCGGGGCCAATGGCGAAGCCAGCGTCTGCTGGTAGAAATCCCATTGCTTCGCCGCATGGCGCAGGAAAGCGCGGGCAGACACCGAACCCAGCGGCCGCCCGAGAAAATAACGCTTCACGTCCATAAACGACGTGAACTCACGAACGTCATCCGCTGGCACACGAGCCTGTTGCAACCGCATTTTCAGCAGCATGGCAGCCTCGGTTTCACCAATGCCACGCAGCAGCATCTGCGACGCGGTGAGGCGGTCCTCCATCGCGCTCGGCAGATGATGACCAAACGTCGCCTGCCACACATCCTGGTTCAAACTTAGCACCACATGCACGCCGTCCATCTCCGACATGTCGAGCAACAGCGAGGCGATGCGCAGCCCGGCCTCGGGATTGCGATAATACGCATCGAGGTGATCCACCAGCAGCACCACCGGCCGCCATAGGCCCAGCAGTCGCAACCACGTCACCGGGCCTTCATTCGATTCATCCGCTGCCAGCGTGCGCAGCACCGCCATCTTCGACATGCCGCCGTCCAGCGCGTGATTGAGCATCGCATCCACCCAGGATTCAAGCGCAGCAGGAATCGCTGGCACACGTTTCATTGCCTGCTCGGTCATCGGCTTGCGCAGTTGGGCCTCAAAACGCCGCACCCATTCGCCGATCAAGCGTGCGTTGCCGTTCAGATCAAAAACCTCCACCGGATCACCGTTCAGCACGCGCAGCGCCTGCTCTGGATTCGCGCACGGCAGCGTGCCGCTTTCGATCAAACGCCGCACCAGCATCGCACACACGCCTGCACAAGCTTCACGCAGCCGTGTCCAACCTTCACGCGGTGTGTCCGCACGCGCCATCGATTCCAAGCCGCGCACCGCCACGGCGGAAATGCCGATTTCATCTTCGAGGCGAAACGCCAGCGGCACCAGCACCACCTGACCACCCGCCGCCGCCGCAAGACGACCCAGCAGATGCGTCTTGCCATAACCCGCACGCGGCGCCGTGAGCAGCAGCAACGGTTGCCCACCCGCACGCCCGGCACTGCTCTGCCGCTCATCAATCGTCGAGGTCAACTGCCCCAGAATGTCCACGTTCAAGCCCGGCACCGAACGATTCTCCTCCACCCCGAACGGCCCAGCACAGACGTCGTCGGCGAACGGATTCATCCCCTCCGCCTGTGGCATGGCCATGGGCAGGCCCAAAGCGGACGGCGGCGGTGTTGATGATGTCGGTTCTGGACTTTCCACAATGAATCTGGTTTCAGTGTTCTGACTCAGGGCTGTTTCAATGATATTTATGCCCAATCATACTCCGCAGAAAGTAAGTTTTTTGGTTTTGCCGTGATTCTTTTGATCGAGAGCTCACCGCAGGAGAACGCGCTTGTGCTGGTCGCCGGATGCGGAGAAAGATGGTGCGCTCTATGCTGCACAGTCCTTCCTCGGTGATCTGCATCGTCCCTGAACCCGAAAAGAAGCCCTCCGCGACAGCGTTAAGCCCAGCACACCTTCATGAACCTCGCCCTCCGTCCCGCCACGCACGAAGCCCTGCAACGCTTTCGCCTGCGCCGCCAGCAGCTTCTCCAAACCCGCGCGCTTCTCTGCGGCATCGCGATTGCTCTCGCGGCCTTCACCGTCATCGCCTTCCTCGACCGCGTATGGTTCATGTCCGACGTGATTCGTCCCTGGCTCTCGTTGCTCGTGTATGCCGGAGCCATTTTCGCGGCATGGAAAGTCGCCTGGCGCTTCATCGCCCAAGCCAGTGGCAAAGAAGGCACGGCGAAGTTGATTGAGTCCGCTGAACCCGCGTTGCATGAACGCCTGCTCGCCGCCGTCGAACTCGCTGATCCGCGTGACGGCGCAAACGTGAAGGACTCCGTCGAGTTCCGCGAGAAATTGCAGGACGATGTCGCCGCCGCCGTCGAAGGCATCGATTGGACGAAAAAACTGCCGACCCGCACGCTCAAGCCGTGGTTCATCGCCGCAGGCGGCGTGTTTGGTCTCATCCTCGTGCTCTGCTGCGTGCCAGGCTTGAACATGCGCGGCTTCCTCGCGCGTGCGGCGCTGCCGTTTGCGAATCTCGAACGTCCGGCCTCGGTCAAGATCCGCATTCTGGAACCTGTGCAAGCCAACACGCTCGCGCCCATCGGCTCCGAAGTTCCGTTGATCATCGAAACCGAAGGGCCAAAGCCCGCGCTCGCCACGTTGGAATTTCAAATCGAAGGCTCGAAGCCGCGCCGCACCGAACTCTCAGGCGTCGGTGCCACACGTTTTGAAGGCGTTGTGCCCGTCGGCCAGACGGATGTGCGCTATCGCATTCACGCCGCCGATGCCATCACGCCTTGGCGCACACTCAGCGCCCGTGCGCGTCCGCGCATTGTCGAATTCACCAAGACTCTTGTACCGCCACCTTACTCCGGCTGGCAGGAAACCAAGCTCACCGAGGATCACGGCGATCTCGAAGCGCTCGACGGTTCCACCATCAAACTCACGCTCAAAACCAACCAGCCCGTCTCGCAGAGCGACATCGTCATCAATCCCGACCTCACCGAAAAAATCACCGCTGCGGCCAAAACCGACGCCAACGGCCTGCTCACCACTGACATCGCCGTCAAAGCCGCGCACGGCTCGTGGCAGATCGCGTTGAAGTCGCAGGAGACCGGCTTCACCAACGAGGAAAGCACGCCTTGGCGCATCACCACCATTCCAGATCTACCGCCGACCGCGCAGATCAACGAACCCGGCGAGCAAATCGAACTGCTGCCCGATGAAGCTGTGCGCCTCGTCGGCATGGCCACGGATGATGTCGGGCTCGGCAGCGTGAAGCTCGCACATGCGATCAACGGCGCGAACTGGACCGAGCGCGAGCTTCCCATCACCAAGCCGTCGAAGGAATCCCCCGTGCAGGCATTGCTGCCGCTGGCACCACTTGGCGTGAAAATGGGCGATGCGGTGCTAATCAAACTCATCGCCACCGACCTCAAAGGCCAGAAGGCCGAGTCACCGCCGGTGCGCGTGATCATTCTCGAACAGACCATCGATCCGCGTCAGCGTGAATGGTCCGCCTCGCAGCGCCGCCTCGCCCAGAAGGCCGAGCGCCTCAACGAACAGACTCACGAACTCCGCAAAGATCTCGAGAAAGTGCGCAAGACCGAGCGCAATGCACGCAAAGACCCGAATGCCGCGAAGAACGAGGCCGAAAACGCCGTCGCCAGTGCCCAGGAAAAATTGGAGCAGGTCAAAGCGCAAACGGAGGAGCTGTGGAACGCCCTCAAGGAAGCCTCACGCGATGCGCCGAACCAACTCGATGCTACCGAAGCCCAGTTGCTCGGTGAACGCCTTGCACAAATGCGCCGCGAGCAACTCCCTGAGCTGGAAAAACTCAACAGTGACGCGATTGAAAACCCAGAGCAGCTCAAACGTGCTGCCAGTGAAGCCTCCGCAAGCTCCAACAGCATCGCTGACGCCGCACGCGCCTTTGCCGCTGAAGACACGGCCAAAATCGCCGCACAAGAATCGCAGCAGCTTCAGCGGCAGTCGAAGATGCTCACCGAAAACGCCCTGCAGGCCAACCGTGATGCCGAAGAGCGCCCCAAATGGCAGGAGCAGCAGCGCGCGCTCATGGCGCAGTCGAAAACCCTGCAAAAAGACCTGCAGCAGCTCGATGAAACGCAACAGGGGCGAAATCGCGGTCAGTTGCAGGTCATCGACAAAAAACTTAACGAGACCGCCGCTGATCTTGCCAGCAGTTTAGACAAACCCGAGCAGACCAAAAGCCCCGAACATCTCTACGGTGCCTCCGACAACCTCCGCAGCCGTTTGCAGCAGGCCGCCGATGTCAGCCGCAACATCGCCGAGCAGACGATGAACGAAGCCGCGCAACGCCGCGAACAGCTTGCCCGTCAGGACAATCCCGCGCTCGCCAAACTCGAAGAAGCAAAAGGTGCTCTCGCCTTGGCTGAGAACGCAACACGCGATCCAAAGCAGAACAAACGCAATGATCGCGACGGCCTCACACCTGCTGAGAAAGCCGAGAAGCAACTCGCCGAAGCCGCGAAACAGCTTCAGGACCAAGCAGAATTACGTGAGCAAAATCAACTCACGAATAATCAGGCCGCGCTCGATATGAATCGCGCCAGCCGTGCTGCGGATGAACTCGCACGTCAGACCGCCGAGGCAAACAAGCTTCCCGTGCCCTCGCACGAGGAAGCTGAAAAAGCACGCCGCAGCAACGCACCGCCATCCCCCGCTACCAAGGCAATGGAAAACCTGAAGCAGCAGGCCGAGCAACTCGCGCAAGCCACGCGTGCGCTTGAGGCAGATGCACTCGCGCAAGATGCCGCCCAAGCACTCGAAGCCGCGCAAACCGAAGCGATGCAGCCGCAGAACCAGCAAGACCTCGCGCAAACCGCCGCACAGGCCAAAGCCGCCGCCGAAGCGCTCCAGCAGATCCCCGAGAAGATCAATCGTGCACGCATTGCCGAAGCGATGCAAAAGACTGATCCGCAGGCCGCGAACAACCTGCGTCAGGCCGCACAGCAGGCCAGCGATGCCTCACGCAACGCCGCCGAACAAAATAAAAACCTCGCGCGTGAAGCCGCGCAACAGCAGCCCGGCCAGCCGTTGAACAATCAACCCGCGCAGCAGGCCACCGCCGAC
>CANIZT010000253.1 GCA_947471905.1 Verrucomicrobiaceae bacterium
TGCAGCGGATCATAAGGCTCAATCGTACGCAATCGCCGCCGAGTTTCATCGTTTCTTTGGCTGGGTGGCAAAGAATAACGCGATGCCGAGGCAGGCGACGAGGAAGGTGCCAAACGTGAGCACGGTCAGTACGAGGTCGCGCAGGTCTTTGCTCGGGATGAACCCGAGCTTGTGAAAGTTCGTGAAGATCGTGGCTTCAAACTGCCGCTGCTTGTCGGTATGACGCGTGACGCTGCCCGTCGTGGTCGAGACATAGACACGCGTCTCAAGCGCATCACCGGTATCAAAGCGATACACCGGCAGGATGCGGAAGATGTTGATGTACTCGGTGTTGAAGGCCGTGAGGAAGTCCGTTTTCTTCACTGCGGATCCGGCGAGGAAATTCTTCGCGATCTCGGCGGCGTAGGCCTCATCCATCGCAGGATCGACCTTGCCATCGACCGCACTGACGTACTGCGGCCCTCGCGAAGTCTTGGTGTAAATCTGATACCACGGCTGGCCGCCGATGCCGCGCAGGTTCACCGCCTGCACCTCGGGTTTGTCTTCGGGCAACTTCGACACCGCCTCCGCGACGCTGAGTTTGATCGCATTCACATCCATGCCGCCGCCAGAAGGCCGTGCGGAGGGCGGCGGCGCCTGCGTGCGCGTCATCACGTTGTGAATGACACCGCTGCCGGAAGCGATGAGTACAGAGAGACTGAAGAGCAGGCCGAGCCAGCGATGGAGTTTGCGGATGAGACGGGAGTTCATGAAAAATCGATTTGAAAAGAAGGCAAAGCAGCCGGGTTTCGTAGTTGGCGATGAAGCGAGGGGTCACCATCTGAACTCAATGCCGCCATAGATGCTGCGGCCATTGCCGGGAAGAAAGACTCGTGTGCTGCCAGCGACGGTGGCATCTCTCACCACACTGGTCGTGGGCGAATACGTCGCGTCGGTGAGGTTGCGTGTCTCGACATAGAAAGACAGGCCTTTCTTGGTGCGATAGCCGACTTTCAAGCCGAGCAGCGCGTACGGATCGGCAAACGTGGTGCGTGCGAGGTCGGCCGCATACTTG
The DNA here is from genome assembly GCA_947471905.1 of Verrucomicrobiaceae bacterium. GTDB lineage: Bacteria > Verrucomicrobiota > Verrucomicrobiia > Verrucomicrobiales > Verrucomicrobiaceae > Prosthecobacter. The sequence goes on from CANIZT010000253.1 coordinate 1,055, forward strand.
ACCGGTGACCACTCGACGGTCGGTCCAGCGTAGAAGCCACAGGGATGTTCATATAGCACGTCGGCGCGATAGTAGAACGGTGAAACGCCGGGCAGCAGGCGGTCACCATAAGCGGCGCTCTTGTTGAAGTGGAAGTTGTTCCAGAGAAAATTCTGCCGCAGCACGACACGATCATAACGTTCTGCTGATGCGGTGGTCAGATTGCGCAGCAGATCGGCACTGAGGCCGAATTCGATGCCTTGATGAATGGTGCTGCCCGCATTGGTCGTGGTGGTCGGTCCGCCCGCCACGCCGAGCACGAACATCTCGCGTTCCAGCCATGCATAGTAGTAACTGAAGTCCCAAGCGATGCGGCCGCGCTGGCCACGGGTGCCGATTTCGAGCGTGGTCGCGGTTTGTGGTTTCAACGGCAGAATGCCGCCAGCACCGAAGGGCACCAGCTCGCCAAAGCTCGGCGGCTCGAAGCTGCGGCTGGCATTGAAGTAATACTGCGTCTGCTTATCCGCCTCATACAGCAGGCCGAGCTTCGGGCTGAAACCCCAGGCTTCGAAGCGGTCGCTGTTGTTGATGAGATTGGGTAATTGCGGCACGAACTGCCCCGGCGGATTCACGCCGCCGAACAGGTTCTCCTCGTTCAAATCACGCGTCACATAAGACACCTGTGCACCAGCGATGACCGATAGCTTGTCGGTGAGATGCAGTTGATCCTGAAAGTAAAGATTCAGATTCGTGGACTGCAGCTTGTACTCCGCCACCTTCGCGCCACGAGCGCCGCCGATGTTGAAGAAGCGGTTGTCCTCCGCGAGGCCATACATGAAGCCCGTGCCGATGGTGAGATCGTTCTGCAAACCGAAGAGCTGTCCTTTGCCATCGTAGCGCAGATCGAAGCCGAGATCGTTGCTGAGCTGGTCGATGACCTGGAAGATCGGATGATTCAGATCCTTCCATGACCAGAACGTGCTCAGCGTTAATGTGTTGTCGCCGCCGTCGCTGTAGGTCAGCTTATCCGCTAGGCGGAGGAGGCGGTAATTGCGTTCCTGGAATCCAGCACCACCGGCCACAGTGGGTGCCCTGTTCCCTGGTGCTGCCCGCTCCGGATTGCTTTCCATCTCAGCCTTCGTCAGTGAGCCTGGGAGCTGTGACTTGCTGTCCACATAGGTGATGTAGAAGCGATTCTCCAAGTTCGGGCTGAGCTTCGTGCCGATGTTCGCGAAGACGCGGAAGCTTTCCTGCTCGCTCCAGTCACGGAAGCCGTCCGTGTGCGATGCGGTGATGCTGGCGTACACATCCGTGTTGCCGCTCACGAAGCCGGAAGAGATCTGTGCGCGCTGCGTGTTGAAGCTACCGAACTCGAAGCGTCCCTGGATCGGATCCGCGGTGTAACCCGTGTTGGAGATGAAATTAACCGCACCACCGAGCGTGGCGGAGCCATACTGCAGCGCATTGGCACCGCGGAAGACCTCGACGTAACGTGAGGTCAGCGGTTCAACGGCTTGCATGTCGAAACCGCCGTCGGCAAGGTTCAACGGCATGCCGTCCTGCATCAGCCAGATGCCGCGACCATGGAACGTGCGTTGAAGACCGGATCCACGAATGGAAAGGCGTGACTCCTCAGCACCGAAGCGCTCTTGAATCAACACGCCCGGCGCAAAGTCGAGTGCGTCCTTCAGCGTGGACGAGCGACCGCGCTTATACTGCTCGGCATCGACAATCCCTGCGCCACCGGGAACTGATTTCGCGATTTGTTCTTGCCGGGCCTCCAGGCTCGGAACGGTAAGTGATGGGGACTCCTTGTCCGCTGTGATGACGATCTCCTTGAGAGAAGTCGTCGGCTTTTGCGTGGGAGTGGCGCTCTGCGCGAGGGCAGAGCCGGTCAGTGAGAGCAAGATGAGATAAGGGAATGGTTTCATTGAAAATGGAGAGAGTGAGGAGGGCAGCCGCGTGAATGACGGCATGCGCTGTTAGGTGGGCCGGACTTTCTAGTCCGGCGTGTCAGATCATCGGCTTGGCAGAGCCGATCTACAGGTTCAGGCCAGCCCGCGCCGTGGCGGTGGCATCTCCGGTCTCTCGTTTCGTTTCACGCGGCATGCGCAAATCATCACAAAGGATATTTTCTCTGCCGCTGGAGCGATCAGCTTGGTGGGCTTCACCAAGACTGCGTCCAACTTCTTCAAGGTTTGCCCCGCCTGCTGCGGCTGCTTTTGATTCGACTCCTGGCCTTCCTTCACCTTGGCGCACAGCGGGCAGCCGTGCTGACCGTCAAACGTCTTCTCCACCGCCTCAATCATCGCCTCTTCACGTGCAAACGAGATCAGCATTCCCGTCCATGCGATGCTTTGTAGCAGTGCCCAATGCATGCCGAGTGAGAGACACACCAGCAGCACGATCCCACGCTGCGCGAAGCGCATCGAGAGACGTGGTGGTGTGGCGGAAGACATGGGTGGGAATTGCAGAATCAATGCACGCAAGCGCGCAGGCTGCTAGGTGAGCGCTTTGATCCAAGGAGGCTCCGCAGGCGGTCGCGGAGCCTCCTGGAAATCATGCGTGTTGGTTATTTGCCTTTGAAGACATCGTGGCAGGCCTTGCAGTTGATGGCTTTTTTAAAGTCGCTGACGCCAGAGGCGTCCTTGGCCTGGACTTTCTTCACGGCACCGATGAGTGCCTGGCATTTTTCGACCCATTTGGCTTTGTCGCCCTTGCCCGGAGTCTCGGCGCACATGGCGGTGTAGCATTTGAGGAGTTCGGCCAGATCGGCGTCGGTGGCTTCGCCTTTGCCGACCTTCTTGCAAATGGCGTCTTCAGGCTTGTGGTATTTTTTCATGGCATCCTTGATGACGTCATTGGCGGCGGCGGAACCGAGGCCGATGGCGACGAACAGGAGGGCGAGTGCTGTTTTCTTCATGGGTATGTTGTCGGGTATGGTGTGTGTGTTGCGTTTTCAAATCCGCTGTTTGCACAGCAGACAGGAAATTGTCGCCCCCGCCCGGAAAACGGCCGGACGAAGGCGTCTAGTGAAAGGAGGCTTGCGCCTCGAACTCTGCTCACCAGAAAGGGGCATGATTCATGGGCAATCATGAGAAAATGGATTGGGCAGCGTTGGACTCATCATGAAGGCTACGGTCAGAACATAACGCGTGTGCCGACGGAGAGCGTGTAGACCGGCGCGAGCTGATAGCCGTTGTAGTACTGGTAGATCGGCAACTGGAACAGCACGTAGCTGAACACGTTCTTGCTGATGCCAAAGGTGATGCCAGGGCTGAGATAAAGGGTTGTGCCGCCGCTGTCGTCCGGCGAGGCGTTGATGCCGGCATCCCTGCCGCTGATGCGCGCGTTGAGTTGGAGCTGCGGCACCACGCGCTCAAGGAGGTGGTAACGCACGCCCACATTGGCGGTGAACGCATTGCCGGGCTTGTACTCATTGCGACCACTGAGCGCGAACTGCGCGGTGAACTGTGAGTAGTAGTTTAGCTCTTTGGTAATCGGTGCGAAGTGGAAGGCACCGAAAATGAGATCCGTGGTGCCGGTGCCCAGCTGTAGGCCGCGGTCGAGCAACTGTCCCGCGATGGAGCCACCGTTGAAGTTCTGCTTGAAGTTGCCCGTGGGAAGTTTGACGCCGAATTGCAGGCCCAGACTGCGATTTTTCAGCACGCCCATGAAGCGGCCCACGACGCGCATATCGCCGAAGCCATCTGCGCTAGAGGTGCCGTCATCGGTGCCATTGTAAGCAAATCCGCCCGTTGCATGTGTGCGGATGAGGTAGGGGGCCTGCACGTTGACGCCAAAGAGCCCTTTGCTCCAGTCGATCGTGGTATTGTACGACTGGGTCTTGGTGAACATCTCCTGCTCATGCGGCGCGATGGGCCAGTCGCCGACCTTGTGGGCTCCGCTGCGCACTTGGTTTTGATTGAGGAGATCATAGCGGAAATCGAAGCGGAAGCCGTCGTTGGCTGACAACCCCTGGCTCTCCCAACCTGGTGTGTAGCCTGGACTGAGCATCATGCCGCAACTGGTGCAGGCGAAGACAGTAGTGGACGACAGGACAGCGGAACCAAGGGTGAGGACGAAGATCGAAAGCAAAGAAAAGGGTTTCATAAAAATGGAAATGGAGATTGAAGAAATGGCCCCCGCAGCAATGGCGGCATGCACATGGGGCATAAACCGGACTTTCCAGTCCAGTGTGTGAGGTTATCGGCTTGAATGCAGCCGATCTACAGGGTTAAGCCAGCCCGCGTCGTGGCGGTGGCGTCTCCGGCATCTCATTGCGTTGCATCATCGTTTCACGAATCATCACGAACGAAATTTTCTCTGCTGCGGGAGCAATCAGCTTCGTGAGCACCACGAGCACCGCGTCCAGCTTCTTCAAAGACTGTCCCGTCTGCTGCGGCTGCTGTTGATCTGAATCACGTCCTTCCTTCACCTTCGCACACAGCGGGCAGCCGTGCTGCCCGTCGAATGTCTTCTCCACCGCCTCGATCACTGCGCCTTCACGTGCGAACGAGATCAACATCCCCGTCCACGCGATGCCTTGGAGCAAAGCCCAGTGCATGCCGAGCGAGAGACACACCACGCTAACAATCCCCAACCGCGCAATGCGCAGCAAAAGAGATGGCGGTGTGCGGAAGGACATGGTGGGCGAGTATGAGGAGCGCAAAGCTCGGTGTCAACCGCGCTACTTCATCGTCTCAAACCACGCCAGCAGATCGAGAATCTGCTCTGCCTTGAGCGAATTGAGCAAACCAGCGGGCATCGGCGAGATTTCGGAGAGCGTGCGCTCCTTGATCATCGCTTTGGCGATCTCGCTTTTCTCGGGAGCGAGCGGATTGGGCCTTAGCACGACGCGTTCGTCATCTTCGCTCTCCAGACTGCCCGTGATGGTCTTACCATCACTCGTTTTCACTGTCACGTAGCGGAACTTCTCGTCGATGAACTTCGACGGATTCAAAATGTGATCCAGCAGGTCCCGGCGATTGAAGCGTGCCGACACCTGCACCAAGTCCGGCCCGAAGACACCCGCAGGCAGCGTGGGATCGTTACTCACGCGATGGCAGAACACGCACTGCGTGCGAATCAATGCGTCCTTGGCACTGTCGCGGTTACGCGTCTTCGCATCCATCTTCGCCAGGAGTGGTTCCAGGTCTGCGAGCGTCCAGTTTTTGAACGAATGTCCCGGCAGCGCATGCGGCGAGAGCGCCGCAGGGTTCGTTGGTTGAATCACCGCTGCCAGTTGCGCCGCATCCTCCGGCTTCAACGCCGCCGCCAGCTCGCTGCGTGTGTCTGCGATCGCTTTGAAGAAGGTCGAGGCTCCGTTCATCTTCTCCGCCTTGTTCAGCGCCTCAAACACCACCCGCCGCTGCTCCAGAGTCCAGCCATCTTTGAGGTAACGAAGCATGAATGGGTAGAACAGCAGGTCTTCGGATGTCGTGGCTGCTTTGAGCAACGGCATGGTCTTCTCGATGACAGTGGGTGATTTCAAATAGACCAGCAGGCGGCAGAGTTCGCGATTCAGAAA
>CANIZT010000254.1 GCA_947471905.1 Verrucomicrobiaceae bacterium
CTTTGAAGTGCTCACGGAGGCTGGTTACAGCCCTGAGATGGCCTACTTCGAGTGCTTGCACGAATTGAAGCTCATCGTCGATCTCATGAACGAGTCCGGCATCGCTGGCATGCGTTTCTCCATCTCCGAAACCGCCAAGTGGGGTGATGTCAAAGTCGGTCCGAAGATCATCGACAAGTCGGTGAAGAAGCGCATGAAGGAAGCTCTCAAGGACATCCAGTCCGGCAAGTTTGCCAAGGAATGGATCCGCGAAACCAAGACCGGCTACAAGAAGTTCAACAAGCTGCTCAAGGACGGCGAGAAGCACCCGATCGAGAAAACCGGTGCTCGTCTTCGCGGCCTGATGCCCTGGATCAAGAAGCGCGACATCAAGGGCCAGCAGGCTAGCTACTCGTAAGAGCATCAAGACGGTCAAGCATCGTCAAGAAAGTCAAAGCAGAGCGCGGATCGGTAACGGTCCGCGCTTTTTTGTGCCTCATGCTTACACCACTTTGGAATGCCCGAGCTTGTTCTCCGGTGTTTTGAACATCATCGCGATGCTGAACGTGACCACCGTGCCAAACAGGATGCGCCATGGGAACTCGATCTCCACCATCCAGTCAGGACGCGGAATGCCGCCCTGCATGCCGAAGGAGGTCATGAGGGCTTTGTCCAGTCCGCTGAGGTAGCCGACGACGAGAAAGCCCGCGAGCATTGCGATGCCGTTGCCGCGATCATTGCCACGGCCATTGGTGAACAGTCCGACCGTGAACACGCCGAGCAATGAGCCGTAGGTATAGCCAAACACGCCGAGAATGATCGGAATGATGCGCAGTGAAGGATTGTGCGCTTTCACCCACGCCGTGCCCAGAGCCACCGTGATCAACAAAACGGCAAAGAGCACGGTGCCGAGACGTAGCACACGCACTTTGCCCGCGTCTGAGGCCGGTTCACCGAACCAGCGGAAGTGGAAGTCACGCACGTAACTTGTCGCGAGCGAGTTGAGTGCTGTGCTCAGTGATCCCATCGCCGTAGCGAGCACACCGGCCACCACGAGGCCACGCAGGCCCGTTGGCATCGAGGTTAGGATAAAAAATGGAAACACCTGGCTGCTGTCGGGCGTGCCTTTGAGGTTCTTCGGCAGCAGGATCTCGGGATGCTGCTGATAAAACACAAACAGCAGGATGCCGATGCTCAGCACCATGAAATTGACCGGAATGTCGGCGATGCCGGATAAAATCGTGGCCGTACCGCTCTGGCGTTTGTTTTTCGCCGTGAGCATGCGCTGCACCATGTCTTGATCGGTGCCATGCGTGGCGAGCGTAACGAAGGTGGAGCCGAGAAAGGCGGCCCAGACGGTGTATTCGGTTTCGAGAATGCCTTTGACCCAGCCCCAGGCACCGGGATGCGCGGCGTCTGGTTTGCCCCAGTCAATGAGTGCAGGTTTCAAGATGGCCGCGTCCAATGCCGCCCAACCGCCGGTTTGACTGAGCAGATGCCACAAAGCAAAGCCGAGCGCCGAAAACAGAATCACCACCTGAATCACATCCGTCCAGATCACGGCACGAATGCCGCCGAGTGCCGTATAGATCGCAGTCAGCACCGTGATGGCGACGAGTGCTGCGGCATACAGCCAGAACTCCTGCATCGGCGTGATGCTCGCGTCGATGAACACCTTCCATCCCAGCACCAGCAGTACTGTAGGCACCCACAAACGCGCACCGCTGGCCAGCAAACGAGTGACTAGAAACACCGCCGAGGCACGCCGCCGCGTCTGGGGTCCAAAGCGCACTTCAAGGAACTCATACACGCTCACCACATTGTGCCGATAGTAGGCCGGTATGAATACCGCGCTCACCACCACACGTGCGAGCAAATAGCCCGCCATGAGTTGAATGTAGGTGTAGTTGCGCAGCGCGTAACCTTCACCCGGTGCGCCGAAAAACGTTCCTGCGCTGATCTCCGCCGCCAAAATCGACGCCAACACCGCCCACCATGCAATCTGCCGATCGCCGAGCGTGAAACCCTCCATGCTGCCACTTTTACTGCGCTGCGACAGGCCAATGCCGATGATGAGGGCGAAGTAACCGAGGATGACGAGTGCGTCGAGGAAGTAAGGCATGGCGAGTATGGTGCGAAGTCTCGCCGCAAAGCACCACACACGTCAAGCAATCAGCATCAGTGTCGCTGCCCTCATTCACGGACCGCAGCGACACCTGGCAACCAAGATTACCTGCTAACCAGTTTCGTTTCCAACCGAGGTGCAGTACGAACAATCACGCGTTCTTCGACGTTGGTGCCGTTGGGAGACACCATGGTTACTTCTTCATAAACTTTGCCAATGTCCTTATTGGTCAGCGGGTGCTGGATCAGACGACGGGTGGCGATTGTTGTGTCACCAAGTTTCTGGACCGTGACTGTTCCACCCTTCGTTGGCACAGGCGTCCGCACTTTTTCTGCTGAGTTTGCTGTGGCATATTCGCTAGGCGAACTGCACTGGGTAAGCAGCATGGTGGAGCAGATAACGCAGGTAAGGGTTGGGAGGATGTTTTTCATTAATGTGGGGTTATTGTTGCTCATTGTTTTCATCAAAGGCGTAGATTGAGATGTCGGATCTGCATGACTGTTCAATTTTCTTTGCCGGCTGCATCTTCACCTCGGGACATGGCGTGGCATTTTAACCTTGCATCACTGGGGTCGAGTGCACATCATCCACTAGCCCATGCAAAAAATGCGTCTATGCTCGTTAGTAATGTTCGCAATGTTTGTTCCCTTGTTAGGTCTGAAAGCCCAAGAGGAACAACTGCTGGCGTCACTGCATCACCATTACCATAACGCAGCAGCCATGTCTGCCCAAGGGCGCTTGGCTGAGGCGGAAAAAGAGTTCCGAGAGGTTGTGATTGTTAGCAGCCGGGTATTTGGCAAGCAACACCCGGATACGCTCGTCAGCCGCAGTGATCTAGCTGCTACTCTTGCTGGCGAGGGTAAATACGCCGAAGCCGAAAAAGAAAACCGCGCAGTCCTAATCATCCGTAAAGAGATTCTCGGCCCCGAGCATCCTGACACGCTACTGAGTCGCAACAACCTCGCCGCCGCACTCCAGGAACTGGGGAAACAAACCGAGGCTGTGCAAGAATACCGTGCCGTGCTGGCAGTCCGTCAGCGTGTAATGGGTGCGGAGCATTTGGAGACACTCGAAAGCCGCAATAATCTCGCCACTGCGCTGCATGACCAGAGCAAGCACGCCGAAGCCGAAAAAGAGCACCGTGCCATCCTAGTGGTGCGTGAGCGTCTATTAGGCGCAGAGCATCCCAAGACACTTGCCAGCCGCAATAATCTGGCCGCCGTTCTTCAGGAGTTGGATCGGCCAGCCGAGGCCGAGCGGGAGCATCATGCGGTGCTCACTCTTCGCGAGCGGGTGCTCGGGCCCCGGCACCCTGACGTTTTCCTGAGTTGCTTCAATCTAGCGTTGTGCTTGGAGGCGCAGTCAAAATTCAGCGAGGCACTGGCCTTCATGCAGCGTGCGCAGGCTGGATTTAAAAAGCAGTATGGCGCGAATCATCCGCACACTCAATTTGCGGTAGAGTCCATGCAGCGCCTCATGGCGGAGTTAAAAAAATAATCTCTTCGCTTCGCTGGCCAACTCTCTGCTGTAAAAGCATTCGCACCCTCGCCTGGACTTGCTAGCGTCCGCCCCGAATGTCCGCTGCCACCTTCCTCAAAGAACTCCGCCATAACTGGAAGACCATCGGCGCGGTGGCCCCTTCCAGCCCGGCGCTGGCGGAGCGCATGATGGAGGCCGCAGGTGTCTGGCAGGCACGACGAATTCTCGAACTCGGCCCCGGCACCGGTGCTTTTACGTCGGCTATTGCCGACGCCATGCCGCATGGCTCCGACTATGTAGGCATCGAACTCAATGACACCTTCGTTCAGCAATTGCGCCCGCGTTTTCCACGCCTGCGCTTTGAATGTGCTGACGCACAGGAGTTCGATTTCTCCCAAACACTTGCCCCCGGCGAAACCTTCGACGCCATCATCAGCGGCCTCCCTTGGACGGCCTTTCCACGCGGCTTGCAGGAGTCGATTCTAAACAACGTGCTGCCGCATCTCGCCCCTGGCGGTTGTTTTGCCACGTTCGCCTACTGGGGCTTTCATCAACTGCCCAGCGGCAGACGTTTTCGCTCTTTGCTACATGATCTGACCCATGGTGTCGAAACCACGCGCGTTGTCTGGCCCAATCTGCCCCCCGCGTTTGTTTACATCGCACGCAAGGGCTGAAAGGGCTCACTCGGCCTGCTTCTTCTTTTTGCCTTTGCCCTTCTTTTTTGGTTCGACGCTTTTTTGTTCGGTATTCTTTGTCGGCATCGGTGCCTTGATGCCCTCACGCCACGCCAGCATTTTCGCGTGCAGTTCCTTCGTCTTCTCCGGATTCTCAGCTGCGAGGTTTTTCTGCTCACCGATGTCGTCCTTGAGGTTGTACAATTCCAAGCGGCCATCCTCGAAGAATTCCATCAACTTCCAGTCGCCGACTTCGATCAAGCCCACCGGCGTGGTACGCCAGGTGTTTTCACCCGCTCCGAGATAACCGGGAAAGTGCTGGTAGATGGCATCACGCTTCAAATTCGCCGCTGCATCACGGAACAACGGCACCAAGCTCTCGCCATCGAGCGTCTGGCCTTCCGGCCGCGCTGCTTTGCCGATTTCGGCCAAGGTTGGATACAAATCGACGTGAATCGTCGGCACATCACAAAGAGCTCCAGCTTTCGTCACCCCCGGCCAGCGCACGATGAACGGCACACGCGTGCCACCTTCATACAGGCTGCCTTTTCCGCTGCGCAGAGGTGCGTTATCTGTGATGTCGCCGCCGTGCACGCCCTCGCGTTCGTAACCGCCCACGCCGCCATTGTCGCTGCTGAAGATGAGCACCGTGTTGTCCGCCAGCTTGAGTTCATCCAGCGTTGCCATGATGCGGCCCACGCTCTCATCCACGCTTGCGATCATCGCCGCATACGTCGGGTTGTTGTGGCCGCCAACGCCTGCCTTGTCCTTGAACTTGGCGATCAGCTCCGGTTTTGCCTGATGCGGTGAATGCACGCCAAAGTGCGGCAGGTAGAGGAAGAACGGCCCGTCCTTGTGCCGCTCGATGAAATCCACCGCCTTGTTCGTCAGAAAGTCGGCCAAATACTCGCCCTTCGGATACTCCAGCTTAGGCTGTGTCGCGAAATCGAAGTGCTTGCCCATCGACACGATGGCCTCGTCAAAGCCGCGCTTCCCCGGATGATACTCACCCTTCTCGCCGAGATGCCATTTGCCAAACATCCCCGTCGCATAACCCGCTTTCTTCATCGTCTGCGCGATCGTGATCTTCTCCAACGGTAGTTCCGTCACATTGTCCACGGGCCGCAGCGGCCTTGTCTCCCAACCAAAGCGCTCGATGCCGCCCACCGTGTAAATTCCCGTGCGTGCCGCATACTGTCCGCTCATCAGCGCCGCACGCGTCGGTTGGCAGTTCTGGCAGTGATGATGCCGCGTCAGCTTCATGCCTTGCGACGCCAGCTTGTCGATGTTCGGCGTTTCGTAGTACTTCGAGCCGAAGCAAGCTACGTCCGTATAGCCGAGGTCGTCGGCGAGAATGAAAATGACATTCGGCGCACGATCAGCGGCTTGAACGAACGAAGTGACGAGGAATAGGCACAGCAGGAGCTTCATGCGCCCCCTGAACGCCACAGGCAGCCGCCAGATTACACATTTCAGTATCGACAGCGGCCAAACCACTCGCTTTGATCCGCTAATGCTTCGATTCATACTGATCTTCCCCCTCCTCGTCTCCCTCAGCTTTGCCGCCGACGCGAAAAAGAAGGATGATGACACCATCAAGCCCGGCGTCCGCTCTCCCATCACCTTCAAAACCTCGCCACAGGTGTCAGACAATGAGCAGCTCAAGATGCGCATGCATGCGATGGAGACACCGCCGCCTTACGATGTCAGCATGGAGAAATTCGACATCCTCGTGCCGAAGAAATACAAGAAGGGCGATCCCCACGGCCTCTTCATCTGGGTCAGCCCCAGCCCTGCTCCATCCATTTCTCCCGAATGGGAGGCCGTGCTGGCCGACAAGAAACTCATCTTCGTCGGTGCCCACAATTCCGGCAACAACCGCGAAGTCTTCGCCCGCATGCGCATGGCCGTCGATGCCAACGACAACCTGCGCGAGCTTTACGACATCGACCCCGCTCGCGTCTATGTCTCCGGATTCTCCGGCGGCGGTCGTGTAGCCAGCATGCTCGGCGTCACCTATGCCGACATGTTCACCGGCACCATCGCCTTCATGGGCACCAATTTTTACACCGACATCGTCACCCTCGATAAAACCGAAGTCTTTGAAGCACGCTACATCCCACACGACGAAGTCGCCGCCCTTGCAAAAACCGACTGCCGCTACGTCCTAGTCACCGGCGAAAAAGACTTCAACCTCAAGAACACCAGCGCCGTCTTCGAGAACGGCTTCAAAAAGGAAGGCTTCAAATCTGTCGAACTGATGAACATCCCCGGCCAAGCTCACCAGCCACCGAAAGGC
>CANIZT010000255.1 GCA_947471905.1 Verrucomicrobiaceae bacterium
GGTCGGGTAGGCTTTGAGCCATGCCGCCAGATTCGGTTGAATGCTCACGGTGCGGCCTTCCTCAGCGGCAGATTTGGGAGTCAGCTCCGCAGGTAGTTCAATCTCGCCGTGCTCCAAGTCGATCAATTCATGCTGGCGACGATGCGCCGACAAGCGCACCGCCTCGGACTCAGGACGCAGCCCCGCAAACATTAGGAGCGCGTAGTATCGGCAGAACTCGCCACCCTTGTAGTCCACCAAATAGTCGAACAGTTCCCGCACTTGATTGGGGGCCAAGACTTCGATGGCTTTCCGCTCCTGCCCAAGTTGCTTCTTCTTAAAATGGGGAACCGCAGTGACCGGATTCTCTGGCGTGAATTTGACCCCCTTCGGGTCAGATGCCCACGAGAAGAACGAAGACAAGTCCAGCCGGTTGTTGTTGTAGGTCTTGCGCTTGGCCTTGTGGACGCCGTCACGGTCCCGCAGCCCGTCCAGAAACTCCGCCACATCTGCCGTGGTGATCTCGTGAACACAGATTGAGTCTGAACTTGTCCGGGCTTTAAGGAAGGCTAGAAAGCGGTCTAGCGTGCTCTTGAGCTGGCGCAGTGACCTTGGTTGTAATCCTTCGTTCCTCTTAGCGTCTTCAAACTCTTCAATGGCATCTTGGAAGTCCTTTGGATTCTCCGTGTCGTAGTGGTGCCGGATGAAGTAGTCGATAACCGTATCCAGCGTGTAACGGTTCCCCAGCCGACGAAATGCAGCCTCGGCTTGTTCCACCTGATCTTGGGTCAAGGATGTGAAAGTCTGCTTAATCTTAACCGCGTCGTTCAGATGATTCACTCCCAATGACGCGAGCAAGCCCTTGGCTAGCTTCTCATCTTGAAACCACTTTCGCTGCCACTTGCCATCCTCTTTCCAGCCTTGCACCAAGTAGGTGGTCCAAGTGTAAGGTTTGACCGTCACGACGCCATCCTCGCCGACGGTTTTACGCTTCTCTGTGCGGGTGATCGTGCGAATATGAGGGCCTTTGGTCGTCTTCATCTTGGCGCAGCAAGTCGCACCGAAAGGGCCGAAAACAAGCCTTTATTGCAATTCTCATTGCAACGGAACGCTGTAACCCTTGATTTTGCTACATCTGTCGCAAGTTCGAACCCTGCATCGCGCACCATCAATTTTCACTTCGTTGATGTGGATTGAGGCGAGAAATCGAAGTCTTGAATGCCGTGAGCATTTCATTTGCCCCACCATAACGACCTGCGGCATACATTTCGGCCAATGGCTTGAATCGCGAGGCCAAATCCGGGCGTGATTGGGCAACGCGTTGCGCATAGGCAAGTGGGCCTTCATTGATGGCACGAGCGGGTAGTCCGGCTTTGGCAAGTCGCCGGCAGGCATGTTGCCAGGCACGCATCCACGGGTCCGCATGACGCGCAGGACGCTGCAGCCACCAAAGCACAGGCAAAATCCCCAGAATCAGCACGACACTCGTAGAAATGAGCAAAATGAGCTTACTCTGGCGCAATCCGAGACGTTCTAGCCAACCGCGCTGCGTTTCCTGGTTGTAGTCGATGACCTGCTTCTGCCATGCGTAATTGATGCTGTCCCACCATAAACGCATGTGCTGCCAGGAGCGTCCCCAGAGGCTATTGCGCTGACGTTCCGCTTCCTCGGCACCACCGGCGAGCAATGCGCGCAGGTCAATATTCACGCGATCCGGGGCGAGAGCGGCGGTGGGATCGACGCGATACCAGCCATGGCGTTCCAGCCAAACTTCTGTCCATGCATGCACGTCGCTTTGCTTCACGATAAGGTAGCCGCCATTGTGATCGGAGAATTCGCCACCTAGATAGCCGATGACAATACGCGATGGCACGCCCGCCATGCGCATGAGCGTGGCAAAACTGGCACTGAAGTGCTCGCAAAAGCCGGTGCGGCGGCGCAGAAAGAAGTCTTCGAGCGCGTCAGGGCCGGGATAGTCTCCCGGTTCCAGTGTGTAGCTAAATCCCTGAGTGCTGAGGTAATTTAGCGCGATCTGGACAATTTGTTCATCGTTTTGCGTCACAGACTCCCAGTAATTCGTGAGTTCCTTGAGCTTGGGCGATATCTGTTCAGGCAGTTGAAGCGCGGCTTCGCGATGGCTTTCGAGCAGATCACGTCGAGTGGGCAATTCGAGGCGAGAATTGACCTCAATGCGCTCTGAACTTCGGATCGGCACCGGAGAAAGCAGGGTGTCATCAAATTCGGGAGACAAGGACATGCCGCGTGCACTGGCGCGTAATGGCAGATCGAGTGCAGGTATCCACGTCTTACCATGGGGCTCCAGATCAATGACCTGACGCAGATCTTTGCTGTTTGGTAAGCGCGACAGCGGCGTGTATGCCAAACGATCACCACGCGTCCAACGCATGCCTTCACATTGCCAGAGCGTGAGGCAGCGCCAGTAGCGGTTTTCATTTGGCGGCAAAACGCCGTCTGGAAACCGCACGCGAAAGGCCACGTCTGAAATGAGTGCAAGGCGAGCGATACTTCCAGGATCGAGTGTGCTGTCGATACCGGTCTGACTGAAGCGGCTGCGCCCCAACGCAGAGCCGAGATCGAGCAAGCCGCGTGGGAAAACAAAAAATAATGCCACCGCCAGCGGCAATGCCTGTGCTAACAAGGCAGTGGTGACACGCACCGGCTCACGCACACCCGGCGAACTGCGTCGGAAGCGCACCATGCATGCGGCGATCAGCAGCACCACGACTCCCACCCAAATGGAGCGTGAAAGATGATTCTCCAACAAAAGGCCGCAGAACGCGAGAAACCAGCCGATGAGAGCCAGGACTTGGAACTCACGCGGCGTGCGGCTTTCCAACATCTTCGCACCCGCCAGCACGAGCAACAGCGCGATTCCAGGCTCCATGCCATGCAGCTCCCCATAGTCGAAAAAAACAGCCGTAACGCCAACAGCGAGCACACCGATGCGCACCAGCACATGCGGCACATCAAGGCGCAGCACACCACGCCAGAACAGGCACAACGCGCACACCACGATACCTGCGGTGGCGATGTAGCCATGCAGCGGCAGGATCGCGAGCATCAATGCCAGGCACAAAAACAACAGTGGTCGCTGTGGCAGATGCGTGGACTGCTCAAAACTGATGGCGCTGGTCCCCTGCCCTGCCCGCAGTTCACTCGAAGCCGAGGCTTTGACCTCGGAGGACGATTGCAAGGCCAGTGCATCAAGACAGCGCCGCTGATGCGCAGGGCCGTAGCCAGCGGGGGTCGTGAGCTGCGGCAGCCGCAGCTCATACGGCGTCCCTTCGACCTCACACATCTCCATCCAGCGGGCGATTTGACCAGCGCGTGCAGGTTCTTCGAGCATGATGGCGTGCCAATCGAGCACCACCACGCCTTGAACACTCGCACACCATGATTTGACCATCAGCGGACCGCCGCGCGCCATGGCACGCCAGTCGATGTGACGCGGTGAATCGCCTGCGCGCCATTCGCGCAGACCAGCAAAATCATCGCCACCGCTGTTTTGTGTACGTGCGGTAACAACAGCCGCCGCATTGCCTTGCAGTAAATGATCTGGCGCAGGCAGTGGTAAATCACCCGCCGGACGCGGATGCACCCGCCTCACCCACGCTGTTTCCAATACGCCCTCGGCAGTAAACAGCCCGAGCGGATACACGCTGCGCACCAGCAACCGCAATGCTCCACCTGTGTGCTGTGTTGGCGGTGGGAGATCGAGAAACACTGTGCCGCCCGATGGGATACGCTCCACGAACACCGATGTTTTTGCCCCGATGACGAGCACTTCCAGCCCGCAGGGCGAAATCGCTCCCGTGGCACGCAGTTCCACCGGGATGCGTGTGGTTTCATCCTGTGCAGCAGGCCTGGCGCCGACGAGGCGTAAGCTCAGGCCATGCAAATTTGAACGCGCATGCAGCCAGGACAGCGCACCCATGGCACCGGTGAGGAGGGCGATGAAATGCGCAGCGCCATTCGACTGCGCCTCGGCCGCATACCACATGCCCGCCACGATGGCCAGTAAGGCCAGCGTGTGTCGGTTCCAGCGCACGCGCACTTTCATCGCATCACGGCACAGGTGTTTCGGCGATCAACTGTTGCGCCAATTCGGGACCGCTCATGCCATCAGCGGCGTGTTCCAATCGATGCCCCATGACGGCGATCCCGACGGCTTGGATATCCTCAGGCAACACCATCGCACGACCGCTAAGTAAGGCCCACGCCCGTGCTGCGGCGAGCACCGCCAGTCCTGCACGGGGTGACAGACCACGGCCATGAACGCGGCTGGCAGCCAAGAGATCCTGCAAATAATCAAGTAAGGCTGGCGAGGCATAAACGGCACGTGTCCACGTCTGCAACTGCTGCAATTCAAGCAGTGACATCGCGGGCTGCATGGCACGCAGCAGCTCACGTCGCTCCTGTCCTTCCAACAATCTGCGTTCAGCCGTGCGATCCGGCACACCGAGCGCCAGACGCATCAAGAAGCGATCCAATTGCGACTCCGGCAGCATGAAGGTGCCTATTTGCGACGAAGGATTCTGCGTGGCGATCACAAAAAACGGCTCCGGCAGCGGATGCGTGGCACCATCAGCGGTCACCCGACCTTCCTCCATCGCTTCAAGCAAAGCAGACTGCGTTTTGGGCGTGGCGCGGTTGATCTCATCCGCCAGCAACACCTGGGTGAAGATCGGGCCACGATGAAAATGAAACGCGGCAGTATCGCGATCATAAACCGAAGCACCCAGAATGTCGGCAGGCAGCAGATCGCTGGTGAATTGCACACGGCGAAAGCCAAGACCCAAAGCTTGCGCGAGCGACTGCGATAGCATCGTCTTGCCGACACCGGGCTGATCTTCAAACAGCAAATGCCCACGCGCGAGCAGACACGTCACCGCAAGGCGCACGACGTCCTCTTTGCCCAGGATAATCTGCGACACGTGCTGAATGATGGTTTCGATCTGATCGGCTGCATGTTGAGCTGTGGCGGCGGGCAGCATGGCGTCGGCGGAGGTATGGGATGCACGTGAAGACATTGAGATGCGCCAATGTCACCGATTTGCCGGTCAGAAAGCAAGCCTGATCACACAGTAGCTTAAATCTGCTGGAGCTTGTTCCGCTCGTTCGGCGTGCCACAGACCGGGCAGATGGTAACAGCGATCTTACGTTTGGACTCACAAGCATAGGCCGTGCCGCAGATGCGGCATTGAATCGCGATACGCCGACGATACACCTCACGCCGACGCTCCTGCCAAAAGCTGTAAAACCACAGTGCGCAGACCGTCGTGACACCAACGGCCATGAAAAAGATCATCAAACCACCGAGCGGGATGGGAATCATGGCGTGGCGGCTACCTCCCAACGAAAAGAGATTTCACCCCACTCGATGCGTCGAATCGAGGAAGGCTCAAAGCGCAGGGCGATGATAGCAGCATGCAGTTGCTGCATGACTTCAGCATCCTCAGCGCTGCTGAGAGGCAATGCCGTGATGATTTGCCCGGAGGAGCTGATGGCGACCCGAAACTGCACTCGAGTCGGCTGTGTGAGCTTGATGCCGGGTATCTCCACACTCGCCGGGCCACGCTTGGCTAGTGACGGACTCATAACAGCACGCAACGTGGCGACAGGCGGCGCTGTGATTGTCCCGGTGGCACGTCGCGGCACCGGCGGCAGCACATCGGAAGCGGCGGTAAACAAACGCGGCTGCGGCATTGCTGCTATGGCAGGCACCATCTCACGCAACTCAATCTGATACCCTTCAAATGAAGGTCGAAACGCGAGCAACGGACTTTCCAACGCAAGAGTGGTGTCATCTTCACTTAGCAATGCAAAGCTGCGGTCCTGCGCCCGATGAATCAGCGCTAGGGCAGCTGGATCGCGTGGGTCCAGCGAGATCACATGCTGCGGTGTGGTCGGCAACCGCTGCGCCACGGGATGAACGATGCGAAAGATAAAAAAGAATCCGGCCATGCCACCCATCAATAGCACCAGCGCCACCACCAGATGCCACGTGGAGTGATCCCGTGCACCCCAGGCAAAGATCAGCGATTCGTGCGTGTGTGGTTTGGCAGGCATCAACGTGTCACGTTAAGACTTCGGTGGCACGGTAGAGTGAGCGATTTCGTAGCCAAGATCGAGCGCGATGTTGCCGATCTCGATCACGCGGCCAAACGGAGCCTGCTTGTCAGCGTGGATGATCGCGCGGCGATCACCTTCGCGGTTCGCCTTGAGCTTATCCCGCAATTCGGCAGTCGTGATACGAGTGCCGTCAAAGTAGAGTGCGTTATCCGTTCCTGCCGGCACCGTGATGATATGCGCGCGGTCAAAACCCGTGAGCCGCGAGTTCGACTGCGGATGCTCCACAGTGACTCCAGACTGCACGACGAAGCCACTGCTAAACAGAAAGCACACCAGCAACAGCAGAATCGTGTTCAGCAGTGGTGCGGTGTACAGCCAAGGGCTTTGCTTGGGCAGATTGCTTTCGAGCTTCATGGTTGCTGCTGCATGGTTCGCAATTTCGGCAGGCTA
>CANIZT010000256.1 GCA_947471905.1 Verrucomicrobiaceae bacterium
GACGTTCAGGGCCCTCGGGGTTGGCTGACCCCAGTCTGGCATTGCTGTTGCTTTTGTTGTCGGTCCTGGTTTGGCGTGGAAGAAATCAAAAGTGGTTCGAATGGCGCTCGCCATTTATATTTTCACTCGTGGCCGCTGTTGCTGTCCCCCTGTTAGTTTGGGTCGTGGGTCGTTATCCCATCTATTACAGTTGGATGGCTTGGGTCCTGGTGATTCCAGGCGTTTTTCATGCATTGGACCACTCGTGGGAGTCGCTGCACCGACATGCGCAGACCGGTGCCTTGATGGTGCTGTTGACAGCAGGTGTCATGGGATTGCCAGCACGTCTGTTGCTGACTGCCTGGGAGTGGAAGTCGCGGGACTATGCTCCCGTGGTGGAACTGGCGGCGCGGCATCTGAAACCGGGTGACTGGGTGTTCACGGACTATGCGGGCTACTACGCCGTCAAACCCATCGTCGAAGTTGCGGCAACCGAGTGGTTCGTCCCGGCCATGACGGTGGAGGACAAACGGCGTCTGGACTGGCTGATGATCGCACCTGCCAATCTGCCACGATGGAGCAAAGAGCTCGGGGGTGAGTGGGTGGATTCTGGTTTTGCCGTGGAGAGCACGCAAACGGGTTTTGGAGGAGGGGCTGCGAAATACAATCTGCGGCTCTACCAACGTCAGGAGCCGAGAGGGGACCGCCTGGGATCTTCATGACTAACATCATTGCAGCCTGCCGAAGATACGCCCCACGTCTGGTCGGCTACACCGGGGTCCAGGTTCTGGTGCAGGTGATGAACGCCGCCACGGGGTTTTTTCTGGTGCGCAGCCTGGATAAAAATGAATACGCCTGGTTCACCATTGCCAATTCACTGCTGGCCACAATCAACATCATGGCCGATTCGGGCTTGGGCAGCGCCACCACCTCACTCGGCGGCCCTATTTGCCATGACAGGGAGAAATTTGCCGGGCTGGTGGGGACGACGCGGCGCTTGCGTCATGTGTTTGCCCTGACGTCCGCAGTGGTCGTGCTGCCGGCGGGATGGTGGGTGTTGAGCCGTAATTCGGCACCGACGCTGACGACCGCGCTGCTGCTGGTGATCACGCTGATGTCGGCGGTGCCTGCGGCGGAGACGGTGGTTTTGAGTACGGTCAACCGGCTGCACTCACGCCTCCGTTTCATGCTTCAGGGTGATCTTACGGTGAGTTCGTCGCGGCTGGTCCTCACCAGTTTTGCCTGGCTTGCGGGAATCAATGCCATGCTGGCGGCGGGCGCAACCGCCGCCGCCCAGTGGCTGCAGACTTTGCTGCTGCGGCGGCAGACGCGCGATCTATTGCATGGGGCGGACACGCCAGATCCAAGCTGGCACCCACGGGTCATGGAGATCGTGCGTCATTTTTTTCCGCTGTGCGTTTTCCAATGTGTCCAGGGGCACCTGACCACATGGTTGCTCAGTGTCTTTGCCACGACCCATGATGTGGCGGATGTGGGGGCTCTCTCAAGACTTGCGATTGTCTTCACTTTCATGGGATTGCCACTTGGTCATTTGATAGCCCCGGCCATCGCGCGCTGCACCGATGCCCGGAAACTGGCCCGATGGTGTGTGGGCACGGTGGTGGGATATTCTTTTCTAGCAGGCGGTGTGGCCATGTCTGGCATGCTGCTCTCGCCCCAAGTGTTGTGGATTTTGGGGGATGGCTATGTGCATTTGCATGCGGAACTGGGCTGGTATCTGATCTCGGCGGCAGCAGGATTGCTTTCCACGGTGCTCTGGGGAGTCGTATTGGCACGGAGCTGGCTGAGACTGAGCTGGTTGCATATTCCGATCACCCTGCTGCTGCAACTGGCGGCTGTCTTCTGGCTGGATCTCAGCCGGGTGATTGATGTCATTGTTTTTTCTTCCATCTCATCCCTGGCGGGGATCGCGGTCTGCATGGGACTGATGATCCAGGGAGTGAGGAAATTCGCCATGCAGAGCCCGGAGATGCGCATGAGAGCATGATTCAACGCCTGATCAGCATGATGCGAAACATCCTTGGACGCCTGCCGCCGCGGGTCCGCCTACCGCTGCTGGCGAGGCTGGATGTCTGGCTGGGTTCGGCGGAGCCGGAGAACATCCATGTCCCGCAGGCGGTTCCCTCAAATCGCCGCCGACTGGCGCTGGATGTGGGTGCCAACAATGGCGTCACCACCTTCTTGTTGGCGCGTCTGTTTGAACGCGTGGTGGCTCTGGAGCCCAATCCAGTGCTCGCCGCCGATCTGGAGAAGGCGGGACTGGCAAACGTCACGGTTCATGCGGTGGCGGCCTCCGATCATGACGGGATGGCGGAACTCATGATTCCTGTCTCCCAAGGCGTTGTCCTCAGCGGTTGGGGCAGCCTGGATGGCGGGCTGTTTGAACCGTGCGATCAAATCCAGCGCATCCCCACGCCCACTGCGACGATTGATGGCATGAATCTCCCGTGCCTCGACTACATGAAGATCGATGTCGAGGGTCATGAAATGGCAGTTCTTAAAGGCGCGGCCCAAACCATCGCGCGTTGTGCTCCCTGGCTGGTGATCGAGGCTTTGGATGACAAGAAGGATCAAGTGCAGCGGTTCCTCACCCAGTTTGGTTATATCGAAACAACACTCGAAGCCCTGACCGGGCATGTCGGCTCTGCGCACAATTTGATTTTCCTGCCGCCGTCTCCGACAGCCTGATCCCGCATGAATCGTTTCACCTCAGCGCTCTTGACCCAATTCTGCCGTTCGCTGCCTCCACGACTGGCAGCCAGCTTCTACTATCGGGTCATCAGTCGCATGAACTTGGGAAATGCGCCTTATCTCGGTGCTCCGCTGGTTTTCGCGCCTGGTTTCAAGATGAATTTGCTGAAGGGTGACTCCTGCCATGGCAGCATCGCTTTCAGCGGCTGCTACGAGCTGCCCCTCACCCGGCGCCTCTGTGAGATAGCCAAGGCCGAAGGTGGCATGCTGATCGACGCCGGAACCAATTACGGCTACTACTCACTGCTGTGGACAGCGGCTCGCCAAGATAACCGGGTGACCGCCTTTGAGGCCTCTCCGAGGAATTTCCCAGCCCTGCTGGCCAACCTTGCGCTCAACGGCGTCAGCGACAGGGTAGATGCACACAACAAGGCGGTGGGAGACGTGCCTGGAACCGTGCATTTCAAGATGTCCGACCCAGTTCAGAGCGGCTGGGACAAGGTGACCGAAGATCCGGCGGAAGCCGACTGGTCCGTGCCGTTGGCCACATTGGCAGCCGAGCTTCCTGACGTGGACTACACCGTGCTAAAAATTGACTGCGAAGGCTACGACTATCGCGTTGTGCAAGGAGCCCGGCCGTTGCTCGAGGCGCGGCGAGTCCGGTACGTGTTCTTCGAGGAGAACCCGGGTTGCGCGGAAAAATTTGGCGTGGGTGCGGGTGAGATCGGCAGCTTGCTTGAGAAGCTGGGCTACCGGGTCTGTGCCCTTGGCGGCCCCACGGAGTATGAGGCTTCATTGGCTTGAAGGACATTCGTGATGCACGTTGCGTACTTTCTCACTCATCCAATCCAGTATCAGGTGCCGTTGATCAGGCATCTGCGGGCGGGCGGCGTGGACTTGGAAGTCGTCTATGCCACGGACATCACGGCGCGCGGTTATCAGGATGCGGGTTTTGGCACGCAGGTGACTTGGGATGTGCCGCTGCTGGAAGGCTATCCGCATCGTGTGCTGTTTCCCGGCGCGCCGCTGCCTTCCGGCCTGAAAAACTACCGCCAGTATCGCGTGGCGATCAGCGCGGCCTTGGATGCCATGAAGGCAGATGCAGTGTGGGTGCATGGCTGGGGCAACGGGTATCCCCTGGCGGCTTTGCGCGAGGCGCGGCGGCGGAAGCTGCCTTTGTTGATGCGCGGAGAGACTCATCTTGATTGCCTGCACGGCGGGTTCCTCAGGCACATGACCCACAGGCTGGTGCTTTCGATGCTGTTTCGCGGGGTGTCGCAGTTTCTGACCGTCGGCACGGCGAATCGCGAATTCTATCGCTGCCATGGCGTGCCGAACGAGCGCATCCACCTCGTGCCCTATGCAGTGGACAATGCCTTTTTCCAACAGCGCTGCCGTGAGGCGGCTCCAACCCGCGAAAAACTTCGGGCGGAACTGGGCATCGAGCCGGGAAGGCCGGTGATCTTGTTTTGCGGCAAATTGATTGATGTCAAAGATCCCGCCACGCTCATCCGCTCCGTGGGGAAACTGGTGACGGAGTGTAAACCGCCGGGTTTGCCGAATTCGGCGATGTCGGCGCCCTGCCCTCCGGTGCTGCTCATGGCGGGGGATGGCGAGTTAAAGCGGAAACTTGAAATGCTGGCAAAAGAGGCCGCTCCGGGGCGGGTGAAGTTTCTTGGGTTTCGCAATCAAACCGAGCTGCCCGCCTTTTACGATCTCTGTGACTTGTTTGTGCTGCCATCCGTCTTCGAACCCTGGGGACTGGTGGTGAACGAGGTGATGAACGCGGCCAAACCGGTGATCGTCAGTGGCAAAGTCGGTGCCGGTCACGATCTGGTGAAACCAGGAGTGAACGGGGATATTTTTCGCACCGGAGATGTGGATGATCTGCATACGAAGATGAGCACTTTGCTGCACAATCCTGACTTGTGCGTCTCTGCTGGAGCGCAAAGCCTGCAAATCATCAACCACTGGGGATTTGCCGAAAATCTCGCGGGCATGAAACAAGCGATTCATTCTCTCCAACATACCGTCCATGCCTGAACTGCCACCTTTGGACGAACTGCTGGCCTGTCCCGTCGATGGGACGCCATTGATCCGCGCTGGCGAGGAGTGGGTGAGCGCCGCCGGACGCCGTTATCCCACCATCCATGGCATCCCGGTGTTGTTTCACCCTGACTCGGGCAACACAATGGATCCGATGGCAAAATCACGCGCCATCGCCTCCGGCGCGATAGACGATCCGTATTGCATTGATAGTCTCGGCATCACCGAGGCGCAAAAGCAGCGCGTGGAGGCCGGTTTTCGGGAATTGAACCGCCAGGTGGATCCGGTGGTGGAGCAGATCATTGCCGCGACGTGCGGAAACCTCTATCGCGGCCTAGTGGGGAATCTCCCGCGTTACCCGATCCCGCATTTCCGCCTGAAGAGCGGGGCGGGCCGCTTGCTCGTTGATCTAGGTTGCAACTGGGGGCGCTGGTGTGTGGCTGCCGCCCGCGAGGGCTTTTTGCCCATAGGCATCGATCCGCAGATCGGTGCGGTGCTCGCTGCAAGACGGGTGGCGCAGCAGCTCGGTGTAAAGGCGCATTTCATCTGCGCGGACGCGCGCCATCTACCGCTGCGCAGGGGCTTGGTGGATGTGGTGTTCTCCTACAGTGTGATCCAGCATCTCAGTCGCGAGGATGTGGCGCAGGTGGTCGAAACGTCGCAACGTGTGATGAAGTCCGGCGCGTGCTTGTTAGTGCAGATGCCGAATGTGATGGGGCCGCGTTGCTTGTACCAATGGGCGCGACGTGGTTTCAACGATGGGACGAGTTTCAATGTGCGTTACTGGAGTCTGGGGCAGCTCCGCAAGGCCTTTGGCAAAATCGGCCACATTGATTTCGAGATCGACTGCTTTTTCGGGATTGGCCTGCAGCCTAGCGATGCGGACATCATGCCTGCGAAGTGGAGGCTGCTGCTGCAGGCCTCGGAGTGGTTGCGAAGGCTGGAAGGGCGCGTGCCCGGTCTGGCCCGGCTGGCAGACAGTGTGTACGTCAATGTACGTAAAAAGGCATGAACGGAGTGGCGCTGGCATACGCGGGAGTTCATCAGATCTTCCAGCTCGCGCTGGCGGCGCATGAGGTGGGAGAGTTGGAGGGCTTGTTTTGCTCGATTGTGGACGCGGAAGGAAGCTGGGGACGCAGGCTTGGCCGATGGGTGCCGCCGGGCACGGCGCGGCCGCTCGGCTCCAGCGGGATTCCGCCGGATCTTATGACGGAGTTTCCCTGGCCGCTGCTGGCCAACCGCCTGTGCAAAAAACTAATGCCTGACATGCGAAGCGAACACTTGCGCAGCAATGCCTGCTTTGACCGGGCTGCCTCGCGCTGGCTGCGCAACAGCCGTGCGCGATTGTTTGTCGGAGCTGAGTCCTGCGCCCTGGAAAGCCTGCGTCAGGCCGGCAGGATGGGCATGAAGTGTGTGCTGGACTGTCCGGGCGTGCCCTACCAGATCTTGCAGGCCGAGGCACAGCGTGCGGCGTCAAAATTTGACGTCAAGATAAAGCCCGGCGCGAACAGCCCCGTCATGGCTGAGCGCAAACGACAAGAGCTGGCGGCGGCGGACCTGGTGCTGTGCTGCTCCGATTTTCAACGGGATCATCTGGTGGCCTTGAACTCCGGGATAAAGAGGACCGCAGTTATTCCGTTGTGGACCGACGTTGTTTTCTGGAGCGAAGGCGCTCAGGAACGTTTTTTTTCATGTCCCGGTGAGCCGCTCCGGGTGTTGTACGCGGGAGCGGTGAGCCTGCGCAAGGGAGTGCCCTACCTGCTAGAGGCGGTGGAACCGCTGGC
>CANIZT010000257.1 GCA_947471905.1 Verrucomicrobiaceae bacterium
ACGGTTTCCTCCACAACGACTCGCATGCAATCCGCGAGTACCTGAAGTCGTTGTGCGGTCCCGCCTCAGTGGACGTTGGCCCCTACATCGCCAGCAAGCTCCTCACCATCGACCCCATCGAGCTGCGCACTTACGAGCACCTCGAATACTCGCCCCTCGTCAATCAACGCGCCCACCGCGTCGGTAGCGAGTGGCGCATCGCCAATCCGGCGGTGTTGGAAGAATACACCAAGCTCCTCGGCATCCTCGCCTTCAAACCGCAGCTCGATGCCATGGACAGCATGAGCGTGACCTACTTCCTCTTCCTGCAAGACCGCGTGGAAGAGGCACTGAACCGCTTCAAGGCCATCGACGCCACCAAACTGCCCACACGCCTCCAGCACGACTACTTCAAATGCTACGCCGCCTTTTATGAAGGCGAACTCGCCTCCGCACGCGGCATCGCTGCGAAATACGCCGATCATCCCGTGCCACGCTGGAAGACGCTCTTTGCCGATGTGACCACGCAGCTCGACGAGATCGAAGGCAAGGGCGTTAAAGGTGAAAAGATCGACAAACCCGACCGCGAGAAGCAGCAGGCCGAACTCGCAGCCACCGAGCCGTCGTTTGAGTTCAAGGTGGAGAACAAGACGATCGCCCTGAGCTGGAAGAACCTACCCGAGGTCACGCTGAACTACTACCTCATGGACCCCGAGTTCAGCTTCAGCAGCAATCCGTTTGTCAGCCAAGACTCCGGCCGCTTCAGCATCATCAAGCCCAATAAAACCGCCACGCAGGTACTGCCAAAGGACAAGACCACGCTCGATGTCGCCCTGCCCGCCGAATTCACCAAGGCCAACGTCCTCGTGGAGGTCATCGGTGCCGGAAAACGCCAGACGCAGGCCTACCACGCCAACACGCTCAAACTCACCCTCACCGAAAACTACGGCCGCCTCGAAACCCGCGACAGCACCACCGACAAACCATTGCCGAAGGCCTACGTGAAGGTCTATGCCAAACTCAACAACAGCACCGTCCGCTTCTTCAAAGACGGCTACACCGACCTGCGTGGCCGCTTTGACTACGCGAGCCTGAACGGCCCTGAAAACGCCTCCGTCCAATCACAAGGTGCAGAGTCCCCGCCCGCCAACGGCCTCGACTACCAGATGCTCAAGCCCGCCGAGCTCAACAACGTCGAAAAACTCTCCCTCCTCATTCTCAGCGACACCCACGGCGCCACGGTGAAGGAAGTGAATCCGCCGGGGCGGTGATGAGTGGTTTGTTGTTCACAGTTCAGCCTGTTTGTGAGAGAAGAGGGCACGCTCAAGCGTGAACAACGTTCCTTGCCCGCCATGATCCGAACACTCCTCGCTCGCATCACACTCGTCACCACCGCCTCCGCACTCTACAAGACGCTCGACATTTACTGGCCACAGCGATGACCTCATCCGCCAAGTCATCCGCGGGAATATGCTGCGTGTTTTGAAGGCGAATGCGGTTTAGCTTGATGGCACGGTGATTACGTCGTCATCCATGAGCAGTTTGGTGCCTTCTTGGGTGAGATTGAGCATGAGCTTGGCTGAAAATGGATCATTACCGCGGATGAGTTCGGCTTTCGTTTTGTCGGCGATGGCGCTGGGCCCGGCTAGAGCGATGAGGTCATTCACCGTCATTCCTGGCTTGAGTTCGTATTTCCCCTGACGCCTCACCTGACCAAAGATTGTCACCGTCGGGGCGACGTTGCTGATTGCGACGACTTTTGAGGCTGGTGCGACTTTAGAACCCTCGATTATTGAAGCTTGGATGATGAAGAAGATGAGGTCTTTGGTTTTGGGAGTTTCGACTGGTGCATTTGTCGGAAGGAAGTTCTTGGTGCTTTCGCCAGGCCTTTTCCCAGAGCTGCCGAGTCCTCCGAAGACGACGCTTTGACCTGACTGCATGACCACAGCGGTGGTGGTCTTCATGGTGTGAAAGATGGGTTGTTGGATCTTGTTTTCGGTAATCACCGTGCCGGAGGTTTGGCCAGTCTGTTCGATAGGAGTTCCGTAGTTGATGAAGCCTTCAAAGCTGGTGACTTCGGGTGCCAGATTGAGTTCGATGCTGCCGTCGATATTCAAGATCGGGCTGATTTCCATCCGCACGCCGACAGGACGCATCTCAAAAGCCGTCGGGGTGGTTGGGATGACTGGCTGGTCTTTTCCCAGTTGCTTGGCGGCCTCGTATGCGGTCGGATATATGAACTCGCGAGTGACCTCGACCGTGGCATTCGTGCCGCTTTTTGTCGTGACAGAGGGCGCACTCATGAGGTCAATGCCTTCCTGCTGGTTGAGCTTACGTAGAAGCTCGCCGGTTTGCTCTTCACTCAGGATCCCGAGGTTTTGCAGGTTGGCGCTGCCATCCAGTGTCAGGCCAAGTTTTGCGAGCACGGGAGAGTCCACGGGGATGCTGATGAAGCGACTTGTGACCAAGATGTGTGATTCGATGGCTGGTGGAGTCTTCCTGCATGCAGTGAGTCCAGCCAAACCAAAAGCAGAGACCAACATCGGAAGCAGAACAGTTGCTTTCTGTGCCTGCGAGAAGGCTGGCCGAGCACGGCCTACCTGAACGAGGTTGGAAAGGCGTAGGCGCATGGCTTTGGCACCGGCGGACACCGACATCGCAAGAGCCAATGGCAACCAGGGACGACCTGAGTGTGCTCCGAGTGAAGCAACGGTTGCCAGCAGTTCTTCGGCAAAGTCGTCTGCGTTTTGACCGCTGTGTGCGAGCGCAAGATCGTCGCAGGCCTGCTCTCGAGAATGCTGGCTAGAGCGCAGCATGAGCCAAGCAAGCGGATGAAACCACAACAGCAATGCAGAGAGCGTGGTCAGTAGTGAGACGAGGAGATCTCCACGTGCGATGTGGGCGAGCTCATGACGCAGGACGAGCCGGAGCCGAACCTCAGACCACTCTGCCGCCTGATCAGGAAGTAGCACGGTTTTCTGCAGTAGGCCCCAGGTCATCGGCACGTAACAACCGCTGCTCATGCGCAGGCTGATGCCTGATAGAGCGAGTTTGGAAGCGATGACTTCTTCCTGAAACAAACGCATTATGGCGCTCTCTTCCACTGGTCTCGATGAATGGTGCAATCGACGCAGTGCCAGAGCTGAAAAGCCAAGAGCCAGCGTTCCAACGCCGCTGCCGGCTAGCCAGAGTAGCGCCCAGAGTGGAGAAGGCGGCAGTTCATCTTGCGCTACCGTCATGGAGACTTTCGAGGCAACTAATGGCGGCATGTCTTGCTGCTTTTGCTGAACGGTTGATTCAGCCTCTGTGGGTGCTTGTGCAATGGGTTGGGCCGTCCAAGAAATCTGCCAACTTGGAGCGATGAAGCTGCTGAACATGAGGACAGGAATCAATAACAGCGAGGACGCCTGAATGAAGTGCCTCCGTGCCGCTGAAAGCCGCGGAAGCATAGCGGTCACAAGACCTGCTAGAATGAGCAGCGCGGTGATTTGCAGAGTCACATCGAGCAACCAGCCCGGTGTGGAGTTGAGAAGATGGCTGGTCGTCATGGTGTTGTGTGTTTAGGATTTCCGAGTCTTGGTTTGATCGAGGAAGCGACGAAGTTCAGCGACTTCCGCTTCGGTGAGTTGGGTCTTCGGATGGCTGAGGTAAGCGGCCATGGCCTGCTTCAGTGATCCACCAAAGAAGGTGCCTATCACTCGACTGAGTGTGGACTGCCCGACCTCCTCACGAGAATGCACTGGCAGGTAAATGAACTCACGTCCCTCCTGCCGGTGCTGCAGCTGATCCTTGCCCTCTAAAATGGTGAGGATAGAGCGCAGCGCTGGCCGTGTGGGAGGCGACTCCATGTCCTCCATGATCTGCGAGAGAGTTGCTTCATGACGGGCAAAGATGATGTCCATCACCTCGCGTTCGCGTCGGCTGAGATGTTTAGCTTTCTTCATGGGCTGATTTTTCAGCCCATAATATTCAAGAGTCAACATTAAAGGTTGAATTCTCAGCTCTTACTTCAACCAAGCCGACTCACTGCAAGAGCTTCAAGGCGTGCGCGTTCTGAAGGAATGCCAACTGAAGCTAGTTTTATGGGTGGATTGCTCTTTGGCGGAATCGACATGGGGCAATGATTGATGGAAAAGCATCGGGCATGCCGAAGAAAACCATTCTCGGAGAGAATGCTCGTCGCTGCATCCTATCTCGTCACGGATACGTGGCCGCTTTGGAGTTGCGGCGTGACTTTGACGGCGTGTTTGAGTATGTGGAAGGACTGAGATGGTTTGGGTGCTCCGCTGAGTAAGTGCAACCGCGTGATGTGGATCGCGTTGCCATAAATGGAAGGATTGCAGGAGTGTCAGCCGTTTGTGCCAACCAACGCATGAAACACATCCTCGCCGCCATCCTCGCTCTCACGCTGTCCGTTTCCGCACGAGACAAGACGCTCGACATTTACTGGATCGACTCGGAGGGCGGGGGTTCGACTCTGATTGTCACCCCATCGGGTGAATCGGTGTTGATTGACACGGGGAATCCCGGTGGACGTGACCCGCAGCGCATCCAAAAGGTCGCCACGGAGGTCGCGGGGCTGACGCGCATCGACCATGTGGTCATCACGCACTTTCATGTCGATCATTTCGGTGGCTTAGCTGAATTGGCGGCGCTGATGCCGATTGGGACACTTTATGACAAAGGAATCACCGAAGGCAGTCCAGATGGCAAGCCACAGGACATGCGCTGGACTTTGATGAGCAGGCCGTATCGCGATGCGAAGGTGGAAAAGCGCGTCACGCTGGCTGCAGGCGATGTTTTGCCGCTCAAACAAGCCGATGGCATTCCGAAGCTCACGCTGCGCTGCTTGGGCGCGAATCAGAAGTTCATCCCACCCTATCCTGATCAGCCAGAAAATCCGCTGAAGGGCTC
The DNA here is from genome assembly GCA_947471905.1 of Verrucomicrobiaceae bacterium. Taxonomy (GTDB): domain Bacteria; phylum Verrucomicrobiota; class Verrucomicrobiia; order Verrucomicrobiales; family Verrucomicrobiaceae; genus Prosthecobacter. The sequence goes on from CANIZT010000257.1 coordinate 4,894, forward strand.
CGTGTCGCCGAAAGCACCTGATCTGAGCGATAATGCGAACAGCGTCGTGCTGGTGCTCGACTTTGGTGGGTTTCGTTTCTTCGACGGTGGTGATTTGACGTGGAATGCGGAGGAGAAGCTCGTCTCTCCCTTCAATCTTGTCGGCACCATCGATGTGTATCAGGTGAATCATCACGGACTCGATGTGAGCAATAATCCGATGCTCATTCGCAGCATCCAGCCGACGGTTTCGGTGATGAACAACGGCCCCAAGAAAGGCACCAGCAAGTCTGCCTTGGACGCGCTGAAGTCCACGCCATCGATCAAGGCCATGTATCAGGTGCATGAGAACATCCGGCCCGACGCCGAGAACACGGCGGACAAGGCGATGATCGCCAATCACGGCGATTTGGCTGAGGGATGCACCGCGCAGCACATCCACTGCGTGGTGAGCGAGGATGGAAAAAGCTACACGGTCGAGGTGCCCTCGCAGAAGCACACGCGGACGTTTGAGACGCGCGCGAAGTAGCTTCGATTGGCAATCGAAGCCGGGGCCCCAAACTGATTCGATTAACAATCAAATCTACTTCCGCTGACGTATCACCGGCGCGAGCCACTTCGCGGTTTCGTCGGCGATGACGTTGTAGCCAGCGAGGTTGGGATGGCGGTCGCCGGTCCAGCCGGGGAGGTGGCCAAAGATGCCGTCGAGGCGATTGTCGAGAACAACGACCATCGGATCGGTGCCGGGCTGAATGTAGGGCGTGGCGAATGGGCGCAGGTTTTCGGGGATCTTCGCGAGCGAGTAGCGGCGATAGTTGAGGCCGTCGGGGTTCTTCTTCAACTCGGCGAGATAGCGTGGTGCGATGTCGAAGAGTGTGAGCTTTTCAGCGGTGGCGATCTGTTGGATGAGCGCGTTGATGTCCTCATGCAGATTGTTGAGAGCATAAGGGATGGCTGTCATGGGGATGAGCATGGCCTTGGGATGATCCTTGCGCAGGCGTTCGAGGAGTTCATGGAAGTCCTTCGGGAAGGCGGTGTTGAAGTCCTTGATCTTCGATTGGTCGTTGAGACCGTAGCGGATGAAAATGTAGTCGGCCTGCGGCTTGGTCTTCACGGCCTTGTCATAGCGTGTGTCGAGCAGACGGCGGATGTATTCACCGCTGACGCCTTCGTTATAGACGTCGCAGGGAGGGAGGTCGGTCTGCTCGGCGAGTTTGATGCGCAGGGTGTCTTCGATCTGGGGTTCGGAGGGAGCGAGTTGCTTGGGAATGCTCGCTTCCGTGGTGCTGTCGCCGAGAAGGATGATCTGCAGGCGCTTTTTGCCGGCTGTGGCATCGCTAAAGGTGAAGGACTGGCCGCCGATGAGCTGATCAGAGGTGATGGTCGGGCAGATGGGGCGCTCGACATGCTGGATGAAGCGTGCGGTGCCCTGTGTGTGACTGACGAAGGGCCAGCGGGCGGGATTGTACATCGTGTCGGTCATGTCGCGCATGAGGACGACGTGCTTGCCGTTCTTGGCCATCTGGCGGAGGCCGAAGGGTCGACCTGAGACGCACATGTTGAGGTGCACGCCCATGAGGATGACGTTGTCGATGTTCTTGGACTCAAGCAGGTTCCAAATCTCCACG
>CANIZT010000258.1 GCA_947471905.1 Verrucomicrobiaceae bacterium
AAACCATCTGGAAGCCACCCGCTCTCCCGATAGGAGGCGAGCAGATGTTTCGCGAACGCGGTCATCTGCTCCGGGTAAAGCAGTGACCACACTTGATTCAGATTCCAAAAGCTGCCCCACAAAGCATCCGAGTTGTATCGGGCATACTCAGGCTGACCGTTCACCAGGGGAATCTGAGCGCGGCGTCCCGTGCCGTCAGAGTAAGCGCCGTCTGCGTCGCTGTTCACGCCGCGTCCCAGCAGAACGTGCCACAAGGCGGTGTAGAACTTGACCTTGGCCGGCTCAGCCTCCGGACGTTCATCCTCGATCCTCACACGTCCGAGCAAGCGGTTCCACTCCACGCGAGTGGCGGCGCGGATTTGGTCAAAGGTCTTGCCCTCGGTCTCAGTCACCAGATTCTTCTTTGCTCCGTCAAAGCCCACATGGGAAATGCCCACGCGCGCCTCGACCACAGCCTCCTCGCGCGTGTCGAACTCCACATAATAGCCGGCGCCGAACCCGGTAATCACCTCGCGTCCTGGAAACGTCTTGGCGTCCCGATACGCACCGTGGGTCTTGAACGGGCGGTTGAAGCGAATCTCCGCGTAGATATCGAAAGGAGCCTCGGCGTAAGAGGGAGCGATGGTGCAACTAGCCCGCACGGTGCGGTCGTCCACGCGCTCGATCATCGCGGCGCGCATGCCGCCATTGAACCGGTCATGCGGCTGAAAAACGCCCCCCTCACCGAGCAGATGCCCGACATCCATCAGCACCCTCGCGGCGTCGGTCTTTGGAAAAGTGTAGCGATGGCAGCCGACGCGCGTGCTCGCCGTGAGTTCGACGGAGACGTCATGCTTGTCGAGGTGGACCCGATAGTAGCCCGGCTCGGCACGTTCGCTGGACTTCGAGAATCCGGAGCGCCACCCGCTTTTGTCCTGCCCATCAGCGCCCGGCACCGTCACCAGCGGCCCGGTAGCGGGCATGAGCAGAATGCCGCCCAACTGGAAGTCATGGAGATGACTGAATCCCAAGATCGAAGTATCCGAGAAACGATAACCCGACGTGTGCCCGCCACCCGCATAACCGCCGAAGCCCGTCGTGTCCGGTGCGAGCTTCACGAGGCCAAACGGCGCGGCGGCCGGAGTGAAGAAAAACCAGCGCGCCGATTGCGTGCCGATGAATGGATCCACCCAATCCACGGGATCGCGCCCTCTCGCGGGCTGCCCCGTAGCAGCGGAGGGCTTTGCGTCCTGTGCCAGCACGACCAAGGGCGCGAGCAGCAGAGCGGCTAAGAGTTTGAGGGTGAATGTTTGTTTCATTAAAAGGGAAGCGGGTGAGTTAGGTCATCCCTTGGGTGTGAGTCTGGCTCATCCCACCTTCACCACCGCGCCGCCCGCTGCTGCGCTTTGGTCCGCGGCGAAGACGACCTCGAAGGTGCGCAGGGCTTCTGTGAAGCTCGTCTGCGGCATGTCCTTGCCTTCAACAAGCGCATCAAAGAAGAGCTGGAACTGCGTCTGATACGGATGGTCGTGGACATCGCCGGAGTCGGCGAGTTGCACGGAGAGCTTGCTCCAGTGGGCCTTGTCGGTCTTCAGCTTCATGGAGTGAAACTTGTCATCCAGCAGGCTGCCCTGGCTGCCGACGAGGTGTGTGTGAAGGTAGTAAGGCTGGAGGCAGTCCACGATGGCCGCGCACTTGCCGACGGCTCCGTTTTTGAAGCGCACCAGCGTCACGGAGGACGTGTCGTATTCATACGGCGCGAAGATTTCGCTCTTCGACTTCGTGCTGAAGCTGCTGACGCTTTCGACCTCGCCGGGCATGCACATGAGCAGGCAATCGAGCGCATGACAGCCCGCCGTGAGCAGCGCGCTGCCGCCGTCCTTCCTGCCCGTGTTCCAGCGGAACTGCCCATACCACGGGCCGATGCCGTGGTAGTAATCCACCTCGCCGTAATGCAGTTCGCCGAGCAGTCCTTCCGCGAGCATGGCACGCGTGGCGATCATCTGCCCAGAGAAGCGCAGCTCAAAGCACACGCAACCCTTCACGCCATTCGCCTCCGCCGCAGCGGCGATGGCGCGCACTTCCTCCAGCGAGTTCGCCATCGGTTTTTCGAGAATGATGTGCTTCCCTGCCTTCGCCGCCGCGACGGCTTGCGCGCTGTGCTGGCTCGGGTAACTCGTGATGTCCACGATGTGGATGTCCGGGTCCGCCAGTAGTGCCTCGACACTTTGATAGGCCTTGATGCTGCCGCCATGCTTCGCGCTGAGTTCCGCGCCATCGAGCGGACGCGAGGAGTAGATGGCCGTGACCTGCGCCTGCTTGCTGGCATTGATGGCGTCGATGTGCGCCGTCGCTGCCCAGCCGTAACCGATGATGCCGACGTTGTATTTCTTGGTGCTCATGTGGTGTGGAGTGTTGGGTTGTGAAGGATTCAGGCGGCTTGACCAAAGGGGCGAAAGCCAAACTTTTCCGCGAGTGCGAGGCATTCTTGGACTGGCTGCACGCCCTTCGATGGCGTGGGGTCAGCGAGCGATGAAGCAGCCACGCTCACGGCGAGCAGCAGTCTTTTCTGCAACGGCCAGCCTTCGTGCAAGCCGAAGAGAAGCCCTGCGGCGAAGGCATCCCCCGCGCCAGTGGCTCCCCGGCTGAAGCCTGTGGGCAACTGCAAGGATGGCTGGATGCTGTGCTCGCCCTCCTGCGTGGCGGCGACGGCTCCACGCTCGGTGTGGATGGCTACAGAGCGCAGCACACCAGCAGCAATCAGTTGCTTCGCGGCACCTAGCAGCGTGACGGGATCGTTTGCGCCCAGGCTCGTTCGCAAGATGCGCGAGGCTTCCGCTTCGTTGATGATGAGATGATCGGTGAAAGGCAGTGCGCTGAGAGCGATCTCACGAAACTGCGGATGCTCGGTGCTGACAATATCCAAGCTGGTTTCGAGTCCGGCGGACTTGGCGCGTGCGAGCAGATTCGCCGCGCGTGTTTGGCCGTGTTCGTCGAAGGAGTCGAGCCGATCCAGCAGCATGAGGTAGCCGAGGTGAAACAAGCGGGCGTTGCTGTCAGCGAAGTTGCAGTGGACAACATCGAACAGCGCATTTGCTCCGCGCTGATGAAAAAACGTGCGCCTGCCACTGCTCTGCACGGTCATGGCGTCCGTGTAAGAGGTGGAGCGCTCGCGGGTGTGGTGCAGTTGCGCGACGTCAATGCCATGCCGTGCGCAGTCATGCCTGATCCATCGCCCGTTTTCGTCATCCCCAACGAGTCCGCACGCTGCGAGCGGGAAGCAGGCCTTCATCGCCGCGAGGTCCTTGAGCACATTGTAAGGCCCGCCGCCGTTGGATTGCGACTCACTGACGATGTTCGCCAGCATGTCCTGCTGCGGGTAGTGGTCGATGACCTTGACGTGATCCACGATGAAGTTCCCGGAGGCCAGGATGCCTTTGCGCTGCGTGCTCATGGAGTGTGCGCATCATAGTGTGACCACCGTGCCCGCACGCTGTGACTCCAGCGCGGCGGCGAAGATTTCGTGCGTGGCGAGCGCTTCCTCCGGCGTGGCACAGCCGAAGCGGCCATCGAGCAAGCCCTCGCGCTCCATCAGGTACGCGGCCCACATTTGCTGGATTACATCCGGGAAGCCCGGCTCGAAGATGCCACCCGTTACGGTCTTGAAAGGAGTGCCAAAGCCGAGTTCGGTGCGTTTCCACCACTGCTCCTTGTCACGCTCAAAGAGCCACAGGGTCTTTGGCTCGGCAGTGCTGTAGCGCACGCCGCCCTGCGTGCCGAGGATTTCGATGAACCAGGTATTCGTCGCGCCGGGCGCGAGGCGTTTCATTTCCAGTCGCAGCGGCACCGCATCTCCCGCGATGGTCGTCCACGTATGCAGCAGCGCATTGTCCCAGGTGTCGCAGACAGTCTGTCCACCTTTGCCATCGGGACGTTGCGCGTAGCCTTTTTGGAGTTGGGCGAAAAGGCGCGTCGGTTTCCATCCGAGGCGCACAGGCAGATGGCAGGCGTGCATGCCGAGGTCATTGAGCACACCGCCTTCACCGCAGGTGGCATTAAGACGCTTCCAGTTCGCGGCCTTGGTGGGATCGAGATCACTGCTGTGATGAAAGCCGGAGACGACCTCCAACACACACCCGATGGTTCCCTTGCGGGCGATTTCAAAGGCCCGCTGTGCGCCTGGGAAGAACGGCATCTCCGAGCTGCAACGCACGAAGCGTCCGCTGGCGTTAGTCGCCGCCACGATTCGCCGTGCCGAGTCCAGATCAATGCCGAACGGCTTCTCCGCAAAGAGGTCTTTGCCCGCTGCCAGCACGTCCAGATAGAGCTTCTCATGCAGGTTATGCGGCACCGCCACATAGACCACATCGATGAGCGGGTTCGCCAGCAGTTCCTTGTAGTCTGTGGTCTTCTGCACGCAGGACGGGATGCAGTCGAACCACGCCAGCGTGGCCGGATTCAGGTCCGCCACAGCCGTGAGCACGGGGCGCACCGTCACGTCCGTGAGCGCGCACCAACGCGCAAACGCACTGGCCATTTCCCGGCCCATGAGGCCGCCGCCGATGATGCCGATGTGGATGTCTTTCATGATCAGATGAGTTTCAGCGCTGCTTCCACCGATGCGTTGTCATGCACCATGGCCATTAAAGCCTGAGTGATACCCTTGGGGTTCGGATGCTGGATCACATTGCGACCATACACGATGCCCGCTGCGCCCTGGGCCAGCAGGCCCTGCGTGCGCTCCAGGATCTCGCGATCACTCACACGGCCACCACCACGCACGAGCACCGGGATGCCGGATGCCGCCGCAATGACTTTGTGATAAACGCTCACATCGTCGGTCGGATCAGCCTTCACGATGTCCGCGCCCAGTTCCACAGCCTGGCGCACCAGGTAGGTGATCGCCGTCTCATCGCCATTTACCATGTAACCGCCCGCCTTCTCATTCGGCTGAAACACCAGCGGCTCGATCATCATCGGAACACCATAGTAGTCGGCCTGCGGCTTGAGACGCAGGATGTTTTCCACGCACTGAGCATGCACCTCCGGCGCACCGGGAATCTGGAAGAGATTCACGCACACACACGCCGCGTCATAGCGAACCGCCTGGAGCATCGTCTCCTCGATCATCAGGCTGAACCGCGAGGCTGGCAGTTCTTTGCCGTAAATGTTCGCCACGTCCGTGCGCAGCACCAGCGAGGGCTTGAAGCGCCCCGGAATTTCCTGCAAATGCCGCGCCTGCCCCAGTGTGAGCTGGATCGCGTCAGGTGCCGCATCCACCAGGGTCTTGATGACCTCGCGCATGTCCTCGATGCCCGTGAGGAAGCCCGGTTGATTGAAGAATCCATGATCCACCGCCACGTCAAAGCAGCGGTTGGACTTGGCGTTGAAGAGTCGGTTGAGACGATACTGTTTCATGTGGGCTCACAGTCTTCCTGCACCTTCAACTCCTGTCATCTATCAAATAGTCTCTTAATCCGGCTAAATAATCTCCTTTCCCAGCATCTCGCGCTGTCGGGTAAGGGTGCCCAGCTCTGCTCCGACCCTCCTCGGTGACTCAATCCGGCCCGCTATGCCATTTTGCGGCAAACCTCAGATCGGCGCAGGAAGCGGGTGGACCTCAAGACCAGAGTTCGTTGAACAAGGTTTGCTTTTCCGAGGCGCTGAGATTGGAGGAGGAAACGGCGTTCCAAGCGGTGTTGATGTCCTTGCGCGACCAGACACCCGCGATGAAAGAGGCCAGAGAGTGCCGTTCACGCGGACACACGACACCCGACAGAAGTTCGATGGCCCGCACCACATCGGTCTGTGCCATTTGACGAATGGCATTCACCCGTTGCTCCTCGCTCATCATGACCAGGGATCGTAGGACACCAGTTGCCGCGCGTTCACTTCGCAAGTCAGCATACTCTTCGCGGCCAAGCAGTTGGAACCCGGCACCCAAACAGGCAGGATCGGACGCCATGGCATGGATTCCAGAACAAACCGAGCTTGGATCAAGGTATGGGAGGTGAGACGAATCATCGAGACTATGCTGCCCGCCCTGGACGATGACCGCCACTTTCAAACAGTCTCCTTTACCGTCGTAATAACCTCTTTTCCCGGCATTTCCGTCGGCTGCCTCAGCCCTGCTTCCGCACCGCGCTGCGGTAGAGCAGCGGGAAGCGTTTCTGGTGCCGGTGAAACTGCCTCTGGAAATGGGTGGGTGTTGGGTAACCGCAGGCATCGGCGATTTGGTTGACGGTTTGGTCCGTTTCCGCCAGCAGGCGGCAGCGTTAGCAACAGGGCGGCGATGATGGGGGCGCTTCTTTATTCATGCGTCTGCTAGAAAATTGCCTTGGCAGGTTGCTGCGTGCCGATGTGTTCCGCTCAAAGCAAGGGAATCTCTTTCCGTGCGCGTCTGTGTCCTTGGGTAGGCGCCCCACCAAGCAAATTCCATGCAAACGCGAATTTGTGCTTTCCACTTTTTTTCGTGTTCCAGGCCGTCATGAAGCCTCCCCACGTTCAAGCA
>CANIZT010000259.1 GCA_947471905.1 Verrucomicrobiaceae bacterium
GATGCCGGCATTGAGCGCTGGCAGGATCATGCTTCGGGCCACAGAGCGATCCCCGCCCTGCCAGCCGCCGCCATGGATGTAAACGAGCAGCGGCGTGGGCTGGTCGGACTTGGCCCGCCAAAAATAAATCACCTGCATCCGATGCGTGCCATACGCGACGTTTTCGTCAGGCTCGACCGGAAGCTCATACTTCCGGTGCTCGGGTGCGAGTTTTTGTTCCTTGGGCGGAGCGTCGGCGGCGTTAAGCGCGGCCAGTGGCGCGAGCAGCAGGGCAGTGAGGAGGAGTGTTGGTTTCATTGAAAATTTTCACTTCGTTACGGCAGCGGCGCGACGCTGATGTCATCAAACCAGGTTGATAGCGGGGAATCACTTTTGCCGCCGGGCTGAAGACCGATGTCGTGTTTGGGCACGTCACCGCAAAGCGTGGTGTAGGTGAGCACGAGTTTTCCATCGATGATGGCGCGGAGTTCTTTACCCTCTAGTTCAAGCACAAGATCGTGCCAGATGTCCGGATCGATGGTGATCTTCTCTGTCTTGGCGTAAATGAACTTGCGGTTCCAGATGCCCTGCTTTTTCAACTCGGCAGCCTCGGGAGAGCCTTTCGGGTGCAGGACATCGTTGTCCCACGCGGTGATTCGGTCAGGACGGATGTGAAGCCCGGCGACGTTGAAGTCTTTCTCCACTACTGGATTCGGCCCTCCGAGGCTTATGCCCATTTGCCCTTCGGTTGCGAGTTTGAATCGACAGCTCACGCGAATGTCTTTCCCGGATACGGGGTGGCGTAGGCCGGGCGGATGCTTCTCCTCCGGGAAACACTGCCCGCGTAACGCCCCGTCAACGATCTGCCACCATTCAGCCCGCGCGTCCTTGCCACTCACGGTCTTGCCGAGAGGATGTTTGGCATCGATGCCGGTTGCGAGAAAGCCATACGGCCGCCAGTTCAAAGCAAAAGCAGCCGCGTCAGAGAAGTCATCGCTCCACGATGGAGGGACGGAAGGTTTGTCAGTGGCATGTAGCGCGGCGAGTGGCGCTAGCAGCAGGGCGGTGAGGAGGGTGAGAGTGTGTGTCATGGATTGGGTCCTGGCATGTTTGAGTCGGTTATTGCGAATGGGTGAAGATGAGTTTTCCGGGTGGAAGAGAGCCGTTTGCGGGAGCTGGCTGTGAACTAACGGATTCAACAGCACCGGCATCCCGCAACCAGTCCGGGCGGAATCTCTCGCCGCTACTGTGCATAGTGCCTGCGAGGCCGTGAGGGAGAGGCCGCTCTTCTTCCGTGGGATTGAAGAAGACTTGGTAGCTGCCGCTGCCATCTTTGACGGTAAAGCCGAGGACTCCTGCTACGCTTTCGATGCGTTGCACCGCTGCGGGAGCAGATGCGTCGGGGCGGATCTCCACCAGATAGAATTTCTTGGTGCCTTTGGGATAAGGGCTCTTGGCTCCAGGCTGTGCGAACTCATCCACGAGCTGGATAATGCAGGATTTCTTCGCGGTGCTGGCATTGTATCCGCCAGCCATGACATCGGTATATTCAGGAACGAAGGAAGCAAAGTCATGGGCATGGAACTGGACACGCAGCTTGCCATAAGAGAAGAGGCTGCCGCCCAGGTCCTTGATCTCTTTCCGTTGCCCCCAGTGGCTTCGTCCACTCACCAGATAGAGCCGACCAATGATCCCGGCTGCGGACAAATCGGTCCCCGCCTCCACAGTGACCAAGCCCACCATACGATCGGGGGTGAACAACCAGACCTGACGCTGAATCCAGTCGGTGGCGGCTTTGCGGTATTGGCCCAACTGTGAAACAGCACCGAGTGCCGCTGCCTTATCACTCACGGCACATGTGGTGACGGACTCCGTGTTGGCCAGGGTGATGCGTCCGCGATGTTCCGAATTTTGATCAGGCGCGGTGTCGGGGCGAATCTCCATGCCGACGTCCTGAAGTGCGGAATCTAGCTGCCAGAGACCGGCTTCACCTGTCTCCACCACGCAGCCTACATAGCTCGATTTGCCCCGGTTTTCGAGGGTTTGCCGGGTTGTGCCGACGTAGGACCAGGTGCCATACCTGGCGCGAGGCCCCTCGACATTCTGATCGTAGGTGACGTAGTTGTCAGGCCACGGTGCGGCGGTGCGTTTCGGGTTCCAGAAGGCCGCTTGCCAGAGATCGCCGTCGAAACCGAGGTTAGCCACGCGCTGATTGTGGGCGCAGTTGTGCAGTTCAGAGAGGATCGCAGCCGCAGCGGCCCCGTTGTAGGTGTTCCAGTAGTGGTGCCAACTGGGAGCGCTGGAGTATTCCATCACGCCACTGGGGGACACACTGAGAGGGTAATACCATCGCATCTTCTTCACCATTTCCAGTAGCTTGGGATCATCCGTGAGCTGAGCCGTGCGAAAGATGGCCCTCACCGAAATGCCATGATAGGAGGCGCACTCATTCTGTTTGCCGTAGTAGTGGGTGGCTCCATCGGGAAGCACTTGCTTCTCCACATAGCTTAGCGCCTGCTGCAATGCTTTCGAGTAGGCTGGATTCGGGAACAGGCGGTTGGCTATGGCAATGGCCTGAATGAAATTCACGTCGGCATTGAGAGCGATCGGCACGGCGAGACTCGGGCGGCTCCATTCAGGGCGTTTGGAAATGCTATCGGTGGCGATGTTGCGGATGCCATGGTCCATCGCACCCCGAAGTGCCAGAGGGAGAATCTCGGGACGGCAAGTGGTCAGTATCAGCCAAGCATCCGCCAGCGGGGCGCAACAACCGAAGTCGCCCAGAACAGGACCGCCAATTGATGCACGTTCGGCAAAAAAGGCCGCCCTTCGGAGAATGGGAACGACCAGTTCGGGTTTTCCGGCCATGGGGCTTTGCGGGTGGCAGAAGGCCTGGGTGAGTTCAAGCAGTTCCTCGGCAACAACGGGGAAAGTCCATCCTTCTGTGATGCGAAACTCGCTGCGGACCTTCGCGTTCTGCGGATCCTCGGGGAAGCGGCGGTCTGGCTTTAGCACTTTGTGTTCGAGATCATTGAAGAAACGCTTCACCACCGGATTGTTCTCGTAAAAAGGGATCGGCGGCAGGAGATCAGAGGGAGGAGGAGTTTGCGTTTCCTTCCACTTGCTGGTTTTCCAAGCCCTCAGATTCTCCCGGCTTTCCTTGATCCATGCGGCGCGTCCGCACTTCTCAGCCCGTTCAGTTTCCTCCTCCAGCCAAGCTCTCACGCTGGCCAAGCGAGCTGTATGTTCCGGAAGTTCAGCTGCCACGGTGGCAGGCCAGAGCATCGTCCCAACATGAATCAGGGAGACGAGGAGTGTGAGTTTCATGGTGATGGGAGTAGTGAACGGTTGAGATGAACGGAGAATGCCAACATCATGTAAAGAAGCTCACTTCTTCACCACCGGCACAGGCCAGTCATCGGTGCGGAAAGGCGAGGCAGGCAGCCCCGCGCCATTGGCGAGGCTGTATTCGGGCCAGTCTTTCCACGCGTAACGAACGGCCACGGGCTGCGCGACCTCGGCGCTGCTGATGACGACGGTCTCGCCTACGATCTTGGCCTCGGCGGGCGTCCATTGTTGATCGGCTCCGGCAATCTGGAAGCCGGTGAGCGGGCCGTCGGTGATCGATTTGAGCCCGCCATGGGTGTGATGGAAGGAAACGGTTATCGCATCGCCGCTGATGGTGGAGCCAGCGGGCAGCGGGCCGCTGATGGCCGGGACGTTTTTGCCATAGACGGTGCCGAGCGCCCAGTAGGAGAGGCGTTTGCCGACGTCCTGCTTGTTCTTCGGATGGATGTCCTTCGCATCGCCCAGGTCGATGGTGATGGCCATGCCGGTCTTTGGCAGGGCGAGCGTTTTGAGCATCGCCTCGCGGATGCGCGGCCAGCCTTCGCCGGGCGCGGTGTAGTTCGGGAGCTGCACCCAGGCGAAGGGCAACTCATGGTCCCAGAGCTTGCGCCAACTGGTGACGAGCTGGCTGAGTTGCTGGTGGTAGAGATGCTTCTGGTTTGGCGGCGGGAGCGCGGAGTTGCTCTCGCCCTGATACCAAAGGATGCCGCGCAGGGTGAAGGGTGCCAGGTTGAAGACTTTGCCGTTGAAGAGGCCGCCAGGCGGGCCTTTGCGTTTGCGAATGGCGAGGACATCCGTTGGCCGGGCCGGAGGGGGCTTGTTGTCTGCCTTGGCTTTCTCCGCAGCGAGGTTCCAGGCTGCGAGTTGCTTCTCGTAGCTGGCTGCGAACTTGGCCTCGTCAAAGGTGGTGTAGCCTCGCAAGAGGGTATCGTAATTGGCCTTCGTGTCCGGGTCGCTGCACTGAGCCTCGGCGGGTATCCAGTATTCGATCTGCGTAGCTCCGACGGACGAGTTGATCAGGCCCACGGGCACACCGACTTCGCGATGAATCTCGCGCCCGAAGAAGTAGAGCGTGGCCGAGAAGCGGCCGACCGTTGCCGGAGAGCACACCTGCCAGATACCTTTGCCCTCGGCCTGCGGTTTCGTTGCCGTGCTGTTGGTGTCGGTGTAGTAGCGGATGAGCGGGAGATTCGCGGCGGCTTGCTCCGCATCGAAGTGATTCGCCGCCTTCACGCTCATCTCCATGTTTGACTGGCCAGAGCCCAGCCATACTTCGCCGACGAGCACGTCGGTGCATTTTAGATTTTGGATTTTGGATTTTAGATTTGAAGAAACGATGAGGGCGCGTGGTTGGCTGCTGGCTGCGAGGGGATCAAGCTTGAGGCTCCACTTGCCATCCGCTGCGGCGATAGCCGACTTCGATTGCCCGGCAAAGGAGACGATCACCGATTCCCCCGCATCCGCCCAGCCCCACACGGCGATAGGTTTGTCGCGTTGCAAAACCATGTGATCAGAAAACAGCGAGCCAAGACGAAGGTCGGCTGCGGAAAGTCCGCTGAAGACTGATGAGCAAGTGATGGTCAGCGAGAGCAGGAGTCTTGTTGCGGCGAGTCGAAGCGGGCTGGTGGTCATAGGTTGGCAAGGCGATGCATGATGAATGGATGTCCGTGCCGGTTACGGCTGCGCCTGCGCTTTCATCGGCCACTGATCAATGCGAAAGGAGCACGCAGGCAGACCTTCTTTGTTCATGAGATTCGGGAGCGCGGACTCGCTCCAGGCGAATCGCACAGCGACAGGATTGGGCACACTCGCACTGCTCACGAGCACCGAGTCGCCATCGATCTCCGACTGCGCGACGACATACTTCCGATCTTCGCCAGCGACCTCGAAAAGACTCGGAGCCTTGCCATCGCGCGTGGTCAGGCCCGTGCCGATGCCGGTGAACTTCACGCGTATCTTCGCCCCTTCGACGCTCATCTCGCGATAGAACGGACCTTCGCATGCCACGTCCTTCTGATGGTAGGTCTTCGACAGCGCGAGCGCGGCGAGTCGCGTGCCGGGGATGCGCTTGTCATACGGATGGATGTTGTCGAGATCGCTCTCAGGCACGGAATCGTTGATCACTGCCATGCCGCAATTCGGCACCGAGTTTCGCAAGGCGGTCTGCACTTCCAAGAACAACGGTAGGTCAAGCGGACCCACGGGCTGATCCTTCAAGGGGCCGACCTTCTTCATCGAATATCGAAAGGGAGCGAGTTGCACGAAGAAAAACGGGAAGTCGCCCTGTCCCCAGAGCTTCCGCCACGCGGCGACATGCTGCGTAAACAGCTCCGTGTATTCAGCGGTTTGGTTGCGCTCGAAGTTGCTCTCACCCTGATACCAAATGGCACCGCGAATCGCAAAAGGCGCGAGCGGCTCGATCATTGTCTGGTAAGACCTGCCGCCGGGCATCCATGCCTGAATCGGCGTGGCACCGACCGAGGCATGAAGCACGCCGATGGGGCAATTCAGCTTCCTGCGCAGCTCGCGGCTGAAGAAGTAGGCGACGGAAGAATCGCCATCCGTCCGGCTCGCCGTGAGATTCACTCGATTCGCCGCCCGCCAGATGCCAGCCAGTTCGCGCGGCGATTGCAGCTTGTCATTGCGCACGACAGTGAATTGCCGAACCCACGGATCATCCGACTCATCGAGAATCTTCTCCTTGTCCGGATGCCGCGCTCCGAGATTCGCATGCATGTTCGATTGGCCTGAAGCCAGCCACACTTCGCCCACGAGCACGTCCTTCACCTCCACCTTGCGCCCGTCTTTGCCGATGGCGGTGAGTGTGCGCGGCCCAGCAGAAGCAGCGATCGCATCGAGCTTCAGCGACCACTTGCCATCCGCTGCGGCGAGGGCCGACTTCGATTGGCCGGCGAAGGAGACGGTCACCGATTCACCCGCATCCGCCCAGCCCCACACGGCGATAGGTTTGTCGCGTTGCAGAACCATGTGATCCGCCAGCACGGAGGCGAGCCTCAACTCCGCTGCGGTGAGCGGCAGGAGCGAGGTGAGAAATAGAGCGGAGAGCAGGGTGAGCGTGGGTTTCATGGAATCAGGGCAGCCAGCGGGCTTTGTAAGGACGGGCGTCGTCGA
>CANIZT010000260.1 GCA_947471905.1 Verrucomicrobiaceae bacterium
AAAGCCGACCCGACCAACGCGGGACTGGCTGAGCACACGGCTGGAATCGCCATGCAGTTCCAAGGGCGCGATGCTGCCGTGAAGATTCTCGATGAAGCCGTGCGCGCCAATCCACGCTCACCCGCGCCACTCTTGAATCTGGCCCGTTTTGCCAGCACCTATCCACCTGAGGACCTGTTTGAGAAAGACGAAACTGCCCTCAAGGCTGTGACCGTGGCGATGGAGAAATTTCCGGCGCATGCAGAGGTCTATGAGGCGGCGGTGATGCTACATCTCATCCAAAACCAACGTGACAAGGCTATCGCTGTCATGGAAGTGGCCGCGCAGCAGGAAAGTCGTGATCCACAGTTCTGGTTGGCTGCAGGCCGCACCGCCGAGCGAGTCTGGCCGCTGGGTCAGGCCGAATTCAGTGTGGAATATCGCCAGCGTGTCGCGCCATTCTTTGAAAATGCCCTCAAGCATGTCACCACGGCCAACGCTGAGCAGATCACCCTCGAAGTCGCCCAGCATTATCTGCTAACGAATAATGCGGAACGTGCGCGGCAGTTGTGCGAGAAACTGTCAGCGGAGTACCACAGCCTAGAGGCGCGTAAGCTGCTGTACCGTCTATACGGAGCCGCAGATCAAAAGGATAAGGCGCTTGCCACGCTTGAACAGATTGTTCATCAGGCACCAGAGGATGCTGACCAGCGACGCTTGCTCGCCAGCGAGTACGATAAACTCAAGCAGCCTGAAAAAGCCATCCCGCATCTTCAAGCGGCGATTCAATACGGCGGCGGCGAGGTCAATGACTACCTGAAACTGGTTTCTCTCCTCGCAGAGACCAAACAATACGACGACATGGTGCGCATCAGTCAGCGTAGCGTGAAGCTCTTTCCCGATCAGCCCTTCGCGCATTACCAGCTCGCCATTGCTCACCTCTCACGCGAAGAGTGGGAGTCTTCAGTGAAGCAATTTGCCGAGACGGAGCAGCTTGCTGGCTCCACCCAGACAGAACTGCTCAGCTATCGGTTCTATTATCAATATGGCATCACGCTGGAGCATCTGGCGCGTTATGAGGACGCCGCGCGCATGCTGGAGAAGTCCATCACGCTCACGCCGCGTGAAGAGGCGAAGACGGCGGCGAACACACTGAATTTCCTCGGCTACATGTGGCTCGATCAAGGCCTGCACCTCGACAAGGCCGGCGAATTCATCACCAAGGCCAATGAACTGGCGCCCGATCAACCCGCATACATCGATAGCCTCGGCTGGTTTCATTACAAAAAAGGCAACTACCCCGGTGCGCTCAAAGAATTACAGCGTGCCGAGGCATTGCTGCAGCCCGTCGCCCCTGAAGATGCCGAAATCCTCGAACACATCGGCCTCACCCATCAAGCGCTCGGCGAGAAGGCGAAGGCGCTCGACTACCTCGAACGTGCCAATGGCCTCAAAACGCCCGATCCGAAAGCACGGAAACGCATCGAAGAGGCGCTGAAAAAACTCAAAGGCGGCAAGGCTGACACGGAGAAGAAATAAGTGATACAGCTACTCAGGCATCGAGTCGTTCATCGGAGTCGATGAACATCCAGCAGAGCGCGGCGATGAGGTACGTCCCTGCTGCGACATAGAAGACCTTGTCCCAGCTTTGGTGTGTCAGATTCATCAGCCATGGCACCGCCACGCCACCGAGTGCACCGCCGAGATTGCCGATCATGTTCATGCTGCCGGAGACCGATCCAGCGAGTTTGCCGCCCACCTCCATGCACGCACCCCAGGCGCCTGGCATGGACAAATCATTGAAGAAACCTGAGAAGCCCAGCGCCAGCATCGCATACGTGGGATTGTTCAGTGTCGTGGCGAGGAGGATCATCCCGCCGGCGGCCAGCATGCCCAGCACTCCGATCGTGCGCCGTGCCCGGCTCAAACTAGCTGATTTTGCCGACATGCGACGCGCCACGATGCCACCGATGAAGCAACCAATACCGCCCAGAAACAGCGGCAGACCATTCAAGATCGAAGTCCAAGTGTCCTGCATGTTCATCTTCAGCTCCAGCTCCATGTACTTTGGCAGCCAGGTGATGTAGAAGTACCACACGTAGCTGATGCAGAAGTAATACACCCACAGCAGCAGCACGGATCTGGTCGTGAAGAGTCGCTTCCATGGGATGGACGCATGCCCGCCGCTCAGATTTTTCTGGGCTTCTTCCAGTAGCTCACATTCCGCCGCATTCACTCCCTTGTGGTCCTTCGGATTATCTCGGAACCACAGGTAAAAACACACTGCCCAGACCACGCCAAGTCCGGCAAAGAGCACGAACGTATTCCGCCAGCTCACAAAGCCCAGCACCCACACCACCAGCAGCGGTGTGAAGGCTCCACCCCACCGCGCCGCCATCCAAGTGATCCCTTGGGCCACACCATGCTCACGCTGAGGCAGCCACACGCTGAACATCTTCGCGATGTTCGGAAACCCGCCCGCCTCGCCCGCGCCGAAGAGAAACCGGCACACGATCATCGACATCAGATTCCACGCATATCCCGTCGCCGCCGTGAACACGCTCCAGAACATCACGATGCGTAGCAACACCCGCCGCGGCCCCCACTTGTCCCCCAGCCAACCGCCCGGAATCTCGAATAGCGCATACGCCAGTGTGAACGCCGAGAACACATAGCCCATCTGCGTGTCATCAAACCCCAGGTCGTTTTGGATGAACGGCCGCGCCTTCGAAATGCACACCCGGTCAATGTAATGAATGATGCCGAGCATCACGGCAAAAACGATCACGCCATAGCGCGTGCGGGTGGGTCGGAGGGTGGATTCCATGAGGTAAACGAGCATGCTGGCACGGTTCGCAGACGGACGTCAATCATCCTCTGCACTTGCCGGCCGCAAAATCATCAGCTATCCCTCGCGCCCTATGTCCGCCATCCCTGCTGAATTCCCCGGAGTCACCGCCGTCACCAAGGCCAATGTCTATTTCGACGGCAAAGTCGTCAGTCACAGCATCTTGTTTCCTGATGGTAGCAAGAAAACGCTCGGCCTCATCTACCCTGGCGATTTCCATTTCGGGACCGCCAAGGCGGAGCGCATGGAGATCGTCGCAGGCGAGTGCGTGGTGAAACTGGACGGCAGCGAGGCCAAAACGACCTACACGGGCGGCCAGTTCTTCGACGTCGCGGCGAACAGCGGCTTCGAAATTGCCGTCAGCGGCGGTATCTGCGAGTACATCTGTTCGTTCCTGGACTAAGCCTTAGCCTGCTGCTTCGGTCTTCTGCCCCGCCAGTTTCGCGGCACGTTCGGCAAGTTCGATATGGAACTGCTCGGGCGTGGGCGCTTCACCCGTGGTGCGGGTGCGGGCAAACCAGTCGGCGAAGATCTCACCGTCTTGTCGCTCGGCTTTGAAGGCTTCGAGGAAGGTGCGCACCTTGGCGGGCACGTCTTCACCGAGGACAGTCTTGAATTCGAGGCCGGCGAGGCGGTTGCCGCGGATGCTGCCACCGACGAACATGGCGTACTTGTTCGGCGAACGGCCGACGAAGCCGAAGTCGGCATTGTACGGGCGACCGCAGCCGTTGGGGCAGCCGGTCATGCGGAAAAGGATTGGTTCATCAGCGAGGCCGAGTTCGCGGAGTGTTGCGTCGATCTTGTCCATGAAGCCGGGCAGGACGCGCTCGGATTCGCTCAAGGCAAGACCGCAGGTGGGCAGGGCGACGCAGGCGTGTGCGACCTTGCGGGCACGGGTCATTCCATCGCTGTGCACAACGCCATGCTTGGCGAGGATGGCATCGACGCTGGCTTTGTCAGCAGGGTCGATGTCGGCGAGGATGAGATTGGTGTTCGGCGTGACGATGATCGGGCAGTTGATCGTCTTTGCGATCTCACGGAAGCAACTGCGATACTGCGGTTTGCCCTCTGCATCGGCGACACGTCCCATGCTGATGTGAACACCGCAATAGAGTTTCCCGTCGCCTTGCTCATGCCAGCCAAGGTTGTCCTCGACGCTGTCAAAGTGGAGTTCCTTGGCAGGGAAGGTTTCGATGCCCGGCAGGCGGCGTTGCACCTCGGAGCGGAAGGCGTCGATGCCCATGGTCTGCACGGTATATTTCATGCGTGCGTTTTTGCGCTCGGTGCGGTTGCCGTGATCGCGCTGCGTGGTGACGATGGCCTCGGTGGCATCGACGACATTCGCGCGCTTTACATAAAACAATGGCTGCGCCAGGAACGGACGCGTGCTGAGCTGGCCGTGGCTCATGCCAAAACCACCGCCGACGGTCATGGTGTAGCCTTCGACCACGCCATTCACGACATGCGGCACAAAGCCGACATCCTGCGAGTAAATGTCCACGTCATTGCAGGGCTGGATGGCGACGGCCATCTTGAATTTGCGCGGCAGGTAAACCTTGCCGTAGATCGGATCATCGCCTTCAGGAGCCTTGGTTGCAGCACGCACCGCAGGATTCACCTCGGGGTCCTTGATCCACTCGGGATCGATTTTTTCACCGTCGAGCCAAATGTCGGCATAGGCCTGACTGCGCCAGAGAAAGCGCTGGCTGATTTCTTCCGTGAGCTTCTGCGTGTCAGCGTGGATGGCGTCTTTGAGCGGAGCCGCAGGGCCCATGGTGTTGCGCACGACGTCACCGCAGGCGCCCATGGTGCTGAGACCGCTGTGGCAGACATTGTGAATCACTTCTTTGAGGCCACCTTTGAGCACGCCATGGAGCTGGATGCCTTGGCGATTGGTCAGACGCATGCTGCCCATCGCTTTCGAGCAGAGTTCGTCATGGATCAACCACTGCACGGAGCTGATGCGTCCGCCAGGCATCTTGCTGCGGATCATGAAGCTCCAGGCCTTGTCGAGCTTGGCCTTGGTGCGTTCGGCACGCACATCACGGTCATCCTGCTGGTAGGAACCGTGGTGTTTGAGCAGGATGTTGCTGTCCTCCGGGATGTTCGGGGTGCTGGTGTCAGCGAATTGCTCGGCAAGCTGGCCGCGTAGGCCGGCGGAGGCGAGTTTGATGTCTTCGACGGAGGCTTTGCTCATAAGGATGGGTTTTGGGGGCTTCCAGTGTCGGGCAGGATGACTTTAATGCAAGCGCTGGAGCCAGCGGTGTGCGTTCTGAAAATCATGGCAAGGCGTGCGTGACAAACCGGCCTGCAAGCGGTTACAATCCCCCTAGGATGAGCAGACCCCGCAATCCCACTCGCTCAACAGCGGCCGCCTTGCTGGCGCTGACGCTGCTGAGCAGTTGTGTGAAGAAAACTGAGTATGATGCCCTGCAGATCGAAAATCAGGCTTTGCAGGCGCGGGTGGATCAGGTCAGCAGCCAGTTGCAGCAGACGCAGGCAGATCTAGCCATCACTCAGTCACGTCTGATTCAGTTTGCCGATGTCCAGACGCAGTTGCTGAAAACTCAGCAACAACTTCAGCAATCGCAGGACGCTTTGAAGGCGCTGCAGGCTGAGTTCGAAAAATTCCGCTCCCAGCGCCGTAGCGCCATGGTGGGCAAAAAATTCCCCGTCCTCAGCCTCGATAGCGGCAAAGTCCTGCGCGAAGCAGAGATCACGGCCGTCAGCGCCCACGAAATTGCTTTTCGTCACGATGGCGGACTCGTCAAAGTCGCCATGGCCAACACCTCCGCCGATTTGCGCTGGGAAGCATGCTACGACCCGCTGGAAGCCAAGGAAGCCGCCCGCAACAAGATGCTGGCCGATGCGCGGCTGCTCGATTCCCGACTGGCACACGAAAAAACGAATCCAGCACCAATCGCCAGCACCCCTTCGCCGCAAAGTGCATCCAACATGTTGCTCGCTCAGCTTGCTGCTCAACGCACGCAGTTGAATGCCGACTTTCAGGCGCTCGCGGCGAAAAATACCGCCTTGTTGAAGAGCGCGGATTGGAATTCCGCGACGCCAGAGGCCAGTCCACTGCTGAACAGTGTCTCCGGCAGCCGTGCCGTACTGGGCATCAGTCGGCTCCAATCCCAGCGGGATGCGATTCTTCAGACCCTGCAGCAACTTCGCAGTGTCGTCCCCGTTACACGCTGATCGTCGCAAAATCGCAAAATATGCTAGGCAAAACACCTTTTTAATCGTTTCCTGACACCACCAACCATGAGCCACCGCATCCTACTTGCCCTTCTCCTCACTGTCGGCACCGCCTCCGCTGTCGATTACAAGACCCAGATCGCCCCGATCTTCCGTAACAAGTGCTACGCCTGCCACAGCACGACAAAGAAGGTCAAAGGCAAGCTCGCTCTCGATGATGACAAACTCCCTGAACAGATCGGTGCCGGCAAAAACATCATCCCCGGCGAAGCCATGAAGAGCACGATGCTCGTCAACTGCACCCTGCCCAACGATGACGCCGATGTGATGCCTCCCGAAGGCAAAAACCGTCTAACCGACGCTGAAATCGATCTCATGAAGGCATGGATCACCGAAGGCGCTAGCCTCACCGGCGG
>CANIZT010000261.1 GCA_947471905.1 Verrucomicrobiaceae bacterium
AGGCCGATGACGGCGTCGTCTTTGAGGATGGGCTTGCCCTCTTTGTCGAACATGAGTGCCTTGGTGAAATCTTCGGGTCCGCAGAGGTTCACGACGCAATTCACTCGGCTACTAAAGGTGGTGTTAGAGCCGAGATCGCCTTCGAGTTCCTTAACATCGCCACTGGTGCCGAGCAGAGACGAGAGGTGACCACCGGCGGAACTGCCCATGACGGCTATCTTATCTGGATCGAGGTTGAGCTCCTTTGCGTGAGCACGAATCCAGCGGATGGCCGCTTTGCAATCATACACTTGTGCCGGCCAGCGGGCTTCTTTGGTGAGGCGGTAACCGACACCGACGGCTGCATAGTCGCCAGTGCGGGCAAATTGAATAGCGGCGGCAGCGTAGCCGATGCGGTCGCCATTCACCCAACCGCCGCCGTGAATGAGTGCGACGACAGGCAGTGGCTTGTCGCTGCTGCGCTTCTTGGGCAGGTAGAGATCGACTTTCTGCTTGGCGTTATCATTACCAGCGTAGGGCTGATCGAGGCGCAGTTCGACTTGGTTTTTCTCCGCAGTAGCGAGGATGTTTTTCTGCTGATCGGTGAGCTCTGTGGCAGAAAGAGCCGATGAAAAGCAAATTAAGGCGAGGAGTGGTTTCATGGTGAGAGAGAACGTGTTGAGAACTCAAACCACTTCAAAGCGTCGCACCTGAATGGAGTTTTTGCCGCTCTTCTGCGATGGGCGCGGTTCGGGCTGCACATAGTCGTTGAGATCGACGCTGCGGGCGCGGACTTCGTAACGGCCGGGCTTCAGATCTTTGAGCGCGGCCATGTAGGAGCACATGCCGTAGCGCGGTGGCCATGAGGTGGGCTTGCCGTTGGCTTTGTCGAATGCGAGCACGTTTTGCGGCTTCACGCCTTTGGGCAGGATCGAATTCCAATCCGGCTGTGCTTCGAGTTCGCAGGGCAACCACTTGGCGCGGATCAATTCCGGAGCGTCATCGGCGAGTTTTGGCTGATTTGGGGCGGGAACGGAGCGCAGCCAGTATTCCACGCGCTTCACGCCGGAGAGGCCGCTGATGACTTGGCCGGTCAGAAACACAGGCTCACCTGCTTGGATCTTATCCTTGCCGCTATCGACATAGGCCGCGGTTTTGAGAAAGGAGTCGGGATCATTGTTGCCGCTGGCGTAGGTGTCGTTGTTGCGTGCGTCGTTGGTGACAAAGATGTGCTGGAGCCACTTGATCGACTTATAGCCATGCGACCACGGCACGATCATACGCACGGGCCCACCGCGTATCGGCGACAACGGCTCCCCATTGAGCCGATAGGCCAAAAAAACCGGTAAATCGCCCGGCGCGGTCTCCATGCACTGCGTGTAGCTCACGGAGGATTTGAAGACCTGCTTCTCGTCGTTGTTGTGAAAGCCCCAGAAGTAAATGCGGCGCACGTTGTTCATCTTGCCGCAGAGTTTCAGCACCTCACGCAGCGGAACGCCTGTCCATAGGCCTTGGCCGAGTGGTGTGTCGATGTTGAGGCACTGCATGGCCTTGAGGAAGTGGACTTCATGCTTCTTGCCGAGCTCGAGCAGCGTCGGCAAATCCAGTGCATTGCCACCTTCGAGTGTCAGAGGCTTCTCAAGCGTCGCTGCGACTTTCGTGTGTGGCTCTTCAGTAAACGGATCTGACGTGATTTCGAGCCGCCACGTCTCCGGGGTGAGCCGTGCGGCGATTTGAGCCGCTCCTTTGAGTGTGTGAGGCTTGGGATTGCCACGCGAGACGTCGTTGAATTCCGCATCGGGTGTCAAAAACGGCTGTAGCACCGGCCTCGCTGCTTTTTCCGCAGCGATCACCTGTGTCGTCGCGACACTGAGCGTGCTGAGACGAATGAAGCTACGGCGGGAGACGTTGTTCGGGGTCATGGGCAACTGAACGAAAGTATCAGCGCACTTCCTGCAACCGCTCCCACGCTGCCTCCACCCAGAAGAACTGCGAATAGTAGAGCTTCGTGTAATCGTAGTGCGCGATTACACGCTCCACCTCGGCGCGGCGTTGTTTCAGAATAACCGTATCATGTGCCAGCGTGACGACCCAAGCGGCGGCGGTGGGTTCGCGGACGAACTCGGTCTCCTTCGCGCGACGTGGCGAGACTTTGAGAAAGTTCTTCAACTGCACATGCGCGAGGTCCTGCGCCTCCTGCTCAGTCTGTTGCGGCTTCCAGTCGGCGTTCATTACCCGCCAGTTCATCTCAAAGTGGCTCGTGTCGTTGTTATCAAACTTCTCCGCCATCGGCAGGCTCTTGAAAGCGAGATCGGCGCTGGCTTGGAGACCGCGCGCATACGCGGCGCGGATGGTTTCATCCTTTTCCATCTCCCACAGCGCACGCACCGCGCCAACGCAGGTGCAGGAGGTCCACGTGTGATACCTCGCATACTCGAAGACCATGCCATGCTCGCAGACTTCGAGCCGCGTGCGGTTTTCCTTCCCACCACGCTCCACCAGTGCATCGCGGTAGAGTTTATCCCACCTCGCATCACCAGTAATGGTGTGAAGCAGCTTGCAGACGAGCAACATGCGCGGCGCACTGTCGAAGGAGAATCCGCCGAAGCCGCCACGCCTGCCAAAAGGCTGCTCGGCAGGCATCGACCATTTCATGGCAATAATGGCGTCGGTGGTATCGACGAGGTGCTTCGTGATACGCACTTTCTCAGCCTCCGTCGCGATGCCGGAATCCCAATAGCGCCACAACCCCAGAAACCACGGCGAGGTCTGATCATTCGATCCCATCGGGTAGTGCGACTTGCCATCCGTGCTCACACCGCGACCGACAAAGCCCTTCACCTCGCTGATCGAGTTCAGCAATAGCAGCCCTTTCATTAGCTTGCGCGCCTTTGCGGCGTCTTCTTTCGATTTCGTGCGCTTCCAGCGGTTCACCGCCGCGTCCATGTAGAGGCCGTTGAACATCGCGCCGTTCTCAATTGGTGCCCACCAACCCAGCGCGTTTGGCTTGCCATCGCGCAGTTCTTCCGGTGTGGGCAGCGAAACCTTGCCGTCCATGTCGGCGAAATCGATCATGATGCCGTACTGGTCGATGAAGCGACGCCACAGCTCACGGTGCGCTTGTTCGGCGGCCTGGGATGCATCCGCTGCGATGATTTGCACCGCAGAGATCGGGAGAACGCAGAGGAGAATGAATGAGAGGCGGTTCATGGCTGGATGAGTTTCACGTTGTCGATGAAGAACGCGGTCTTTGTGGTGCCGAGGGCGCTGAAGAGGAGGTAGTGGGCGTCGGTCCAGCCGGGTTTGGTGGCGAAGATGAGATAGCCTTTTTTCTCACCATCCTGGCGGGTGAAGGAGACGGTCCAAGTGCCGGGTTTGGCAGGTGTGGTCGGCGTGGCGGCGACTTCGGGGGTGGCGGTGATTTCCACATGGACCCATTGGTTGGGCTTGACCTCAAACGGAACCGGATGGCCTTGCACGCCTGGAGCTATTTTGCCGTTCTGCCAACGCACATACGGACCAGCGGCGAACTCGCCGGCCTTGTTGCGCATCTCGAAGAACCAGTCGGCACCAGGCTGGGCCATGATGTCGAAGCTGACGTGGTAGGTGCCGGACTCGGCCCACTTTGGGTAGATGTCGAGCACGGGATCGTAGCTGTGCTTCAAGTCGGGCGCGTCCTGCACTTTGAGGCTGCGCTGGGAGGCTCCACCGATGGGTGAGCCGGTTTCGTCGGTCACGCCGATGCTTTCGCCTTTGTTTTCGCGTTCATACTTGGCGTTGCGAATGCCGAGCGTGCCGAGAGACGCACGCTCGAAGCTTTGATCGACCTTGTAAGGCGGTGCAGGCCAAGGTTTGGCATCGGCGTCCCAGTTCGGGTAGTCGTGACCTTTCTCAGCGAGCGCATGCCACTGTGCGTCCGTTTTGCGCACGCCGGCCAAAGTGAGATCCCATGGCTTGAAGCCGATTTTTTCGGCGGGTGAGCCGGGTTTGAGGCGGAAGTCGCGTTTGGCGATGTCTTCAAATAGCGGATTGGCAAAGAGGCTGCCGTTGTCGCGGCCCATCTTGCGCCACTCATCCCAGGTGAAGTGCGTCTTGGTGAGATGCGGCGGGATTTTGCCGTCGGTGGGCCAGTAGAGGTTTTTGCGGAAGATCAGGCTGTCCTTCGGATCGCCACGCTCGATCTTGTCGAAGAACTTCCAGTTCCACTCGCCGCCATCGAGCAACGGCGATGCGGGGTCCCAAACGACGATGTTATTCATGTAGCGGAAGCGCAGCCGCGCTTCGTTGCGTGAGGCCTGGATCTGCGCGGAGTTACCGAAGGCGAAGATGTTGTTCCGCACAGTGTTGAAGTAGCCGTAGTGCTGATGAAAGCCCGCGTTCCAGGTGTCGTGCACGAGGTTGTTTTCCATCAGCGTGTCCGTGGCACCTTCGTCATTGTAGAGCCCCCAGCCACCGTAGCGATGGCTGGCGATGTGATGGACGTGATTGCCGCGAATGATCGTGCCGGGCGAGGTGCCGAGACCGTAAAAGCCGCCCATGTCGCTCAGATAAGCCCAGCCGAGATGATGGATGTGATTGTTCTCGACGAGCGTCTCGCGCGAAGCAGTGTCGCCATAGCCCCAGTTCCATCCGGCGCTGATGCCGGTGTAGTAAAAGTCGCCGATGTCGCAATGCGTGACCGCGCAATGCTGCGTGTGAGTGAAGACCACGCCGCAAGCGCTGGGATGCAGCCGACCGCCGTGCTGAATGATGCAGTCATCGACGACGAGGTGATGATTCACGCGATCATCCGCCGGCCGTCCCGTTTCGCCGACATACACACCGCCGCCGCCGAGGTCGTGGAGTTGGCAATGCTTCACTGAGGAGTCTGCGCAGCCGTTCTTGAACCAAATGGCGTGCAGGCCAGTGTGCGCGATCTCGCAGTTTTCGAAATGAATGCCGCGTGAGTCTTCGATCTCGATACAGCCATCGCTCGTCGTCGCGGCCTGGCCGTCGTGCAGGCCATCGGCGGGATAGAGATGCTGGCTGTATTGAAACGAGATGCCTTCAAAGCGCACATCGTGAGCGCCTTTCATGACGATGAACTTCGTCACCACCGGCGCGATGACTTCGGCCTTCGTCATGTCTTCACCAGGCAGCGGCAGGTAGAGCACCTCGCCCTTCGCTTTGTCGAGAAACCACTCACCCGGCGCATCGAGCGCGGCGCGGTAGTTCTCCATCCAGAAGCGCTGATCCGGCTCGAATTCGACAAAGGGATACCGCGCACGGCCTTTGATCTGCACGGCGAGCGCTTCGTCGTTCAGCGCCTTGATGCGGCACTGCCCCACGGCCCAGGCATGCGTCACGGTGAGCAAAACGTCGTCGCGCTCGGCCTGTGGAAGTGCTTTGAGCACATCAAACTGCTCGGTGGGAATGCTGAAGGCGTGGAAGTTCAGGTTCTCCTTCAAATCCGCGAACACACCTGCGCCGACGGCCTCGGTGATATGGAAGTAACCTTTGTTCGGCGACCGTGCCAGCGTGGCGCGACGGCCATTGATCCAGAGCTGCTCAAACTTCCACGCCTTGTCGGGCAGCGCGGCCTTCCAAACGCCACCATCGGCTTTCTGCCAGCCGGGGATCGGCTTTCCAGCCATGAAAACGGCGTTCTTGCCGCTCCACGTCACCTGCGAGTCGTCTTTGCCAAGCTGGATCGTCTCCGTGATCGGATGTACGCCGTCCTCGACGACGATACGCACGGGTTTCGGAGCTTTGCGAGCTTCATCGAGCACGGCGGCGAGGTTTCCGGGCTTGAGGGTGAGGTCGGCGGCGGTGGTGACACAGGCGAGAATGAAAAACAGACAGCAGGAGCGGATCATTACTGGAAAATGGCTAAGGCATGAATGGCTGCAAGGATGGGATTGAAAGACGTATTGATTGTACTCGCCGTGTGCGTGTGTTTCGCTACTGTCCGTCGCCTTTTTCATGTCTCAGGAAGCCCCCCATCATCATCCGCCGCCATTTGACGTTCCCAGTGTCGAGGAGATGACCGCGCTGCTGCCGCAGTATGCGTTTGAAAAGCTGGCGGCCTACGGTGGTATGGGAGCGGTGTTCAAAGCTCGGCAGGAGAGCCTGGACCGTCCGGTGGCGATCAAGATTCTGCCACCCGAATTCGGTGCTGAGAAGGACTTTGCTGAGCGCTTCAAAGCCGAGGCGCGTGCGATGGCAAAGCTCAACCACACACACATCGTGGCGGTATACGACTTTGGTATCACGACAGCAGGGCATTTGTATCTGGTGATGGAGTGGGTGGAGGGCCACAGTTTGCATGAAATCATCCACAAAGGGGTGCTGCCGGTGCGCCGGGCGGCAGCCATGGCCATGCAGTTGTGTGATGCGCTGACCTTTGCGCACAATCACAAGATCCTGCATCGCGACATCAAGCCGGGCAATATCATGGTCAATGAG
>CANIZT010000262.1 GCA_947471905.1 Verrucomicrobiaceae bacterium
CCACCGAAACGGAATGGCGTCACAAAATCGGCCACAATGCTGTCATCGTTGCCAGAATAGAGCGCGATGTCATCGCGTCCCGCCTCGATCACTGCACGCACCACATCAATCGTCTGGTAGCGGTTGAACGGTGCGATCTTGATGGCGATGACGTTTTCGATCTCTGCGAAGCGCCGCCAGAATGAATGCCGCAATATACGACCACCGACGCTGGGTTGAAGATAAAAGCCGATGACGGGAATGATTTCAGCCGCGGCGCGGCAATGCGCGATCAATTCGTCTTCCGAAGCCTCACGCATCGCTCCCAGGCTTAACAAACCGACGTGATAGCCAAGTTCATTGAGCAAGCCGGCTTCGGCGGCAGCTTGCTTCGTCATTCCGCAGACGCCACCGATTCGGACGAGCGATTTCGCAGCGCGATCCAATTCTTCCTTCGCTAATTCGAGCACCGGGCGGAACAAACCAACTTGAGGATCACGAATCGCAAACTGCGTGGTGTGAACGCCAACAGCGAGACCACCAACACCTGCGGCGATGTAATAGCGAGATAGCGCCCGCTGCCGCCGTTCATCAAGACGCCGCTGTGCATTGAGTGCTAGCGGGTGCGCGGGAATGGCGATGCCGCGCTGCAGTTGTGGACGAAAGTCGAAGTTGTTCATGCGCCGTTGCTTCGCAACATGACGTCGAAACCTTTCAAATTACCTTTATGCTGCGCCAACTTCTGCTTCTGCTCGCTGTCATTACTCTCCAGGCTGCGGACGAATTTCCGCTCGTCCCAGCGCAGGAATGCCATCCACGCAACGGGCTGCCGAACTTCCTCGCGAAGGCAAACAAACCCGGTGCAGAGATCAAGATCGGCTATCTCGGCGGTTCGATCACGGCGCAGAATGGCTGGAGGCCGAAGACGCTGGCGTATTTTCAGAAGACGTATTCGCAAGCTAAGTTTAGCGAGATCAACGCGGCGATCGGCGGTACGGGCTCAGACCTTGGCGTGTTTCGACTGAAGCAGGACGTGCTGGATCACAAGCCGGACCTTATGTTTGTCGAATTCGCGGTGAATGATGGCGGCGCATCACCGGAACAAATTTTCCGCTGCATGGAAGGCATCGTGCGGCAGACGTGGAAGGCGCTGCCGAAGTGCGACATCTGCTTTGTCTATACACTGACCGAGGCGCTCGCTCCGGCTATGCTCGAAGGCAAGTTTCAGCGCTCAGCAAGCGCGATGGAGAAAATCGCCAATCACTACGGCATCCCGACGATCCACATGGCGATGGAAGTCGCGAAGCTGGCGAAGGAAGGAAAACTCGTGTGGAAGGCAAAGCTGCCGAAGACCGACGAGGAAAAGCAGGCTCTCAAAGGGAAATTCGTCTTCGCGCCGGACAGTGTACATCCTCACCCAGAGACTGGCCACGAATTGTATTTAGAAGCGATTGTGCGCTCCCTGGAACCGATCAAAGCTGCTTCGAATGCACCTGCTGCGCATGTTTTGAAAGCTCCTTTCATCGCCACGAACTACGAACAGGCTAAACTGCTGCCGATCACGGCGGCGAAACTCTCGAAAGGCTTCAGCTTGCTGGACCCGAAGACAGATGAGTTTGGTAAACGTTGGACAAATCGCATGACAACTCTGAACAAAGGCTCGCAGCCAGGCGAAACAATCACCTTCAAGTTTAAAGGCACACGCTGCTCGATCTACGACATCATCGGGCCAGACTGCGGTCAGGTGAGTGTGACACTCGATGATCAGCCGACGAAAGTCGTGCCGCGTTTCGATGCTTACTGCACCTATCACCGTCTAGCGACGCTCTTGATCGGAACTGATCTTGAAGATAAAACGCACAGCGTGAAAATCGAGATTCATCCCGATCAACCCGACAAGGCAACGATCCTAGCAAAGAACGGCAACAAGATCGACAAACCCGAACGCTTTAATGGCACGGCGTTTTATCCCGGCGCGATCCTGCTGGTGGGCGAGCTCTTGCACTAAGCGTCCTCCAGCTCGTCACGAGCAAGCTGATCTCCCCAGAGTGTCGCAACGAGCAGGCTGGTGAGGGCGATGAGGGCCAGTCCATTGAGAACGTGGAAGTTCGTGACCCAGAAGCTTTTGCCCGTGAGGATGACGAAGATGCCGAGGGCGACCTGGAGCGTGGGCATGAACATGAGCAGCCTTGGAACGATTCGCATTTGCGGCAGCGTTGCAAGCCAACCACGCGCACGCACAGCAACGAACAAAATGAGGAGAGCGACGGTGAAGCCCCAGTATTTGTGGGCAAAGAGCAGAAACACATCGGGTGGAGAGAGCGGCGGCACCCATTGGCCTTTGGTGGTCAAAATATCGCTGGCAGCGAGGTGCGTGCGCTGCGTGTGACGTAACGTAGCTCCGAGCACGAGCTGACCGAAGACGCAGACGAACAGCGCAAGCGTCCAAAAGCGTGCCTTGGCGGCCTCTTTGGCGCTAAGAACGAGCCGGCCTTCGGTCCAAGTGCGTGAAGAGGCGAACGCGATGAAGACAAGCAAGCAGTAGAAGAGTTGGCCGAGCGTTCCATGGGTGATGCCAAGCGGATCGGACATTTTAAGCACGCGCAGTCCACCGAGCGAGGCTTGGAACACCACGAGAAGCAGCGCGAGCGTGGTCAGCCCACGCAGCAATGGCCAGCGCTGGCTGTACCATTTCAAGATGAGCCAAGCAAATCCGAGAAGTGCGATGAATGCTGCAGTCCAGAGTGATCCCAAGTAGATCAGCACCAAGAAGCCGAAGGAACAGAGAATGATGCCCACGCCCTCGACCAAACCAGGTTTGAATTTGGCAAACTGCCAGTAGTACATGCCCAAGACGAGAAAACCGATGGTCGTGGCGATCCAGCGATGGCCATGCTCAAGCAGAAGGGCGGAGACCTTGTACCAGCCTTCGGGATTGATCTTACCATAGCACAGCGGCCAATCAGGCACTGCAAGGCCCACATCCTCCGTGGTCACCGCAGCTCCCCACCACACGAGCACGATGCCAACAGCAAGCGTGAAGAGTGCGTAGTAGTGAAAAGCACGTGAGGGCATGTCGATCAAATAGGGAACGTCTGGAAAAAGAAGAAGGGCAAAATAATGAGGTCATTATTTTGCCCTTTGACTCTGCCATCCTGATGGATGGAAATTAGTGTGCGGCAGGCTTGGGAGCAGCAGCGGCGGCGTCCGTGATCTTCTTGAGCGCGGTGGCGGACTGCTCCTTCGCCCAGTCATCGTATTCTTTGCCTTCAACGACTTCGAGGTTGGCCTTCATTTGAGCATGGCCCGGGCCGCAGAGCTGGCCACAGATAATGTCCCAAGTTCCGGTTTTGGTTGGCTTGAACCACATGTGGCTCTTCACACCGGGAGTAGCGTCCTGCGCGGCGCGCATGGGGACGAGAGCAAGATTGTGAATCACGTCCTTGGTGGCGACATCGACGATGACGGGGCGGCCGACAGGCAGTTTCATGGTGCCGGGATTGACGAAGTCGTCCTTGCCGTTGGGATCATGCAAATCTTTGCCGGTGGTGTTGGTGGCACCATCGACATAGTTGAGGTGCCAGGTGCTGAGCATCATGTCAGCGCCCGGATACTGGAAGTTCCAGAGGAATTTTTCGCCCAACGCACGCAGACGGATGGTGTCGGGAGAGGTGGGATATTCATCGGCCTGACGCGCCCAGAGCGGGAAAGCGAAGCCGAGGAGCAGGATGGCTTCGACAATGGCGACACCGATTTCGATGTGGGTCGTGGCATGACCGCGGAAGCCGTGGTAGTCGGCTTTTTTCGTCTTGGTGTTTCGGAAGCGCCAGAAGGCGATGATCAAATAGGTGCTCCAGCCGATGAGCAGCACGAGCATGAACCAGTGGACGAAGCCCAGCATGTGATCGACGAGGCCGCCGTGTTCGGAAGCGTTCGGGGTTTGACCCATGAAGACGTTGATTGAATCGGGTTTCATAAAAGAAGGGGAAAGCTAGGCGGGAGAAATCGAGGAAGTCGCGAATTTGCGCTGACGGCGCACCATGGAGACGACGATGCCGGCGGCACAGAAGAACATGAAGGCAAGCACGCCGAGCATGAAGAGGATGGCAAAGCCTTGCGCTTGACCGACGAGACTGCCTTTGTCAGCCATGCAGGTGGCGCAAGCGAGGAAGGTGGATGGAAGCGCGGGAAGCATGATCAGACGATGATGGTGCGCATTTTTTTGATCAAGTACCAGACGCCATAACCCAGCATGGCCAGGCAGAGAAGGCCCGCATAGTTTTTGAGGCCAATGGCTCCGGCACGCGCTGCGTCCTCAGGCATGAAGTGCAGCCACAGCCAGAACCCGGCATCGCCCAAGATGGCGAAGGCGAGAAAGACCAGGTGGAAATACTTGAGGGACATGAGCGGCGACTCGTGTGGCTATTCGTTATGGAGATACATGCCTTCAAACTCAAGCGGATCACCGTGGGAGAAGACAAACAGCAGGAACAGGGCGAGAACGAAGACGACGGTGAAGGCGAGCACCTTGTAAATGAGGGGACGCTCGTGGCTGAGATGCATGAAGATCAACGCCACCAGCGCTGCTTTGATGGTAGCTAGGATCATGCCGACGATGATGTTCAGGCTGTGAGTGGGCAGCTCGACATAAGAGAGGCCCACGGTGAGGCCGCTAAAGAGGATCAGCAGCGCACCAATGATGAAGTACCATTTGATCGATTTCTGGATTGCTTCGACGTTGTCAGCCATGGCGGTGAAAAAGGTAAGGGATTACAGGAGGTAAAGGAGCGGGAAGAGGAAGATCCAGACAAGGTCAACGAAGTGCCAGAACAGACCACCTACTTCGACGCGGTTGGCGAGATGTTCGGGGTCTTGCTTGAGGCGCTTGTTGTCGAACACGAGGAAATAAGCCAGCACGAGGGCGCCGATGACGACGTGCGCACCGTGCAGGCCGGTGAGCGTGAAGTAGATCGCGTAGTAGGTGTTCAGCTTCGGCGTGAAGTTGGAAAAGAAGGTGATGTCTTTCTTTTCCAAAGTGACGGTAGGATGATGGGCTTCGCCATGCTCAGCACCGTGTGCGACTGGTGGGTGAGCTTCAGCACCGTGCTTGGCACCTTCACCGTGTGCTGCGCCGACCTCAGGTGGTGTGGCGGAGTGGAGCTTGAAATAGAGAGACTCCTTCTGAAGCGTGGCGGACCGAGCTTTGTCACGCGTGGGGTAGTTCTTCTCGAACTCGGCGATGTGGTGCTCACGATTGGCGACAAAGGCCTTCTGCCATGCTGGGAGGTAGCGATGGTCGAAGGCGAGGGAGTTGTCCGGCTGTGCGACGCCGCGTGCGTCGATACCATCGACTTCAAGCGTCATCTTGTCGTCGATCAGCTTGCCGGTGGCGGTGGTGCCGTCACGGAAAGTGATGGTGGTGTCGGTGTAACCGAAAATCTCGGAAGGCTTCGCGGCGATTTTGAGCGGAGCAGTGGCGGTGAGCTTGAAGGTGCCTGCGCTTTTCTTTTCAGCTTCGGCTTTCTTGAGCGCTGCGGCCCGAAGTTCAGCGAATGTGGCCTTGTCGAGCACGACTTCCTTGCCGTCCTCGGTCTTGAACTTGGGCGCCATACCCTCTTCGATGTAAGGGAGTACATAGCCGACGGGATCAGCCGTGACCGCGCTGTTTTTGACCGGAATCGTGATCGCAAACTCGGTCACATCACCAAACTTCACTAGATAGCCATGTGGAAGATGACCGGTAAGGAAGGTTCCGTCGGAAAGTTTTACGGCGTAGTGGGCGAACTTAGCCTTGTACTCCAAGGTCTTATTGAACATGAAGACACCGGCGCAAACCACGGTGATGGCCATGTTGATGCGATACCAGCCGAACTTACGCAGTTTCAGCATGGCCCAGGCCATGACGACCGTGACGGACGAGGCGATGAGCACGACGGTGTTGATGAACCCAAGCGTGACATCAAGATCATGCACGGGCCACGGATAGTCGGCGCCGACACGAAGGAAGATGTAGGCGGAGAACAGGCCGCCGAAGAGCATCACTTCTGAAGCGAGGAAGAGCCAGACGCCAATTTTGGCGTTGTAGAGGCCGGTGTCAGGCCGGGCGTGAACGGTATAAGGAATGTCCATTGAAGTAGTCGCGGTGCGCGGTTCTCAGTTCGCGGTTAGTGGTGGGCCAGCACTTTAGCAGCAGGAACGGGGGGAACGGGTTTGCCGGGTTCGGATTCCCACTGCGGGTAGAAGTCGGTGTTGTGACCAGGAACGCTGTATTCGTAAGGGCCACGATGCGCGACGGGGTCAAAGAGGAAGTTGCCATGCGGCGGCGGCGTGGGCGTGGCCCATTCCAGCGTGGTGGCATCCCAAGGATTGTCGCTTTCGATCTTTTTGCCGCCC
>CANIZT010000263.1 GCA_947471905.1 Verrucomicrobiaceae bacterium
ACACGGCCCTTGTAGATCGGCACCACTGCGCTGCCATGCTTGATCTTCATGAAAGGCCGCCCCCGTTTCCGAGCGCCCTCCGAGCTTGTCATAATTGTGTCCTGCATACCGCCGGGTGAGGTGTCAACCTCCAGCGATACGGCCTCTATAAGTCCTTGATTATGCGGGCCTTGAGTAGCTTGTCCTTCGAGAAAAGAAGGCTCTATGGCATAAGATTGGCAATCGAATCCACAACGGATGAGGTCGATACGTGTCATCCTAAAGCATGCGTCAAAAAGGTTGAGAAGGCAGTGCCGCTCTTGCCGTGAGACGTATTGCCTGCTGTGTTGTGGATATGACTCGCGCTAGCCGTTCTCTCAGCATTTTGATTTTCGTCGTGCTCACGGGAGTCATCGCGCCGTTTGTGATCTGGGGTGCACACTTTGATGCAGCACTGAGTTTCGAGGGCGCTCGCAAGTGGATGGAAAGTTACGGTTCGTGGGCATGGGCGGCTGGGATCGTGCTCCTGATTGCGGACATCGTGTTGCCGGTGCCTTCGACGGTGGTGATGTCGGCACTGGGCTGGATGTATGGCTGGTGGGTCGGTGGATTGATCTGTGCCGTAGGATCGATGCTCTCTGGCATCCTCGCGTATGCATCATGTCGCTGGCTCGGACGTGGTGCGGCGCGTTGGATTGCGGGTGAAGAAGGTTTGCGCCGAGGCGAAGAAATTTTCGAGATGCGCGGCGGTTGGCTGGTGGCGCTGTCACGCTGGATGCCGGTGCTGCCGGAGGCGGTGGCGTGTTTTGCGGGACTTTCCAACATGCGCTGGCGCGTGTTTTTGCCGGCGCTGGCCTGTGGTTCGGTGCCCACAGGGTTTGCGTTTGCGGCGATTGGTCATGTGGGTAAAAGCGAACCCGGATGGGCAATTGCTTTGAGCTGCATTGTGCCGGTGTTGCTATGGCTAGGCGCGGTGCGTCTGCTGCGGCGTTAAGGCATCTCGGTCAAACCGGCCTGTGTCGCGGCGGCGCGTGCGGAGTGAAGCATCTCTCGACGGATGATCCACACTCCGAGTGGCAGGAGTAGCGTCAGTGTGATCATGGATGCCACGCCAAGCAGCACCAGTGTGTGCAAGCCTGCGGCCATCAAGATCGAGGCGATGACAAACCACAGCAGCAGGTTCCATCCCACACTGCGGCGGACACGCAGGATCAATCTCACCCGCGTGAGACAACGTGTATCGCCGTGGTATTCGGTTACGCTCAAGAATGCGCGGGATAGCTCTGCCCATGGCCATGCTTCGATGTCAAACCAGCGCCAGCCATCGTCTTCACGATAGATGATGTGCGCGGACTTGAGCGCTTTGCGCATTGCATGCAGCCAAGCTTCACGAGTGATGCCGGTTTCACTCCAAAAGCGCAGCGTGCCTAGGTTGAGCGCGAACTTATGTGGTTTCACCGGCGGCATGATCTCCGGCAGCATGGGATGTCGGCTTGGGCGTGCGCCGAGTCGCAGCATGCCACGGAGTCGTGCCCATTCACGCACCACGGGTTGCAACAAACTCAACCACCACAGCAGCAGGCGATTCCACGAGCCGCGCAAGTTGGCTGAGGCCGCATGGTATGCACTGACACGCCAGGCAGACCCCATGGCAAACAACAACACGCCTGCGGCAAGCCAGGGCACCTGGCAAAGGAGCGCGACTAACATGACCGCGATCCACAGCACGCCGGTGAACCAATGCCACCAGCGAAAACTCGATGTCGCATAGATCACTTGGAAAGCACCGAGGCCGAATGGACCGTGAAAAATACTGCCTTCGACGGGGTGATCGGCTGGAAGTTGATCGCCATAAATACCGCCGCGCCAACGTGCACCGCCAAGGGGGCCGAAGCGCATGGGATGTTCCTTCATCAACAATGCCTCGGCATGGCCGTAACCGCGCTGCTGCCGCAAATACGCCTTCACCGTGAAGCGCCGATGATGCCAGACCATCGCGCCGGCAACGAAACGCAGGACACCGTGCTCGCGTAGTCTCCAGCAAATATCGACGTCATCTCCAGCGGCCATGAAGATGGCACGGAAGCCACCGATGCGTTCAAGGATGTCTTTGCGGATGGCGAGATTGCACCCAGGCAGGTGCTCGGCTTCGACGTCATTGAGCAGTACATGCGCCGGTGCTCCTGGCGCGGCGGCAACGACGCGCTCGATGTGATTGCGCGGTGGCGGCGGGATGTTTGGCCCACCAGCGGCTACGACACCTGCATCGTTGAATGCATTGCTCAGATGTAGCAACCAGTCAGGATGCGCGATGCAATCATCATCGGTGTAAGCGAGGATCGTGCCGGTGGCGAGCTGTGCGCCGAGATTTCGCGCCACACTGAGTCCTGCGTGATCCTGACGATGATAGAGCACAGAATTCAAACTCTTGGCGATCTCGGCCGTGGCATCGTTGGAGCCGTCATCGATCACCAACACCTCAAAATTGGGATAATTCAGCACTAAAAGTGACTCTAGGCAGGCTCGAAGCGTTGCGGAACCATTGCACGTGCAGACGACGACGGAAATGGGTGGTGGCGGCGATGGCGCATGCAATGCGAACGTTCGTTCACGCAATGTCGTGCAGACAGGCCGCTCATTGCGTTCGCGATCCACGAGGCCAAACCGCCAGTCCGTGATCTCACGTCCGCCGCGATGCCATTCGTCCGTGTAGGAAAACCAGATGCCGCCTGCCGAACCACTTCGTAACAGGCAGTCGTGGTGCCAACGCATGACTTCGGCCTGCTTCTCAGGGCCATGCGTGGCGACGTCGAGACCGAACTCCGTGATGACCAGTGGCTTGTTGCCGGCGAGATTCTGCAAACGCGCGAGGCACGCAGTGAAAGCTTCGGGCGATTCAAGATAGACGTTCACCGCAAGGAAGTCGGCATTGCGCGGCACGAGATACTCGGTGGATGGATAAGTGGCGTAGCTGACAAGCGTCTGCGGCGCATGACGGTGGGCGATGTCGATTAGCTTCTCGATGAAATCACGCACGCGCCCCGGCTGCATCCAACGCACGAGGGTTTTTTCGATCTCGTTGCCGACGAGAAACGCCGCGATGCAGGCGTGCTCCTGAAGCACAGTGGTTGTTTCAGCGATGCGTTTTTCGATTTCGCGGCAGAGAGCGCGATCCGAGAGGAAATCGACATGCTCGCTCCACGGAATGCCGACAATGAGCCGCAGACCGAGTGCTGTGACTTCACGCAGCACGGCGGGCGTGGGCAGTTCATAAAGGCGGACGGTGTTGAAACCGAGTGAAGCGATGTGGCGCAGATCAGAGGCCAGGCGTTCGTCTTCGGGGAAGGGTTCGCCGCGTGCGTTGGGCTTGAACGGGCCATAACTGACGCCACGCATGAAAAACGGCGTGCCATCGGCCAGTTGCAGAAATTTTCCCGCCCTCTGCACACGCGCCCCGTGGATCACGGGAGAAGTGTTGGGAGACGGCGGGGCGGAAGACATGAGGACGCGAAGATGAAACACAGACGCGCTCTAGGCCAGCCGGATTCAGTTTCCGACCCGCTCAGACGACGGTTTCTTGCTTCGTTGCATCCTGACTGGCCGCAGGCGCAGGCTGTTTCACTTCCATTTCCACCCAGCCATCCCCTTCGCGCTCGATGCGGCGGGTGTTGATGACAAAGACGATGCAGAGGCCGATGAATGCAGACGTAGCCTCGAGCACGAACGGTGTTGAAAGGAAGGTGAACATGTAGGCTAGGCCCTGCATCACGATTTCACGCGCAGTTTCGTTCACGTAGGCGGCCACGCTGATTGCGATGACAAAGCAAACCGTCCAGATGAGTGGTTCCAGCCACCAGCGCGACTTTGCAGGAGATGTTTCAGGAGCAGGCATCAGGAAGATCAATCAACAGGGGTTGCTTTGCGGACAGAGACCGGGAAATCCACATGCTTGGTCTTCAGCTTTGTCGCATCCACGGTGTTGATGGGGCTGGGCACAGTCGGAGAGGAAGGCTCGTCATCCTCGACGGGCAGCGCTTTCAACGCCGCAGGCTCTACCTGACGATGCAATTCGGCCACATGCTTACCCCACATCGCAGCGCCGACGAGGATGATCACAAAGACCGCTAACGCTGTTGGCAATGGTGACTTGATGGACTTAACGCGATTGTTCGCGGGAGCAGTGATGCGATCTGGACGCGCTTCACGATCGCGCAGCCAGGTGCCGTGGGATTGCGTGAGGTAACGGTAATCACGCTCGCCACCGAGTGCGCCTTCGGGCAACTCTTCTAGCACTTCACTCGCGTCCACGGCAAGGAAGTCGCTATACCCACGGATGAAGGAACGTGCATATGTCATGCTGCCAAAGGCGGCAATGTTCCCGGACTCTAGATGCAGCAAGCGCTGCACGGGAATGCGTGTTTCATGGGCGGCATCTTCCAGTGACAGACCGCGTAGTTCGCGCGCGGTTTTGAGTCTCTGTCCAAGGGTGGCTGTCATGGGTGGGTTGGGGTGTGGCAAGTGTGACACTTCCCATCCCGGATGCGATGAGTTTTTTCACCTTCCGCAGGGTTGAAAATCCAACTCTGGCGCAAGGAGAACCGCAGTTTTCTTGTAATTAAACCAAGCAATTCTAGAATCTCGTAATGATTCCTCTGCACGATACCCATTTGAAAATTCGTCGTGAACTCGAAGCGCCGCCCGCATTACGCAAGTTCGGCAGCGGTTGGATCAGTGGCGTGCTCGGCATGATGTTTGGCCTCGCGTCTCTGGGGTGCGTGATCATGATGCGCTTTCCCGGTGTTTTCACGATGAAGGAGAATGCGGGACTGATTGGACATCCGGCGTTTCGCACTGGGATGTTCGTGCTGATGGTGCTGGCGTTCGTTTTTTCGCTGCTCAATCTCGTGCTGCGACCAAGCAAAGTGCTGGGCATCGTCGGCATGGTGGCCACGCTGCTGGCCGTGACCTTCGGCGGCACCTCCGCTTCTGCCGTGGCGCCCGATCTTACGCCGATCTACTTCGGCCTCGATTTCTTCGTGCTGCGGCTGCTGTTCACCGGCTTCCTCTTCATCCCGATGGAGACGCTCTTCCCGAATCGTGCGGACCAAGGCATCTTCCGTTACGAATGGCGCGAGGATTTGTTCTACTACCTCATCAGCAGCATGCTGGTGCAGGTGCTGACGTGGCTGAGCTTCATGCCGGCGCGCACGTTGTTCGTGCTGACTTCATGGACGGAGTTTCGCGCCTGGGTGGCCGCGCTGCCCTTTCTGGTACAACTCATCGCCATCATGTTCCTCACCGATCTGGTGCAATACTGGGTGCATCGCCTGTTTCATCGCATCCCGGCACTGTGGCGCTTCCATGCGGTGCATCACTCCGCGCAGCACATGGACTGGATGGCCGGGGCACGCATGCACTTCCTCGAAATCCTCATCCTGCGCGGCACCACCGTCTTCCCGATGATTCTGCTCGGCTTCAGCCAGGGTGCGGTGAATGCGTATGTGTTGGTCGTGTATCTGTTCGCCACCTTCGCGCATTCGAATCTCGGCTGGAAGCTGGGCTTCATGGAGAAGTTCTTCGTCACGCCGCGCTTTCATCACTGGCATCACGGCATCGAGAAAGAAGCCATCGATGTGAATTTCTCCATTCACTTCCCGCTCTTCGACAAGATCTTCGGCACGCATCACATGCCCGAAAACGGCCGCTGGCCCGAAGGCTACGGCATCGGTGGTCATCCGGTGCCTAAAGGTTACTGGCAGCAGTTTCTTTATCCGTTTCGGCGGAAGAAGTAATCACTCATACTTCAACTGCGCTGTCGCTTTGCAGTCCTTGTCCGCGCTCACGCGGAGCCAGCGGGCCTGCCAGTCTTTAAAAAAGACGACGTCCCGGGTCTCATCCGGCTGTACCACCCAATGCTGGAAGGTGACCCACATGCCCGTGCCGGTGAGGTCTGTTTCGATCTGAAACGAAACAGGCTCTTTCGAATCATGGCTCAGCGAGAGCGTGCGTTTGTCATAACCCCAGATGAGGTAAGGATCACTCTTCTCATCTGCTTTCACGACGGTGTTTTTCCAAGGGCCGCCTTCGCCGTGGGGTTTGCCGAGTTTCCAGAGGTCTTCGATGGCACCAGCCCAGAGCGCGGCTTTGCCATCATCACTGCGGATGATGTGATCACCCGCTTTGGCGTCTGGTTGGATGCCGCTCATCAAGAACAGGCCGCGATAGCCGCCGAAGTCGGTGACGCGCAGATTGTGTGAGCAAATCGGGCGGATTTTCGCAAAACCATCCGCATTCTCCGCAGGC
>CANIZT010000264.1 GCA_947471905.1 Verrucomicrobiaceae bacterium
GATCATCCCGTGCTCTTCCGTGCCAGCAGCAGTCGCATCGCGGTCACCCAAACCACCGTGCTCGACCTTCCCGGATCATTGGAGCCCTTGTGGATCGCTGGCACAGAGCCTGTGCTCGCTGCCGGTGAATCAAGCGGCCAGCGCATCGTCGTCACCGCGTTCTCGCCCTCGCAGTCCGAGCAACTCGCCCTGCTCCCCTCCTTTCCACTCATTCTCGGCAACGCACTTTATTGGTGCGCCGAAAACAGCGACGCCCTCGCTGACATGCGCACGTTGCACACGGGCGAAATGCTCAACGCCAGCAACCTCGTGCAATGGCATGCTTGGGATGGCGACGCCTTCATCGAAACCTCCGACGATCCCGCCAACGGTCTTCTCGCCCTCAATCGCATTGGTGCGTGGGAAAGCGGCGACCACAGTGGTGCCTGCGCCTTGATCTCCGATGCAGAAACGAATCTCCCTGCCCTGCCCGCCGATACCGTTCTTTCCAGCCAGCCAGGAGCGCCCATCATCACCGCTTCCGCCTTCAGCACCTGGCCGCAACGATTGATCTGGCTCGTCATCGTCATGCTACTGCTGGAGAGCTTTCTATTTCATCGCAAAGCGGTGTATTGAGAAACCGTCCTCGCAGATCACTGCTTGCCCGCATGGCCTGAACTGGTTATTTTGAGCCATGAGTACACTCACAGATATCGAGACCGCAGCAGCCACGCTGTTGCCAGAACAGCAGGAAAGCCTGCTGCTGTTCCTCGCTGACCGTCTGCGTGACGCACGCGCCACCCTGCCGGAACCGCGGAATTTTTCACCAACTCAGATTCAGCAATGGATTAGAGATGACGAGGAAGACATGCGCTCGTTCCATGCCGTCTCATGATATGGTTCTTCGATACAATCAACCATCGTTTTTTGGCGACTCGCGACTGCTTGCTGCCACCAACGGTCCACTGCCACTTGGAATAACTTTTTCTCCTTTGTTGGCAGTCTTTTTTTGATCCGCCGTCCTCGAGTACATCCCTTCCGTGCGCTCATGCGTCGGATCACCAATTCGCGCCATCGACTCCGCAAGTGCGTCATCATAAGACAAGAAGGGAAACGCCGTGAGTTCGCTGTGAGGATTGCAGTTCCTCACCTGAAAACCTGCCCTCTCAAACAAGGGCTGGAGTTCTGTAAACCATTGCTGGAGTTTCGCATAGGTGTCCATGTTGCCTTTGATGGCATGCGCTGTTCGCCCTTCATCGAAGTGGTATTTTTTGGTTTCCGACATGTCGAAGTCCACGCCTAGCAGATAGACATGCCTAAAACCCAGCAAAAAAAGAATGCGTAGCGCAGCCAGCATCACACTACGCCCACCGCCCCATTTGGCATGATTACCCCAGTTGATTGTTTCCTCCGTTAGCCAGCGTGGTGAATGAAATTTTTCGTTGCGGCGGTAGCCCACTACATTCGGGCAGTCACCCACCTTCAGTTTGGATTCTTCCCAACGCTGTACCTGTCCAAGCTCAGTGTTTAGCAGCCGGTTATCCCACAACGTCTTTTCAAAGTGAGACATCGGCGCAAACTTCATGATAGTCGGGTCCAGCCAGATTGATGTGCTAAAACGTGAAGGGTCATCCACTGTGCAATTCGCATTGCTCCTGAAAGTTTTCACACCGTTGTTCAGCGTCATCGTCCAGCGCTTGAATAGTGTTACGAGGTCCAATCCGTTTAACGAAGGCCCATTGGCGATAAGGAATGCATGACCGCCCCTGAACATGCCCTCCATCGGTAGCACGGCCCCGGCGCGAGTGTAGAAAAAGGGAACTTGTTCCCGCATGCCGTTGACAGGAACATCCAGCTCCTCCCGCCAGTTCGGCGAATGTAGCGCCGCCTGATCGATGGGATCACGGGCCAGTGATCGAGGCAGAGAGCTGTTCATGCTGGTCGAAAATGTGATGCCCCGCCAACCAGTGTCGCGGCAGCCTTGGGCAGATGAATGAACCAAGTGTTGTCCCTGTCCTTCTCCACCTTAAACTGGTTTGCTCCAGCGAATTCATCGACAGCCCGCTGCACGCCTTCTTTGGGGTATTTGGGACGCTCATAGTCATGGCCACACAGCAATCCGCCGCTTTTGAGTTTGGGATACCACGCCTCAATGTCCTGTTTGCAGCCGTCGTAGCTGTGGTCGGCATCAATAAACACAAAGTCGAGTGAACCGTTGTCCACCTCTTGCGCCGCCTCAACGGAAGGCTGGGCGATCACCCGCCGCCGTTCCAACGCGAACGATGTGAGATCTAAAGCGCTTTTCTTCGCATCATCAAAGAATGACTGTGGCTGGCTATAGAAGGACGGATCAGCAAAATCTTCCGGGCTGCGCTGCCAACGGTCCGCCATGATCAGATGTAGTCCCAGATGTCCGAGTAACAGTTGCGATGACATTTCCCCTTTAAACACGCCCACCTCTGCACCCCGCAGCATTGTTGCTCCAGACTGGCTACGATGCAGATGTGAGAACAGCGCAGTGACACGTCCCAATCCGCGTGGCAGCTTCACCATGCCGCGATAATAGAACTCAATTGCCGCCGCCACATCCGCCGGCTTGATCAGCGTCATGCAACGGGGGATGACTGCGCCTTCACCGATTCCCTCGGGAAACAAGCATTGCCCCTCGCCGAAACGACTCTTACCGCATCCCCCGTGCGCACAACAGGAGAGCATTCCTAATGTATGCAGCACTCGATGCATCGGATACTGAATGAAATGCGGGGCCTCTCTCCCTCCGCCAATTACGACACAAGGACGC
Source organism: Verrucomicrobiaceae bacterium (assembly GCA_947471905.1). Taxonomy (GTDB): domain Bacteria; phylum Verrucomicrobiota; class Verrucomicrobiia; order Verrucomicrobiales; family Verrucomicrobiaceae; genus Prosthecobacter. The sequence goes on from CANIZT010000264.1 coordinate 2,780, forward strand.
ACAGGAAAGTGACTGCCCTTGGCTACTGGCACTGCTGCCGCTAAATGCATGATTGATGTGATTGGGCACAACACCCCCTCCGCATGGTGAATGAGTTGGATCAACTCCCGCAGTGATGTTTTGCCCACTGCATCCACCACACCTTTCAGCGGCGGATGCCATTCGGACTTGGACCCGGCCTGCACAAACAAGATACGCCCCCGTAATGCATCCACAACTTCCTGGTAATTCTTCACTCCCCAGCCCTTTACAGGAACACTTGTTTTACTGCCTGCAGCCACTACCCAGTAGCGGGTATTTAGCCCAAATGGAGGTTCTGCTGCTTCTGCGCCACTCACCGGCACCTCCCCAGCAAACTTGGAGATTTGATAGTATCCCTCCAGCCCCAAGCTGGCACGTAAATTACGCAAGTACTGCTCCAGAAAATGCACGGGGACTTGGGACATACCACGAAACGGCGGACAGTGATGATGTGTGAGCACCCGTGTATCATCAATCACGCATTCAGGATTAATCGCATGAACTGCCGGATGCTTAATCCACAAGTCCGGTGCGTTGGACTTTATTGAGAAATTCCAGCCTGTTTCACGATGCAATTCACGCACCACCCCTGTGAACACAACTTCGTCGCCGAGGAATGTTGGGGATCGTAGCGAAACATGCTTCATAAACGCGCTCAAAAATATAACAGTTCAGCTTGTCAGTCATAGACTGCCTGTCTGAGGATCATATCTCCACGGAAAACCATTTTTCCGGACCTCTCCGCAGATAATTTAATTTTTCCACCAGCCATCTCCTTGCAGCTTTGAAATACCGACAACGCGTTGATATCACCCATACTAAAATCGCCAAATACAGTAATTAAATCTCCAGGCATAAGTCCAATATCCGTGAACGGGCCACCCGTCCGATCTAAGGCATCAATAAAAGCAGAATTTTGTTCGTAACGTAACTTACCGCCAATTATATGCTGAACATTTAACAAGCCTACATAGCCTTTTCTGGCTTCATAGTGCATTCGAGAATTGGAGAAATCAAATGCCAGGCGGAAGCGTCTCAAAAAATCCATTCCCAACAATCCGTCATTCACAATTGCGGCGACTTTTATTCCTTTGAGGTCTTTACTCAAAAGCACGCCTTGAAGAAATTCACCTGATTCTCCCTTCTTTTGAAGGCCTGAAAAACTACGAGTAAAAGACATCTTTTCATTAATCTGAATAAATCCATTACTAACTAACCGCTTAAACGCTTCTTCTTTCATGTCAATTCCACCAGTAAAGGCGGTATCAATTTTCAAGTGAAGAAGAATATCCGCAACTTTTGCATCCATAATTCTACTGCGTCGGTCCGCTCCTTTTCTAATGTACACACTTGATGGGTATTCAGTTAAGGTCTCAGGCCTGCGATGCAAAAACAACTTTTCCGCATTGAAATCCAATTCCACAGTTACATCCCTCAAAGCATCCATGCCTAACACACCGCAAATATTGATACCGAGAATCTTCTTGATGAAAGCAAGATCGAGCAACGTGACATAATATGGATTTAGCTTGATACTTCCGGCTTGGATTTTTGGCGGAGTGTAAAAAGAAGAGGTCATCCCACTTTTGAAACCATCCGAAACAGTTCCCTCTGCTCGTTTGGCACCTAGCTTGATGAGTTTGATAAAATCTTGGTCCAAGATGGTGTGGCTTGCACCTGTATCTAAAACGAACGGCTTCATTGCCAGACCATCAACAGTAACATGGCAAATAATAATTCCCCATCCTTCGGAGAGACTTTCTGTGTAAACATCTTCATCAGAAGCAAATCCAGTGATAGTCACACAAAACAAAAAAGAAGAAACGATCAATCTCACCAGTTCAATTCTACGATAATTGAAAATGTTCACTCGTTTCATTTTAAGCTGCTGACATGCCTTGCTTGAGAAAAACTTAAATCCCCTCATTTGTTAAAACTCTTTTTTGAATCTAAAGATGAAGGATGGGTGATCTATATCGAATCTTACTCTGCCGTCAGGGCCAATAAAGTCGATTCGCATTTTGAAATGATCAATAATGAAATCTAGCAGAGGAATCTCTGTGTCTGAATCTAAGCCAAACTCCAAATCTGCTAGGAAATTGCTTTTGAGGGGGCGGGTCGAGTTGGCCCTGGGCGTGGAGTGGAGACGGGGTGTGAGGGGTCTGACAAGTTCCGGGGCTTCCAGATTGCCGGTGCGAACAAAAAATTCGTCTGGGCCGATCTCTTCAATCATCACGGCCAGCTCGCCCAAACCTTCCGCACGGATGATGGGGAAGCCGATCCCATCGCTCCTCGCTATGAAATGGCGAGGTCGAGCAAGGTCGTGGTGTCCGATTTATCACAAACAATGTCACACAGAGTGGCGGCGCTCGTTCGTTGTGTGAATCGGCCGCAGAGGCTGCCGCACGCTTATGACACGATTGGTTTCATGTTCGCTTTCATCTCTCACCCTGCTGTTTGGTTTCATCTCGACCTCAATGTCGCAGGTGCTGGAGAAGCAGGAGGAACTCGAGAAACAGACCTTCTGGGACAATCGCGACTTCGACTGGTTCAAGGCCAACATCCCGTTCTTCGACTGCCCCGATGCGGAGATCGTGACGACTTACTATTACCGGTGGGAACTGATCACCAGGCACATGACCTATGGCTCGCCGAACAGTGGCTACAGCTTCACGGAATTCATGGATCGTCCGTTCTGGAGCGGTGCCTATGGCGCGATCAGTTGCCCCGTCGGGCACCAGCTCTATGAACTCCGCTGGCTGGCAGACGACCGATATGCACGCGACTACTCGCGCTATTGGTTTCGCACACCAGGTGCGCAACCGCGCAACTACGGCTGCTGGTTGACCGACGGTATTTGGGCGGTGCATGAGGTGAATCCTGATGAAGCCTTCATGAAGGATCTCCTGCCTGACATGAAGCAGAACTACGCGGAGTGGACGAAGCGCCAGTTCGTTCCCGAGGTCGGCCTTTTCTGGCAAAACGGTCACGACGACGGCATGGAGTTCAACATCAACAGCCGGCAGACGACCGACATCCTCCGCGGCGCGAACGGCTACCGGCCAGGATTCAATGCCTACATGTATGCCGACGCGCTGGCCATCTCTCGCACGGCTAAGCTGGAAGGCGATGAGGCGACGGCCACGGACTTCGCCAGCAAAGCAGCCTCTCTGAAAGCCAACGTGCAAAAACTGCTCTGGGACCCGAAGCGCGACTTCTTCTTCCCCATGTCCATGCGCGATGAAAAGGACAAGGAAGGCAACGTCGTGAAAAAGCACACGCTGACTTATCAATCTGGACTTCATGCGGGCGATCCGCATGGCCGTGAAGAACACGGCTACATTCCCTGGCAGTTCAACATGCCCGACGCCGGCCATGAGTCCGCGTGGAAGTTCCTCATGGACCCCGAGTATTTCTTTGCCGAGTTCGGGCCGTCCACAGCCGAGCGCAACGACCCCATGTTTCTGCTCAAGACAAGCTGC
>CANIZT010000265.1 GCA_947471905.1 Verrucomicrobiaceae bacterium
CACGTTCTTTGAGATATCGAATTGTTTTCTCGAGATAAGGGATGTTCCAAAGCTGCCACTGGGAAGCCAGGACCACGGTATCGGCCTCATCGAGCACATTACTTTCCAACAGCGCCTTCTGCTGTGCCTTGCACCGTTCAGCTTCCTCGGGGAAATGCTCGTCGTAGTCTTCGTCAGGAACGGTGAATATGGCCTGGGCGTTGTGACGCATTTGGAATGTTCGCAATTCGATCGCCCCGATCGAGTCCGACTCGGCCAGGATGTTTACAAAATCTCCGGCCATGCTGTCCCCGATGACGAGAACCTTGGGCAACCCCTGATTCGAAAAGCCCTTTTCAAGTTGATCCATTCTTTCAAACACATAACGATCAAGATTCTTCCTATTCAGGCTCAACTGAGCCGACAACTCATCGGAAAATCTCCATACCCAGCCGTTGGACGCCCATGCACTTGCCGCCGGAAGCGCGAGCATGAAGGCGAGCATCAGGCTTGCGAATCCAACTTGAGAAGGGGGCCATGACTGTATCCAAGCACCACGTCTGAAAGGTTGCTCAACTAATTGATACATCAATATCGCAAGGACGACGGCCACCAAACTGAGCAAGAACAGCTCATGATTGGTAATTTCCGAGCCAAGTGTCATCTTTTGGAACTTGAAGAAAACGATAAGCGGCCAGTGGACCAGATACAGTGAATAGCTGATAATCCCGATGCGGACGATGAGGCGGTTGTCGAGCAACCGACCGAGATACCGAGAGCCGCCGGTATAAATAAGGAGGGCAGCGCCCAAGCAGGGCACAAGAGCATTGTATGAAGGGAAAACGATATCGGTATCGTATCGGGTAGCCGGATAAATGATCATCCCCAAACCCGCAAAGATCATGATCTCCTTGAAGATCAAGTTGACAGGTCCCGATCTTCCAAACCAAACAACAACGGCGCCAATCGCGAATTCAAAAGCCCGGAAAGGGGTCAGGTAGAAGATGGCGTTGCGCGGATCTAGTGTGGCTACAAAGACATTATTCGCGTTCATGAATGCCAAGTTGCCGATGAAGCTAAAAGTTGCGATCGCTCCCAACACAACGAGAGGTGCCCATTTAAACTTTGCTTTTAATGATAGGACCAGCGGAATCGGCCATATCAGGTAGAACTGCTCCTCGACGCTGAGGGACCAAGTGTGGAGCAGGGGTTTGAGTTCGGATGCCAAATCGAAGTAACCGCCCTCTGACCAGAAGTAGAAATTACTGAGACTGGCGACCGCATAAAACAAAGCCCCACCAACTCGCTCGAAGTACTGAGGAGGGAAGAGGATAGAGGAAACGAGGAAAGTGACAGCGAGAGTAACGAGAAGAGCCGGAAACAAACGCCTGGCCCGTCGGGCAAAAAAGCTGGGGAAACTGAATCTGCCAGTCGACTGAACTTCATCTCTAATGATTTGGGTGATAAGAAACCCGCTGATGACAAAAAAAATATCAACACCAATAAAGCCTCCCTTGAAGGCGGCAAACCCGAGATGATGCAGCACCACAAATCCAACTGCCCAGCCTCGCATGCCATCGATGTCGGCTCTGTAATTTCCGGGTTTACAAGGATGTTGATCTCGAGAAGCTGGCATATTGAATTAGCCCCTGCTCTTCGGCTAGGATTGCGAAACCGTTATGCTCAGAGCTCGAAGTGACAGATGTTTAGCGTTTAGGAGAACCGGCGCAACAATATTTTTAGGACACTCCCGATAACGAATTTTTACCGTTGGATTTTCGCCCTCAAAAGTTATTTTGAAGGCATGCGAGTGCCATCAGCCTCCAACAGCCCTACTCGCCCTAGCCACCGCAAAGTCAGACATCCTCGTCGCCTCCACTTGCGGGAAACAAAGTACTGTACGAGTGTATTTAGACTATAATTTTGTTTGTGCGCAATCACGGCCCCCATGACATTTCAAAAACTCATCAATACGTTTCTCGGCCGGTTTCGCTGGCAGCTCGTAAAGTTACGATCAACCATAGTCCAGGAGAACGACTGGATTATGGATGTGCGGCGCTTGCTGGCTGGCAAGGAAAGCGGAATTATCCTCGACATTGGTGCCAATTGCGGACAGACCACCAAGCGACTTGCGCGGGCTTTCCCCAACTTCAGCATTCAATGTTTGGAACCCAACTCTGATCTTCATCATAAGATTCATGAGAAGACCAGCTTTCATAAGAATGTGAAAATTCATAGGCTAGGAGCGGGGGCGCAAAATGCTGAATTGACTTTTCACAAATCTAACAAGCATGAATCTAACTCATTCCACAAGGAGTGGAGCCACCGGCATGGAACCCCCATGCCGGCAGAAACGGTTCCCGTCCGCCGCCTAGATTCATTCTGTATTGAAAACCAGATTGATTCCATCAGCGTGCTGAAAACCAATGCCGAGGGGTTTGATTATCAGATTCTCGAAGGAGCAGCGCCGCTTTTGGAACAGAAGAAGATTTTCTGCCTGATCGTCGAGGTTTCATTCGGCTCCTTGGGGGAGGAGTCGACCCGTCCAGGCAGTTATCTTAACCTTATGGAAGGCTACGGCTACGAGTTTGTGGGTCTGTATGAAACAGCACGTAATAAAAAGGCAGCATTAAGTGGGGAAACATGCTTTTCATAGCCTAATGCTAACTCCAGCCCCTTCGCACACTTGATCCAACATCATAAAATCCTTGCTGTGGTGCCCGCCCGTGGCGGCAGCAAAGGTGTACCGCTCAAAAACATCAAGCTACTCGCCGGGCTGCCTCTCATCGCACACACCTCTCGTGTTATTCAAGAAGTGCCCCGTATCGACCGTGCAATCGTTTCGACTGATCACGCAGAAATCGCACGCATTGCCACGGAATACGGCCTGTTTTTTTTCGGGTACCGCCCCGAAACACTCTCCGGCGACCGTATTGGAGACCTGGAAGTTTTGCAACACGCCTTGGAGCAAGCGGAAGCGGCGGACGGCTGTCGTTACGATATCATTCTGATGCTGCAACCTACATCCCCTATTCGTCATCCTAAAGACATTAGCGCCTGCATCGACAAACTGGTTGCAGACGGTCATGATGCCGTCTGGACCGTCTCACCCATCGACCTGAAATTTCATCCTTTGAAAGTGCTGCGCCTCAACGAAGGCAAGCTCGACCTGTGGGACAGCCGCGGGCACCAGATCATTGCCCGACAGCAGTTGGAACCACTCTATTATCGCAACGGCATCTGCTATGCCTTCACGCGTGACTGCCTCATGGAGACACGCAGCATCTACGGGACCAACGCGGGTGCCTGCGTGATCGACCATCCATTCGCCAACATCGACACCGAGGTCGATTTCCAATCCGCCGAAAAACTCATGAGCCATTGAGAAGGCAGTTCACCCGTTCCAATCCTCCCTCCGTTTCATGCAGCCCTCTTCTCCCCATTCTCCACCAGAGTATCCAGACCTCAAAATCGCGGTCTCATCCTGCGATTTGTATTGCGACATGTGGCCGTTGTTTTTCCACTTCTTGTTCAAGCAATGGCCGGATGTGCCCACGCCCATCTATCTCATCACCAACCACCTCTCGTATGACGATCCGCGCGTCGTGACCGTCAAGGTAGGAGACGACATCTCCTGGACGGACGGAGTGGCACGGGGAATGGCTCAAATCCCATCCGAATACAGCTTTCTCTTCCTGGACGACTTCATGTTGACCAAGCCGATGCCGGCCCAGCGTCTCGCTGAAGTTTACCGCCCGCTACGTGAACAGAATGGCGACTGGGTCTGCCTGCGTCCGAGAGCGCCTGCCCCGGAAAATGATCCGCAGGCGCTGATCTCTCCCCTCACCGAAGCGGCGCAGTCGGCAGGTTTCCACGCCGGCATATGGCGCACCAAGCATCTCCAAAAAATCTGCTCCGACGTCCAACTCAATATCTGGCATATGGAAGGCCACATACGGAAGCTCATTCGCGCAGGCACGGCCGGAAAACTTTTTTACATGACCGAAAACGCCGCCGGCCTTGTGTCCTATATTGAGGTCGTGAAACGCTTCTGGCAGAAGGACGGCATCGACTATGTGCGAGCCAACAACATCCAACCCGACCTTTGGCGCCGTCCTTATCCGCCGCAGGGAGACAATGTCTTCGCACGTTTCGTCCGCAGCATTTTGAAGCGTTATGTGCGCATGAAGTCCGCGCTCGAAACCAATCGCCTGCTCAAGAACAACAACGGCGTGGTCAGTTCGGCGGTCCGCTATATTAAGGTGGATAAATGACCTGCTTGAGCCAGTCTTCGACCTGAACCTGCAAATCTTTCGACACCAGAGACATGATCTGACGGTCCTTCGCAGCACCTGGATCGCTTCCGGGGAAGACCGCGCGGGACAGAGGCGACGCCATATGCCAGTGATACACATTAGTCGGCCCAAAGAACGTCAGGCAGGGCTTGCGAAACGCGGAAGCCAGGTGCGACACGAAACCGTCCACCGCCAGCACTTGCTTTGCCCGCGAAGCCACAGCCATGACGCCCCGCAAGTTTGTCCGTCCACCGAGATTCGTGACACCATCGACGCCATTAGTGATCTCGGTACACAAGCCGCGTTCCCATTCCGTCGTGCCACCGGTCAAGACCACAGCCGTTCCAGTGATTTGCTTCACACGCTCGATGATCGGCCACCACGAGTCTGCGGGCAGGCACTTGCGCTGCCAGGCAGACGTCGCATGAATGAGTACAAAAGGACCGGATGGCAGCCCCTGCGGCAGCCAGTCATCCGGCGGAGAGTTCAGCCTCGGTGGCTCGAATGAATCCGCATCATCCCCTGCCGTGCTGCACCAGAAATAGCGACCACGGTACATCTGCTCCTGATCCCGCAGATTGATGCGATCAAAAATCCAACGATGGAAGAAACGCACGTAGAAGTTGCTGAAAGTGAGGAGATGCTTCTCCCGCGCACGACACCAGAAGCTGATAAATGAACTGCGATCACCCGCATCGTACGCGAGCAACCGCTGAACGCGTGGCGCATCTCTCCAAGTTGTAAACTGCACCCCCGGCATCAGACCGACAAGATCTTCAAAACCCGGCCGGGCGATCAAGCCAACCGGTTCACCATCCTGCTGCGCAAGCTTTGCCAGCGCAGGCTGAAGCAGCAGCGTGTCCCCCAGTTGCTTGTGATAAACCACGAGCGTCTTCATGCTTCAAGGGAAAGGCCGCCTTGTTGATACAACTTCCATGCCCGCGTCAGCACGTTTGCAAACCGGTCCTCATTGAACGACCAGTTTCGGTCTTCATCCCACGGCGTATCGCGGGTCAGCAGCACGGCCTTGTTGCCGCCCAGCAGCGCCAGATTGTGGTACGCACGCCCCCAAGATCTCTGGCCATCAACGATCTCCTTCTCCACGGTCATGATCAGTATCAGCTTGCCCGAGGCGCAGAGCACCTCCGTCAGATTCTGCCCCACTGCTCCGACAATGACAGTGGCCGACGCGAACAAACGCAACTGTTCCGCCAGTGAATGTTCCGAGAGCTTGATCGTGCGGACATCACCTATTATTTTTCGCGCCCTTTCCGCCAGACGCTCTTCATTGAGCAGTTTTTTGTTCGGTGCATCCAGACGTGAGGCGAATATGCACAGTGGTGCGTCCTTGAAATCCGGCTCCGCAGCCAACGCATCTCTCACGGCCAGATGATTCGCAGGGGCTGACAACTTGGCCACACCGTCCTCAGCGTGCAAGATGGGCGCATACCAAAGCTCGTCCACCAGCACTGTGCCGTAGCCCGCTTCGATCACGCGGTCCTCTGAAATACCGAAGCGCGCAAGGTAGCGGCATTGCCACTTCTTGCGTCCAGGACTCAGCAGAATGCGCGCATCAGGTTCGGCACGAAAACGCTCCAGAAACGGCATCAGTTTTGGCAGATAGTCGAGGATGAAATGCCCGTGGTTCTCGGAGTTCGGCCCGCATAGGTGCAACAGTGGACCGCTCACCTTCTGTGCCATGCCCGGCACCGGCCGGCGCAGCACGCGGTCCTGCTTCTCCCTGCGGGTGAGCGGATCAACGTTGAATATCTCCCCGTTCTCGAAATACACCTGACCCGCACCGCCGGTCAGCCGGACATTTCTCAAACGATAGGCGCATGCGTCAGACCACGCATAATGCGTGGTGGTCTCGGCGGTGCCTAGTACCGCCGCTTCAAAACTGTTGTCGAAGACATGTTCGCCGGCAGTCTGGATCTGCCACTGTTCGATCAGAGACCCCGCCGGCGGCGTCGCCGTGCGTCTCAGTGTGGATACCGCTGAGGC
>CANIZT010000266.1 GCA_947471905.1 Verrucomicrobiaceae bacterium
GCATCCCATGGAGGCGAAACGGCTCATGGGTTTTGTGCCGGATTCGGGCGCGGTCTATGAATCCCTTACCGGCCTTGAATTCCTGCTCATGATCGGCGCGCTATACGGCATCCACGAAGACGAGGCGCGGCCCCGCATCCGCCAGTTCCTCGATTTCTTCGAGTTGGACGAGGAAACGCTTACTTCAAAGCTGCTCGGTGCCTATTCCAAAGGCATGCGGCGCAAGGTCGTCATCACCGCCGCCCTGCTGCACAATCCGAAAGTCGTGCTGCTCGACGAACCGCTCGATGGCCTCGACGCCAACGCCGCCGTCGGCTTCAAAGCGCTACTCGAAACCCTGGCCCGCGAAGGCAAAACCATCGTGTACAGCTCCCATGTGCTCGATGTCGTCGAACGTGTGTGCAATCGCGTCGCCATCATGGCAGAGGGCAAACTACTCGTTGAAGGCACGCCGCAGGAGCTTCAGCACCAGCACGGAGCCGACACGCTGGAGCAATTGTTCACCCGTCTGACCGGACTCAGTGGTCTTGAAGCGCGCGCTGAGACCTTTGCTAAAAGCATGTTGTCATGAGCGCCGCCACACCATCACCGGAACAGGTGCTGCGCAGCTTGTTTTGGAAGCTGCTGTTTCGTGGCCGTGCCGCGCAGCAGGCGGGAGCACAGAAAACTCGCCGCCAGATCGGCTTGGGTATCACACTCTTCATCTACGCAGCGATTGGCCTCCTGCCCGCAATGTTCGCGTTCTCTGCAGACAGCTTCATCTTCGCCAGCTCTCTGCACGGGTTCACCTTCATGTTCGCCTCGCTGACGCTGGCCTAGAACGCTGGCACGATGCTGTTCATCAAGGAAGAAGCCGAAATTTTACTGCACCGTCCGGTCACACCGCAGCAATTGCTGCGTGCCAAGTGCAGCGTGCTCGCCGGTTTCTCGCTGCTGCTCGCGCTCGCGCTCAATCTCGCTGGCTTCGTCACCGCTATGTGGAGCAAGGGGGCCACCTGGCGCTTTATTCCCGCGCATCTGCTGTCCACGACACTGCTCATGGTGTTTTCCGCTGCCAGCATCGTGCTCGTTTACAACGCCTGCCTCAAATGGTTCGGACGTGAGCGTCTCGACAACATGATTGCCACCCTGCAATCCTTCCTAGCGATCTTCATGATTGTCAGCGGTCAGATCATGCCGCGCTTGCTTCATCCCGAAGTTTTGAAGCACCTCGATCACGTCAGCGGCTGGCTGCTCGCGCTGCCACCGATGTGGTTTGGCGCTCTCGATGCCCTGATCGGCGGCACAACACTCAATCCTTCCATATTATGGCTGCCTGCGGGCATCGGCATTCTCGTCACCTTCATCACGAGCTGGCTGGCGTTTGAAAAACTCGGCAATGCCTACGGCCAGGGCCTCATGTCACTCAATGAGTCGAGCGGAACAGTCAAAGACAGCAAGAAGCCGCGTGGGCGTTGGCTTGCCGCGCTAGTAAAAATGCCGCCGCTAAGCTGGTGGCTGCGCGATCCGGTCGAGCGTCATTCCTTCATCCTCACCACCGCCTATCTCGCGCGTGATCGCGAGGTCAAATTGCGGCTCTATCCAGGCATCGCCCCCATGCTCGTCATGCCGCTCGTCATGATGTTCTCCGGTGGCGGTCGCGCGGGTGATTTCGACGCCTCTTTGATGATGCAGGCTTTCGCCACCTGTTTCATGGGCATCGTGCCGTTGCAGGCGATGGTCTTTCTGCACTGCTCCGAACACTGGCGTGCCTCCGCGTTTTTTCATGTCGCTCCGCTGCCGCACTGGACGCCGCTGTTTCATGGCTCGCGAAAAGCCGTGCTCGCCATGCTCACCTTTCCCATTTTGGCGGTGCAGGTTGTGATCATGTGCGCTTGGAAGCAGTCGCTGGTCCCGCTTGCGCTCACACTGCCTGCTGTTCTGTTCCTTCCCACGTTCTCCCTCGTCACCGGTCTCATCGGCACTTGGCTGCCGCTCTCCAAACCATCTGAGGAAATCAAAAACACCAGCACCGGGTGCATGCTCATGGCCGGGGTCATGATCGCCGCAGGCATCGTTGGCGGTCTCGCCAGTTGGATGTGGCATCTCGGCTGGTTCTGGGTCTTCCTTGCCGGAGAAGCGGTTCTCATGTTCGGTGCCTCCTTCCTCATGAAATACCTCATGCGCGACTCGCCGTGGGTTCCAGAGAAGGAGTGATGTTTTTTCGTTTCCTTGCGTCTCTTTGCGGCTAATCACATCCCAACCATGACCCACGCCGAAGCCGCCGCCCGTGCCGAATTTCTCCGCACGGAACTCGAACGCCACAACCGCCTTTATTACGTCGAAGCGAAGCCCGTCATCTCGGACAAGGAGTTCGATGTGTTGTTGCGCGAGTTGCAGGACATTGAGGTGAGGTTTCCCGATTTGCTTACCCCCGATTCTCCCACGCAGCGTGTCGGCGGCGCTCCGCTAGAAGGCTTCACGCAGATCACGCACACCGTGCGCATGATGAGCCTCGACAACACTTACTCCGAAGAGGAACTCAGCGCTTTCTTCGCCCGCTTGCAGAAGGGCCTGGGACGCGAACGCATTGACTGCATCATTGAACCGAAGGTCGATGGCGTCGCCATGACCGTGCGCTACCAAAATGGCGTGCTCAAACACGCCGCGACACGCGGAGACGGCCAAACCGGAGACGACGTCACGAACAACCTCAAAACCATCAAGACACTGCCCTTGCGCCTGCCCAAAGACGGCCCGCAAACCTTCGAAGTGCGTGGCGAGGTCTTCATGCCCAAGGCAGGCTTTGCCAAACTCAACGAGGAACGTGACGAAGCTGGCGAACAGCGCTTCGCCAATCCGCGCAACTCCACGGCAGGCACCTTGAAACTGCTTGATCCGAAGATTGTCGCCAAACGTCCGCTCGACATCGTCTTCTACGGCCTCGTCGAAGCCAGTGATGTGCAATCCCAGAGCGACGTGCATGCCTTGTTCGACCGCGCTGGACTGCGCAAGGCCGATCTCATCTGGCACGCCGACAATGCCGAAGGTTTACTCGCGGCCATCCGCGAACTCGATGAAAAGCGCAAATCGCTGCCCTACGAGACCGATGGAGCCGTCATCAAGGTCAACAGCTTCGTTGACCAGCGCGAACTTGGCGAAACAAGCAAAGCACCGCGCTGGGCCATCGCCTACAAATACCAGCCGGAGCAGGCAGAAACCAAACTCCTCGCCATCGACATCCAAGTCGGCCGTACCGGCGCTTTGACGCCCGTCGCACGCTTGGAGCCCGTCCTAGTCAGCGGCAGCACCGTCAGCAACGCCACGCTGCATAACTATGAGGAGATCGAACGCAAGGACATCCGAGTCGGCGACATCGTGGTGATCGAAAAAGCCGGCGAGATCATCCCCGCCGTCGTTTCCGTCAAAAAAGAGCACCGCAAAGGCGATGAAGCAGTGGTAACCGCCCCCACGCACTGTCCGGTCTGCGGCACCGCCGTGCATCGTGATGAGGAGCAGGTCGTCATCCGCTGCCCCAACCCGCATTGCCCCGAAGTCGTGAAGCGCCGCATCGAGCACTTCGTGAGTCGTGCGGCCATGGACATCAGCGGCCTTGGCGAATCCGTCATCGCCCAACTCGTCGAAATCAAACTCGTGCGCGATGTGGCCGATCTTTACGCGCTCAACGAGCTGCTGCTGGCCCGCCTTGAACGCGTCGGCACCAAGAGCATCGACAACTACCTCAAAGCCATCGAATCCAGCAAGCAGCAGGATCCGTGGCGGCTCGTCTTCGGCCTCGGCATCCTTCACGTCGGCGCAGGCGGTGCCCGCAAGCTGCTGGAACACTTCGGCAGCATCGACGCCATCGCTTCAGCGAGCATCGAAGACCTCACCCAATGCCCCGACATCGGAGCCATCGTCGCCCCGAGCATCCACGCTTGGTTCCGCGACGAGCACAACGCCGCCCTACTCGACCGCCTTCGCACAGCGGGCCTCAATTTCGCGCAACGAACCGTCACCGCCGCCTCCGACAAGCTCAACGGCACCACCTGGGTCATCACAGGCACCTTGAGCGAAGACCGCGAAACCATCGCCGACACCATCCGCGCCAACGGCGGCAAAGTCAGCAGCAGCGTCAGCGGCAAAACTACTTACCTGCTTGCGGGTGAAGACGCGGGCAGCAAACTCGACAAAGCCACGAAACTCGGCGTGAAGATCGTCACCGAAGCTGAGTTTCGGGCGTTGTTGTGAAACGGTTTTTTGCGCGGTAAAGGTGTAATCTAACTCACGCCTTGAAATCGAATTCACAGTTCCCGCTCTGGCCTCGCTCATGGTTTCCACTCGTCAGCGTAGTGGTGACAACCATGATGTGCATCACGCTAAGTCTTCAGTCCCAATCCAACAGCGCTCGCGATCCCTTTGCAGGCCCGCCGCTGTCACTAGCGGCGGCAGCAGCCGAGGCCGCAGCTGAGGCTGAAGCGACCAAGCTGAACCAGATACAGGAGATGATGAGGCTGTGGGGAGATGAAGGAATGATTGATGAGGACCGGATGAAGAAACGACTGAAAATGATTCAAACCTATCCAGAGCTGGGGAAGTGGCTGGCCAAGGTGGCGGATCGGATGATTGAACAGCGGTCACCGGAGATTGCCGATGTATTGGATGCGATAGCACTGCGCACGGATGTGCCGCCTGAAGCCACTGCCCGCTACTTCGAATTAACAAAACGCATTATCGAAGGCAAGACGGCCAAGGATATTAAAGATGGCTTCGAGCAGGAGTATCTCAGCGGAATCGCTGATGTGCTAGCCGCTCACCTTTCACCCGAAAATGAAGACCTGTTAATTGCCTTGCTGCATATGGGGACAAAAGGCCATGCTTATAGGGCGCTGGGACGCGTTGGCACCATTCGGGCGTTGCCAGCGATGCAAAAGTACGCGGACGACTATGAGCGGTACGCCAAAACTCAGGACAATGGATCAGTGACCGAGTGGTTGAAGGATATCAAAGCGAGTCTGATGGAACTCAGCAAGCGTGTGTCTGGCGGAGTACGGAAATAAATTGGCCAATCAACCGGAGAGCATTGGGAATACCCAAGAAGTCCAGCAATCGGGAGATAACTGAAGCTCGCGCCCGAGGTATTCCAATAAAGTTCGGCATTAAAAGCCTCACAAAAGCTGCGCTTCAGCCTTCGCCTTGAACTCCTCCAGCAGCATGGCGAGCTGCTGCGGCGTGTGGCTGGCTTTGACGGCGGCGATGGCTTCGTTTGCGAGTTCTTCGCAGCGTTCGTTGTCGGTGTGCCCAGCGTGGCCTTTGACCCAGTGCCAGTGGATATTGTGATGGGCGCCGGTGAAGACGCAGGCAGCAAACTCGACAAAGCCACGAAGCTCGGCGTGAAAATCCTCACCGAAACTGAGTTTCGGGCGATGCTATAAAGGTTTCCTAGGCAGCTTGGGGTTGACTAAGTCGCGCCTTCGAGCTGCGCTTCGGTCTTCTTCTTTTCACGCTGACGTTGGCTGCTGTCGAGGGTGCGCTTGCGGAGGCGGATGCTCTTTGGCGTACATTCGGCGAGCTCGTCCGGGGCGATGTATTCGATGGCGCGTTCCAGACTGAAGCGAACTGGTGGCGAAAGCGCGATTGCTTTGGTGCCGCCTGCTTCGCGGAAGTTGGTCAGGTTTTTACTGCGCGTCGGATTCACCGGCAGGTCGTCCGCACGTGGGTTTTCACCGATGAGCATGCCGTCATAGACGAGTTCTCCCGGGCCGATGAAGAGCTTGCCGCGAATCTGGATTGTATCCAGCGCGTAGCTGGTGGCTTCGCCGCCTTCGGTGCTGACGAGAGTTCCCGTCGAGCGCGTTTGCATCGGTCCGGCATGCGGGGCGTATTCTCTGAAGAGATGGCTGTGGATGCCATGACCGCTGGTCTGGTTCATCAGGTCAAACTCGAAGCCGATCAAGCCGCGCGTGGGGATGTAAGCCTGGAGGCTGGTGCGTCCGCTGTGCGCGTTCATGTCCTCGATCTTGCCTTTGCGCTCGGAGATCGATTTCATCACGTTGCCGAGGTATTCATCCGGCACATCAATGTAGAGTGTTTCAAACGGCTCGCAGAGCACGTCATCAATGCGCTTCATGATCACCATCGGGCGGGACACCAGCACTTCGAAGCCTTCGCGGCGCATTTGCTCGACGAGCACGGCGATCTGCATCGAGCCACGGGCGCTGACATCAAAAATACCGGCGGTGTCCGTGTCTTTCACGCTGATCGTCACATTCATCTTCTGCTCGCGGTCCAGAC